>JBARIF010000630.1:0-2031 GCA_049799615.1 Terriglobales bacterium
GTTTGGATGAAACTGACCCACAACCGGCAACTTCAAAGGCGTCGGGCAGGAGTGTCCGACCCACACAGTCGCTTTATGTGTGTTTCGTATTTCCGGCCAGCAACTCGATAGCGTGAGGCAGCAGATCAATCACCGCTTCCAGAGACTCAGTTGCGCCGCGGGGACTTCCCGGCAGGTTCAGGACCAACGACTTCTCACGCACTCCGCAAAGCGCCCGGCTGAGGGCTGCCATCGGAGTCTTCTTGGAGCCTTCGAAGCGCATCCGTTCCGCCACGCCTTCGAGCAATCGGCTGCACACCGCCCGCGTGGCTTCGGGAGTAACGTCACGCTCGGCGATTCCGGTGCCTCCGGTGGTCGTTACCAGGCGGGCCTTTCCCGCCAGTCGAATGATTGCCTGTTGAATGGCAGGCTGATCGTCGGCGACGATTTCAGTGGCGACTATCGCAAAATTCTTACGCTTGAGGATTTCTGCCACCGCTGGACCGGAAAGGTCGGCACGCTCGCCGCGGGCTGAAGAATCGCTGACGGTAAGGATTGCGGCAGTAAGAGTTTCAGGAGTCGAGGAGGACATCTTCCTCTTCTTCCTCGGAGGGGCCATCGTCGCGCTTGGATTCGTCGAGCATGCGCAGGCCTTCCATCAGCAGGCCCTGAGTGTTCAGGGTGGTGGTCTGCTTGCTGGTCTTGCCTTCGAAGTTGATCTGGAAGTTGCCGCCCGTCCAGCCCAGGACTTTGAAGACTGCCTTATCGCCGCTCAGCGAACCGTAAGCCGCGTGGGTCACCTGGCCCTCGGTGAAATACATCTCGCATTTATCGCGTTCGTTGGTGAGGGTGAGAGCGCAGCTTTTGCGTCCCATTTCGAGCGATTGCACCAGGTCGATGACGTTCATCTGCGCCAGGCTGCCGCGCAAGACGCCGTCGGAGGGTGCGGTCTTGGCCATCTTTTCCAGAGCGATCTTGTCGATCACGCGCTTGATGCGCTGCGTGGCCTCTTTGAGAAAGAATGGCTTTTCGACGAAATCATCCACCGGCTCCTGGCTGGAAAGCTTTTCCGAAATGTCGGCTTTGCTGGCCAGCAGGATCACGGCAATGCCGGCGGTTTTGGGACGGCTGCGCAGCCGCTCGACTAACTGGTGGCCGTCCATGCCGGGCATGCGGTAGTCGCTGACCAGCAGATCGGGCGGGTCGTCCACCGCCTTCAGCAGGGCATCGGCAGTGTCGCTGGAGGTAGTGACGCTGGCCAGCGCCGTCAGGGCGCCGTGCAACAGCCCCAGGACCATGGGATTGTCGTCCACCAGCAGGACTTTGACACTGTTCGGCATGACAGGGCTAGGTCTTCTTGCGAGCCTTCTTTCGAACTCGGGTGTAGTTACCGCTCTTGCCTCCGGATTTGTGCTCGAGCACGATCTCCCGGATTTCGATTCCCTTGTCCAGCGCCTTACACATATCGTACACGGTCAGGGCGGCGACGCTGGCTGCGACCAAGGCTTCCATTTCGACTCCCGTAACCGCCGTGGTGATAACTCTTGAGGTAATGGCGACGCCATTCTCGCACAGCCGCATGGTCACATCAACGTGGGAAAGCTGCAGGGGATGGCACATCGGGATCAGATCGGAGGTTCGCTTGGCTGCCATCATGCCCGCCAGCCGGGCCACTTCAAGGGGATCGCCCTTGGGATTTTTCGGCAGCGCCTTGAGCACGGCAGGCTTGAGCGCGACGAAAGCGCTGGCGGCGGCGTCGCGCTTGCTGGCGGCTTTTGTGGAAACGTCCACCATCTTCGCCCGGCCTGCGCGATCGTAGTGCGAAAGTCTTTTTGGCATCGCGAAAAGCTATCTTACACGCGTAGGTAAGCGCGAGCGTGCCACTCGTGCGGAAACCAGCGGAGACATAGCCGTGCGTGGGTCGGACACTCCTGTCCGACGCCTTTGAAGTTGATTTTGAATTCAGGATTTTGCTTTCGGCTATGACGAAAACCCGGATTGAAGGTACATCCGGTCAAAGATAAAATCCAGGTTAAAGGCGTCGGACAAGAG
>JBARIF010000631.1:0-5054 GCA_049799615.1 Terriglobales bacterium
GGTAACGCTGCCCTGTCGCTGGTTCGCGCCCCCGAACCGGTACTCTCGATGGGCGACGACAGTTGCGCTCCGCCCATCCCTGACGAAGCGGAAGCGACGAGCGATCTGGCTCCGGCGCTGGCCTCGCTCAAACCGCTGGGCCAGATTCGCGACTCCTTCATCCTGGCGGTAAATCCGGAGGGCCTGTGGATCGTCGATCAGCACGTGGCCCACGAGCGTGTGCTGTTCGAGAGAATTCTGAAGCAGAGGGCGACGCAGAAAGTCGAAAGCCAGCGCCTGCTGCTGCCGCTGGTAGTCGAACTCACGCCGGCCCAGCAGGCTGTCTTCGCCGACATCGCGGACGAACTGGCCAAAAACGGTTTTGAAGTCGAACCCTTCGGCGCCCGCAGCATTGCGGTCAAGATCGCTCCCGCCGGGGTTGACGCTTCCGCCGTCGAGCACATGCTGCACGAACTGCTTGACCAGTTTTCCCGCGAAGAGCAGGTGCTGAACCTGGAGAAGATCCGCGGGCGCATCGCTGCCTCCATCGCCTGTCATGCGGCCATCAAGGTCAACATGCCGCTGGAGCAGAACAAGATGGAATGGCTGCTGGCAGAACTGGCCAAGACCGACTGTCCCATGACGTGCCCGCACGGCAGGCCGGTAGTTCTGCGATACTCCATGAAGGACATTCAGAAGGCGTTCAAGAGAATCTAGAAAAGCAGCTCTCAGCCGTCAGCTCAGTCATCAGCTATTCGAGTGTTAGCTGATTATGCAAAGCAAATGGCTGAGAGCTGACGGCTGAAAGCTGACAGCTGTTTTTATGACTGACAACGAACTTGATCAACTGCGGCGTGAGAAGTGGCGCGTGAGCGGCACGCCCCTGCGCACCCTTGACGAAGCGCACCGCTTCATCGAGTCAGTCGGATTTTGTCTGATGTATCCCATGCGCCCGCCGCTGCTGGCTCCGACCTTCATCGGCGCCTGGACGGGTTCAGATAAAAATCTGCCTGCCCAGCAGCATGCTTATGCTGATCCGCGGGCGCAGGAGGCCACTGAAGTTATGGTGCGGCTCCTGCGCAATCATGACGCATATGAAGCCAACCAGTTTGAAGAGAACAATGCCTTCCTGGTGGCGGGCTCGATTTTTCCTTACTTCTATGCGCTGGTGGGAGAACGCAGCCCCAAACAGGCGCCGCAGCCCAAGCCGCGCTCGGAGTATTCGCAGCTGGCCTGCGACGCTTTCGAACTCATTCGCCGTGCCGGTCCGATTTCGAAGCAGCAGATGCGCGAGGACCTGGGCGGAAGCATTTCGCTGGTCGCGCTCGACCACGCTCTGGGCGAACTCTGGTCCAAGCTGCGCATCACGCGTGTGGACTACAAGCCGGAGCAGGGCGCGTTCTGGGATGTGCTCTACCGCTGGGCGCCGGACGCGGTGCGCGAAGGCGTCGGACTGTCGGTGGGAGAAGCGCTGTCGGCGCTGCTGTCCAAGTATCTGGATTGCGTCATTGCCGCCGACCAGCAGGAAGTGGAATCATTTTTCGGAAATTTTGTTCCGCGCTCCCGGGTCAAGGAAGCGGTCAACGCGTTGCAGGCTGCCCGGGAACTGGATTTCATCCGGGTGGGCAACCGCTCCCTGATCCAACTGGCGCAACCCAAGGCGCCGGTGGCCGCCAAGAACCGGGTGGGGACGGGCACTCCTGCCCGTCCCGGCAGGGCCTAGCCCGGCTGGATTCCGGCTGTTTGAACAGTGCCCCGCGACTTACAACTTACTTCACCACGTCTTCGGTTTTCTCCGCGCCTTTTTTGACTCCATGACCGACCGCCTTCACCCCTTTTGTGACCCCGTGCCCGGTCTTCTTGGCCACGTGAGTCGTACCCTTGGCGACATCCTTCGAGGTATCGGCTGTCTTATCGGCGGCTTTGTCGGTTGCGTGCGCGGTCTTCTTGGCCGCCTTCTTGGTGGCGTGGCTGCTGTCCTTGGCCACGTCTTTACTCGTGTCTACGGTCTTGTCGGCGGCCTTGTCGGTCGCATGCGCGGTTTTCTTGGCCGCCTTCTTGGTAGCGTGCGCCGTGTCTTTGGCCGCGTCCTTGGTGGCGTCCGCAGTTTTGTCAGCCGCCTTGTCCATGTCAGATGCCATGCCTTGCGAGTAGGCGAACGATGCCAGCCCGAGCAGCATGGCCGCGACCATTGTTGTCCATCTTGCTTTCATACTTTCCTCCTGATTGTGTGAGCCGTTCCGAGGGAGTATCCAGCATTTCTGACGCAAACGCAACGCTGGGCGTCCCACAGTTAGTGGCCGGTTTAGTTGCGCCGGGCCTTCCTTCGCGTCCCTTGTGGTTTTCTTTGCGTCCTTTGCGGTTCAAGATTTTGGATGATTCAGCCTAGGTCAAACGCTCTATCGCAAAGGACGCAAAGAGTGCCCAGGCCGGCACTACTCTCATTCCAACTCGCCTTCGAGTGCGGTCAGAGTTTCGTCATCCACGTCCCATTTTTTCAGGATGGCGAAAATCGTCCTAGAACCAAACCCGGCGCGCATCAACTGGCGAAAGATGCGGGCCGCGTCTTTCTGGCTCTTTGGTTTCTGGTGCCGCTTGCGGTGCAGGTAATCGCGGGCCTGCTTCTCTTCGTTGACTTCGTCATAAACGGAATCCACCGCCTTGTCGATCACTTCGCCGTGCACTCCTTTGGCCTTCAGGTCGGTAATCACACGCCGGCGCCCAAACTTTTCATTGTCGCGGCGGAAGGACGAAAAAGCGGCGGCGTATTTGGCATCGTTGAGATAACCCTGGTCCTTAAGGCGGCGGATGACCAGTTCCACCAATGTCTTGCCGTATTCGGTATCGGCTTCGACCCGGGGCCGCAGCAGGCGTTTGAGTTCAGCCACTGAACGCATGCGGCGGGCCAGCGCGCCTACCGCATATTCGTAGAGCACGTCTTCTGAGTCGGTCTTCTTGGGGCGGGGAAAGGGCATACCGGACACGTCATTTCATTCATGTAAATTGTTTGTAAAAAAACAAGATCGCCTGCTCACTACAACTTGAGCATGGAACTCCTGTGCTACCAACTACGTATACACCAGGGATGACTGAAATTCACGGAGTGAGCAGGAGACGGGCGGTGACTTTCCTTCCGTCGGGTCGTCTATCATGAAAGAAGAATGAGGAGTCAGTCATGCTTACCATAGATGTGGAAAGAAACGGCGGAGTGGCGGTGGTGCACTGCAGCGGGCGCCTGGTGCGCGGCGTGGAGGTCTGCACGCTCAGGAATGCGGTGGTCTCGGAGAAAAACACGCGCATCGTAGTGCTCGACCTCTCGCAGGTGGAATTCATGGATGCGGGCGGTTTGAACTCGCTGGTGTCACTGCATCACTGGACGCGTAACCACGGCATCCAGCTCAAACTGACACATCCGTCGCGCCTGGTGCATGAGATGCTGACCCGCACCCGCTTGAATCGGGTGTTCGATATTTCGTCGCTGCATGATGCCCTGGCGATCCTGAGTGGAGCGGATTGTCATCGCGCCCGGTACGCAGCCGGGTTTCTGGTGCAGGCGCAAGCCCTGGCGGCAAAGTAAAGCGGGGATGCACGAGGCGGTTGGGGTCGGACAGTCAGATAAAAAGGGGCGCGCATGAATGACATGCGCGCCCCTGGTTCTTTTGCCAGCCGGCAACTTCGCTACTTGCCGCCGAAGCCGGTTTGCTGCATGGCGTTGCGAGAAATGTCGCTGGTGGAAGAAATACCCTGCATCCGCAACTTGAAGTCGTCGGCGTTGGAGGCGTTCTCCAAAGCGGTTTCGTAGTTGATCAATCCTGCCTGGAACAGATCCCATAGCGACTGATCGAAGGTCTGCATGCCATATTGCGAAGTTCCGGCAGAGATGGCATCGCGTACCGCGCGGGTTTTTTCCGGGACCAGAATACATTCGCGGATGTAGGCGGTATTGATCATGACTTCGACCGCGGGAACGCGGCCGTCGCCGTCGCAACGTCGCACCAGCCGTTGACTGATAACGGCGCGCAGCACCGCGGCCAGCTGCAACCGGATCTGCTTCTGCTCGGGCGGCGGAAAGATCGCGATAATACGGTTGATGGTTTCGACCGCGTCCAGCGTATGCAACGTTGAGAACACCATGTGGCCGGTTTCGGCAGCGTGCAGCGCAGTGCCGATGGTTTCGAGGTCGCGCATTTCGCCGACCAGGATGACGTCGGGATCCTGACGCAGGGAAGCGCGCAGCGCCGCGCCGAACGACGGCGTGTCCACTTCCACTTCGCGCTGGTTGACGTATCCCTTTTTGTCGCGGTGCAGAAATTCGATTGGGTCTTCGATGGTGATGATGTGTTCGGCGCGGGTGGAGTTGATGCGGTCCACCATGGCGGCCAGCGTGGTTGACTTGCCGGAACCGGTGACGCCGGTGACCAGAATGAGCCCGCGCGGCATTTCGCAAACCTGTTCCACGATCTTCGGCAGATAGAGTTCATCGAGGGCGCGAATCTTGGTGGGGATGACGCGCAGCACCAGTCCCACATTGCCGCGCTGCTGGAAGACGTTCACACGGAAGCGGCCCAGTCCGGCCACGCCGTAAGCCATGTCGATTTCTGTGGTCTCTTTGAATTTCTGTTTCTGGCGCGCCGACATCATGCTGAATGCCATGGTCAGCATGTCTTCGGCGCTGACGCGGGGCTGGTCAGTCAGCGGATTCAAGTCGCCATCGATGCGCAGATGGGGATAGTTGCCTACCTTCAGATGCAAGTCCGAGGCCCGGCGCTCCATGGCGATGCGCAACAAGTCATCAATATTCATTCGACACTTCCCCCAGATAACCTTCCGTATGATGAACCGAAAAGTCACTCAACCCAAGATGACCTAAGTAACGGCGGGGAACGCGTACGGGCGGGTGTCCTCACCCGCCCGGCGCAGCGAAGCCATGCCAGTGCGGGCTCACAATCCAGGGCGTTATGCTGAGCTGGCGGAGCATCCGGGGTGAACCACCTGCGCGGATTGGGTGAGCCTGGGCGCTGTGCACGCCCAGATCCCTTCGACTTTTGCTCAGGGCAGGCTTTTCGGGACTAAAT
>JBARIF010000632.1:0-1623 GCA_049799615.1 Terriglobales bacterium
AAAGGTGGGCGATTGGCCCAGTTGCCGCTTCCAACCGATGTCGGGGAAGCCCTTGCACTCTATTTGCGCCACGGGCGTCCGTCTTGCTCCTGCCGAAGAGCGTTCCTTCGAGACAGGGCTCCGCACACGGGGTTTGCCAACTCGATTGCAGTTTCCACTCTGGTGATGCGTGCACTCCAGAGGGCGGGTGTGGAATCTGTGCACAAGGGTGCGCATTTGTTTCGTCACAGTCTGGCAACAGACATGATTCGGCAAGGTGCGTCTCTGGATGAGATCGGCGAGTTGCTCCGTCATCAGAGTCCCAACACGACGGCGATCTATGCCAAGGTTGAACTTCCCGCTCTGCGTTCCCTAGCACTTTCCTGGCCAGGAGGTGCCCGATGAAAACGCTGCGACAAGCTGTCAATGACTATCTTTCGCTGCGACGCAGCTTGGGTTTCAAACTGGAAAAGCACGAACCTTGCTTGCGCGAGTTCGTCTCTTTTCTCAAGAAGAAAGGAGCCGCTCGTATCTCCATCGCCCTGGCCTTACAGTTTGCGACGCAACGTCGGCACACACAACCGGCGGAATGGGCGGCTCGCCTCAGTGTGGTGCGCGGCTTCGCCCGCTACCGGAGCGGCGATGATCTCGCCACCGAGATACCTCTGCCCGGACTCTTGCCTTACCGTGCCATGCGTGCGCGACCGTATCTGTACTCGGAAGAAGAGATCCGACAACTGCTGAAAGCTGCTCGAACTCTGCCACCGACTTACAATCTCAAGCCTTGGACGTACTACTGTCTATTCGGCCTCCTGGCGGTGACCGGCATGCGCGTCAGCGAGGCACTCAACCTGCAAGTCAAAGATGTCGATTGGTCCGAGGGGGTGCTCACGATTCACGGGACGAAGTTTGGCAAGTCCCGTTTAGTTCCTTTACATGCCTCAACCAGAAGAGCTCTCTCAGCTTACGCCAAGCGTCGGGGCAGTTTTTTTGTAGATCGGCCCGTCTCCCACTTCTTCGTGTCAAGCCGCGGCACACGTTTGGATGGGGGCGATGTCCGCCGAACCTTTTATAAGCTGTCTCGGCAGATCGGATTGCGTGACGCTTCGGCCAGCCATGGCCCACGCCTGCACGACTTTCGTCACCGCTTCGCTGTGGAAACATTGGTGCGCTGGTATCGCAAAGATGAGGATGTCGAGCGACGATTGCCGATCCTGTCGACCTATCTCGGTCACGCACACGTCACTGATACTTACTGGTATCTCACCAGCACTCCGGAATTACTCGGAGCAGCGGGAAAGCGAATGGAGAAAAGGTGGGGAGGTGTTTTATGAAAACACACGCCGACTTCCCCGCTTTGTTGGAGTCATTCTTTACGCAACGTCTCATCGCTCAACGCAGGGCGAGCCCACACACGATCGTTTCCTATCGGGATACCTTCCGCTTGCTGCTGCATTTCGCTCAAGAACGATTGCACAAGCCACCGGCGCAACTGACGATGGAAGACCTGAACGCCCCATTCCTGGGGACATTCCTGAACGACTTGGAGAATCACCGCGCCAATAGCGCAAGGAGCCGGAATCTGCGTCTGACCGCGATTCGGTCCTTCTTCCGCTATGCGGCCCTGGAAGTTCCTCACTACGC
>JBARIF010000633.1:0-7301 GCA_049799615.1 Terriglobales bacterium
CGTGCCAAGAAGCCACGCCTCGCCGAGCCACCTGCAAACGACCAGGACCTGAATCCCGGAGATCGCGTCGAGGGTTAATCTGTGACCGTAATCTCAATTGAGCATTGAGACCAGATACCACACCAAAATATTGCATTACCCAGATCACCGGAGTCAGAGGCAGGACCCTCGCCTCACGTTAAATCGTCAAAGGCAGTGCGGAAGAAGCGGTCCAAAAGCAAAGATTACTGCAACTGCTGCTGAGCTATTGACAGCGAATCAAACGTTTTAACGACCACAACGTTTCGGGTTCTTTACTGGGAACTTCGAAGGTATGCAACGGGCTGCGAAGACGATGCCTGCTAGGTGCAGTCAAGTCAAGGTTGAGCTTGGCCAAGTTGCATGGCTTTTTGTCTTTCGGCGTCGGCCTCCGCTGTGCGGCCTGCCCTTGCTAGGGCGTTTGCCAGTCCCCGGTGCGCTTCGATGTATGTGGGGTCGCTCGAAACCGCTTCCTGGTAACGCTCAATGGCATCTGTGATCTGATTTTTTGAAAGCAGCATGCTTCCAGTGTTGGTTGCAAAAGTGGCACGTTGCCGGTTGACTGCCATGCGAGTGAGTTCCGCGGCCTTCTTGCGCTCCTTCGCCGCTTCTGTACTTTGGCCTTGTTGGGCCAGAACGCCGGCCAGGGTGACGTGAGGTCCAGGCTGGTCCGGCATCACCTCGATGGCTTTGTGGAGCGCATCGGATGCTTCCTCAAGTTTATTCTGCTGTTTGTAGACGCTTCCCAGGATGGCCCAGCCGTCACCGTTTTTGGGTCGTAACCTCAGAGCGGTTTTGAGATGGGTCTCGGCGTCGTCGAAACGGCCCCTCTGCATTTCCAGGACGCCGAGGGTAAACGGCGGGTCCGGGGAATTCGGATTTAAGCGCGCAGCCAATTCCAGTTCTTCGGTCGCCGCAGCAAGATCGTCCTTCAGCTTAAGAGCGAGACCGAGATCGTAGTGCAACTCATAGGCCTCGGGAGCAAGGCGCAAGCCTTCGCGGAACTCGATCATCGCGTCATCAAGGTCGCTGACCTGGAGATAGGCGACTCCCAGACCCTGGTGCACCAAAGGATCGGCGGGAGTCTCTTTAACGGCTCGTTGATAGAGCGGGATCGCATCCTTCGATTTTCCTGTCTGAACGAGCGCGAGGCCAAGATTGGTCAGTGCCGGCACACTATGCGGATCTGCAGAGACAACCTTCTGAAGTAACGGTATAGCTTGCTGCGCCTGACCGCTGGCCTGAAGGGCGAGAGCAAGCTGGTACCTGGCATCGAGATCGGTGGGAGCGAGATCGAGAGCGTGCCGCAAAACCGGGACGGCTTTCTCATTCTCATCGTTAGCAATCAGGGCCTTGGCGAACTCAATCTGGGCGAGAGGGTTTTGTGGCGCAAGTGCGGCGGCTGTTGTGAGCTCCGGCAAAGCCTCTGTGGCCTGGTGTTGCATCATGAGCGTGAGGCCCAGATGCAAGTGGGCTTCGGCGAAGCTTGAATCGAGGCGAATCGCTTCCTTGAACTGTTCTACGGCGTCATTCCAGTCTTGTCGCTGGGCCTGAAGCGAACCAAGTGTATCGTGCAAGGCAGAATTTTCGGGAGCGGCTACGACTGCAGCCTGTGCCTTCTTTAGCGCAAGTTCGGTTTGCTGCTTAGCGGCAAGCGCCTGTATATAGAAGATCACCACGCTCGCAGGCAGCGGATTCGCAGCATTCCGGTCGAGAGATCGAAACAGAACTAACGACTTTTCGTGAGCGCCCGATTGTTCATACGCGACCGCGAGGTTGATCTGAGCGCTGCGGTCGTCGGCCTTGAGCGCGAGGGCGCGTGTGAGTTCGGGAATTGCCAGTGAATAGTGCCCGAGTTGCACCAGCACGGAGCCCAGCGCGCTGTGCCCCTCGGCGATATTGGGCGCGAGCTGGACGACTCTCTCGAACTGCTCTTTAGCCTTCGGGAGATCGCCGCTCTTTTCCGCGGCGTAACCGGCATGGAAAGCAGCGTCGGCGGCTTTAAGCCGCTCTTGCCGAGTGTCAGCGGCCGCCAAACCAGCGACCAGAATACTGAAGACAAGAGTAACCTTGGCGAACCGGCGCAGCCGAGATGGATACAGAAATCGCATCATTGCAGGCTATTGAGTTGCGTCGAAGTGCGGCGCGCTGTCCGCCTGGATCTGCTCGGCGGCGTGATATTCACGGGCGGCATCGTCGCTTCGTCCAAGGGCACGATAGGCCTGACCCAACAGGTAATGCGCCATATAGTTTTTCGGATCTATTTCCAATGCATGTTCAAGATACATCTTGGCCATCGACGGGTTCTGCTGCTTCAGTAGAACCTTGCCCAGCAGAATAAAAGGGATATTCACGTTCGGTTCAAGGAGGACGGCCCGATTCAGGGCCTGCTGCGCCCGGTCAAAGTCGCCCGCCCGGATGTAAGTGTCTCCCAAGCGTTCGTAAACAGCGCCATTTAGCGGATCGAGATCACCTTCTTTTTGAAAGTCAGCGATGGCATCGGCCAATTGCCCATGGGCGAGGGCGATCTCGCCGAGAAGAAAGTGGGCGCGCGGAAGACTGGGATTAAGCGCCAGCGCCTTGCGCGCTGACGTCTCTGCAATAGGAACATATTCGCGGCGCAAGAGCATACGGGCCGCGAGGAGATAAGCCTGAGGAGAGTCGGGAGCGAAACCATACTGGCTGGCGAACGCGGTGCGAGCATCGTCATACCGGCCAGTATCCATATAGCACAGGCCTAGTACATAGTTGGGCTCGACGTTGGCATTGGGAATGGAACGATGTGCGTGTTCGAGTAGGGGAATCGCCTGGGCTGGTTTCCCCAGGCGGAACAAACTCACGCCCTGCATCTGAATTGCTTCGAGGTTCTTTGGGTCTTGAGTAACAGCTCTTGAGAAGGCAGCCTGCGCTTCCGCCATCTTGCTCTGTTGATAGAACACCATCCCTCGGAGATATTCGACACCTCGTGGTTCCGGTTGTTCCGCAGCTAGGGTATTCAGTTTCTGCAGCGCCTCATCTAGGTGGCCGCCATTCACTAAGTCTTCTGCCTGGTGCAAAGGTGCCGCAGAGTCTTGCAACTGACCGCTGGCTGGCAGGGTCAGGGCTCCTAGCAGGCAAAAAAGGCAGAACGAGCGCATAGGATTCAGATCGGGACAGCTCCCCGTGGTGCGATCCCGCCAGTGTTATCAGATTCAATGATAGATGCCGATGCACAAACGGTGCCTATGGCACACGTGGACTATTGCCCCCTCTCGGTTCCCGGATCTAGGGTTCAGTTGTTTCGGCAGATAGTAGATTTCGATTAGAAGGCAAACGTTTGCTCAGGGGCACGAGCCTAGACTTGCTCGCGCTGCGTCCGTGGTGCCAGGACTTGCGCCGCATGAATCCGGAGGAGAGATGACGTACTCAGCAATCAGGACGCGATACCTCGTGGTTTTGATGGCTCTTTTCGTGGGCGGCTTGTCAGTCGCAAATCTTTGGGGACAAGCCATTTACGGGTCGATCTACGGGCAGGTCACAGACAGCTCGGGGGCCGCGATTGCAAACGCGACAGTCACCGTGAAAGACGTGGCCAAGGGCACCTCTGTCCAGACCACCACCAACTCGATTGGTGAGTACTCGGTCGAACACCTGATCCCGGACGTCTATGATGTGGCGGTGGCGGCCACGGGCTTTCGTGGGGCCGAGAGCAAGGGTATTCGAGTCTCCGCCGACACGTCTCCCAAGGTGGATTTGAAGCTGGATGTGGGATCGGCCACAGAAACTGTGACGGTTACCGGTGAGGTTCCCCAACTTAAAACCGACCGTGCGGACGTCGCCCTCGTGCTGAACGAGAAAACGGTTTCCGACCTGCCAAATTCTGGCCGCAACTTCGCCAGCCTCGAATTGTTGATCCCTGGAACGCAGGTCATGGGGTGGTCCCAAAACACCGCTGAAAACCCGCAGGGCAGCCCCACCGTCCAGATTAACGGGCAACATTTTTCGGGAGTTGCATACGAGCTTGATGGAGCTGCCAATCAGGATCCCATCCTTGGCCAGATTGTTATTAACCCGCCGCTCGATGCCGTCACGGAAGCGAAGATCACAACGCAAAACTACGACGCTCAGTTCGGTCAAGCAGTAGCGGCCGTAGTGACAGCGCAGACAAAGTCCGGAACAAACAATTTCCACGGTGATCTGTTCGACTACCGCCGTACAGATGCCACCCAGGCTCGGAACCCGTACAACCAATTTGCGCCCGACCCGGTAACCGGCCGCCTTCTTCCCCCTGCGAAGTACAACCAGTTCGGCGCTTCCATCGGCGGCCCGATCATCAAGAACAAGGCATTCTTCTTCGCGGACTATCAGGGAACCCGGCAGATTCTGGGTTCTTCTGCCATCGTGACGGTGCCGACCGCGTTGGCGCGCAGCTCCTGTCTTTCCGGCAACGGGTGCGACCTCAGCGACTATCTGACAGCGAACGGACCCGCAAGGGGCCAGATCTACAACCCGCGCGTCATTACCGGAACGGGTCCCGCGCCCTTTGTGAACGACTTCATTCCCACGCAATACCTTTCCCCGCAGGCGTTAGCACTTCTGGCCTTGATACCGGCGCCGAATGCACCGGGCACGACCAATAACTACTCAGGCAGCGGTAGTGGCAGCCTGCACAACGATTCCGTCGACGTCAAAATCGACGACCAGCTGAGCGAGCGTACCCATGCCTTCGGCCGCTACAGCTATTTTGGCAATGGAACTTCCTCTTCCACCATTTTTGGTAAAGGCGGAGGTCAAGGGTTCTCCTCCCCTACGAATAGTTTCGGTGGTACCGCCTCCGGCCGAAGCCAGAGTGCTGTTTTCGGCATGGACATTGCGCTGAATCCAAAACTGCTCACCGACTTCCGGCTGGGCTATCTCCGGTATCACGTCAAAACGCAGAAGTATGACGGCGAAGAAAATCTGGCCTCGAGTGTGGGAATTCCTGGACTTAATCTGGGCGATTCTTTTACGGCTGGCGCTCCCGCCTTCTTTGTTGAGAATGCAAGCGGGGGTGGTGGCGACGGGTTGTCCAACTTCGGCTCTGCGCTGGGCGTAAATGCCTGCAACTGCCCATTGCTTGAAACTGAAGACCAGTATCAGATCGTGAGCAACTGGACGAAGATCCTGGGGACGCACAGTTTGAAGTTCGGCGTGGATATGCGTTACGCCAGGAACTTGCGCGTACCCAGCGACAGCAATCGCGCAGGTGAACTGCATTTCAGCGCGACTGACACCGAAAACACCACCGACCCAACCCTGGCCGCGCCGGGTGGTATGGGGCTCGCCAGCTTCCTCCTTGGGGATGTCACGAACATGTCCCGGTATGTGTCAGTTTCGACGAATGCCAAGGAAAGTCAGAAGAGGATGTTTACTTACATACAGGACAGCTGGCGCATTACGCCCAAGCTGACCGTGAACTACGGTCTGCGCTGGGAGCTCTACTTCCCGGAAACTGTCAATGGCAAAGGACAGGGCGGCTTCCCCGACCTGAACACTGGCGAAATCAGAGTTGCCGGTTATGGGCCGTTTAACACCGCAATGAATGTCTCGAAGACCTGGAAGACGCTAGCACCCCGCTTGGGAATTGCGTACCAACTGAATGACAAGACCGTCATCCGAACGGGTTATGGCCGGAGCTTCGATATCGGAGTTTTCGGGTCGATCTTCGGGCACATGCTGACCCAGAATCTTCCGGTTCTGGTCAATCAGAACCTGACCAACAGCGGCGCCAACACAGCCGCGTTTAATCTGGCCGTCGGACCAACCGCGTTCGTATTTCCTACCGTTCCATCCAGTGGCGTGATTCCCATTGGAGTGGGTAACAATGCGAAGATCCGCAGCGATCCCAACGTCTTCCCGACGATCGATGCCTGGAACTTTGCGGTTCAGCGGCAGCTCACCAATACGTCTTCCGTGACCGTTGCGTATGTAGGAAACAAGGGAACTCACACCTTCATGGGTGACGACAAGTCAACCAACCCGAATGAGGCAGCCCCGTGCTTACCTGCGTCGCAAAGCATCACGGGCCAGGCGCTTTGCTACAACCCGGCAGCTCCCGCGGGAAGCCTGACCGAAACCAGCGACACCAGCCAGCTGCGACCGTACTTCAAGCGTTTCGGATTCACCCAGGACCTCACCTTCTACCACAATGGCTTTGACACCAACTACAACGCCCTTCAGGTCAGCTACGAAAAGCGCTTTTCTCAAGGATTGCAGCTGAATGCAAACTTTGCCCTTCAGCGTGGCTACAACTATGGCAACGATGAAGAGGTCTACAAGAAGTTTCTCTGGGGACGCCTTGACGATCTGCGCGAGAAACAGCTGACGGTGTTCGGCAACTACGAACTGCCCTTCGGCAAGGGCAAGCACTTTGGAGGTGGCGTGCCGACCTGGCTCAACTACGCAATTGGAGGGTATGAACTGAGCACGTCGATTAACTGGGCCAGTGGTTTGCCGTTCTCCGCTGCCTTGAGCAACTGCAGCGCCTTCACGCCGGCCGGCCCCTGCAGGCCCAACAAAGGAAGCGGGAGCTTTCCTCTGAAGCTTACCGCTTTCGATCCGGCCACCCATTCGCGGACTTATTTTGTCCCGCCTGGTTTGGGTGGTGCTTTCACTAGCCCGAGCCTCGACCAGGTTGGTACATCTCCGAGAAATGCTTTTACCGGCCCGGGTCTTTTCAATGCCGATCTCTCATTGATGAAGAATTTTCCGATCCGAGAGAGCGTAGCGGTCGAATTCCGGATGGATGCATTTAATGTATTCAACATCATCAATCCTGGAAATCCGGGCAACACCTGTATAGACTGCACGGCCGCGAGCGGGGCCGGCACGATTCATGGAATGGCGCTAGGCACTACCCCACGGCAGCTGCAATTTGCACTTACGCTCAAATTCTAAACGGCCCGACCGGATGGCGTCGCACACGCCATCCGGTCATGCTCCTTTCCTCTTTTCGAGCTCATCCAGCAATGTCCGATTCGATGGTTCGCCTAAGTACGCCAAGTGAAACAGAGTGTCATGCAGCGCGTGGTTTCCAGAAACCAACGAAGGACTCAACCGGTGAAATCAAGAATCTCTGCAGCCGTTCGGGCATCTCATGCAAACCAGACCAGGTGTGCGGTGTGCGTGGCGCTTTTAATGTTCGTCGCATGTTCCACGCCGCTGGCCGCTCAACTTCTGGGCGCAATACCACCCCTGCCGCCAGTTATAGTCACGCAGACCGCCGATGGCCTGACCGCAACTATCGGAGACGAGACGCTGCGCGT
>JBARIF010000634.1:0-6874 GCA_049799615.1 Terriglobales bacterium
TGGGCGGGTGTGGGCACCCGCCCCTACGTGGGCGGCGGTGCGGCCTGTATTTCCTGAGTGCACTACTCCGCGGGGGCGGCTGCAGGTTGGGTTATGCGGGCGGGCTGTAGCCTCCGCGCGGGCTCGGGCTGCTGCAGCCACTTTCGGATTTCGGGCAATGCGGCGCGGGTCGCGGTTTCTCCGGAACGAATTAATTCTGCCGAGCGCTCGAAATCGTCGTACTTGAATCCATTCACATCAGGATCAATGACCAGGTCGGCCGCTGCTTTCCAGACTCCGCAGTTCATTTCCTGGGCAATCGCGAAGCACTGGCCGATCACATCGAACAGATGCCGCGGCCCGGTATCGCCGTTGGTCCAGGTTCCCTTGAGATGCACTGCCAACACGCGCTGCGCACCCATGTCGCGCAGAGGAACGGTAGGAACGGCGTGGGCCAGCATGCCGTCCACCAGCAGGCGGCCGCGAATTCTTACCGGGAGAAACATTCCCGGGTAGGCACAACTGGCACGCACCGGGTCAACCAGCGGTCCGGAGTGGAACACGACTCCCGCGCCCGTGGAAAAATCGGTGGCGGCAACGGCCAGAGGAATCTGCAATTCTTCGAATGTCTTGACCTTCAGAATGCTGCTTAAGAACTTGATCATGCGTTCATTGCTGGCAAATCCGTAGCGCGATAGAGTCCAGCGGGCAAAGTCCTTGAAGCGCACTCGCTTTGACATTTGTTCCAGTTCAGCGATGGTGACGCCGCTGCAGTAGGCGGCGCCGATCAGCGCGCCCACACTGGTGCCGGCCACCAGACTCACGGGAATATTCTCTTCTTCGAGGACTTTGAGGACGCCGATATGGGCGATGCCGCGAGCGAAACCGCCGCCGAGAGCCAGCCCAATGCCGCCGGACGCCTGCGAGGGCTCCGGCCCGGACAGGCCCGACAGGCCACGCCCGAAAGCCTGCACCGAACGAATGATCCTGCCTAAATGCTTCACCGGAACCTCATTTCACCCGCCTGCCCCGGTCTTACGTTCACCACCACTGCTTAACAGCTAGGATGCCAGTTCCCGGAGAATAGTTCCAGGCACGTCGGTTCTTTCCTGGGTGTTACCGGCGGGAGGCTTCGCCCGGCTCGGTCCCCGGTGACTAACTCCAGCAATCCTGTTAACTTGGGGGCCATGCTTCGGGAAATCTCGGCCGGAGGGGTGGTGGTGCAGCGGGTGGGTGAGGGCTGGCAGATGGCCGTCATTGAGCCTCAGACCGAGGGCTCTTCGGCGCGTCCCGCCCGGAAAACCGCCCGAAAAATGGTGCTGGCATTGCCCAAGGGCCTGGTGGATCCCGGCGAAAGGCCCGAGCAGACTGCCCTGCGCGAGGTACGCGAGGAGACCGGGCTGACCGCGATTTCCATCACCAAGCTGGCTGATATCAAGTATGTGTATGTGCGTTCGTGGGGCGACGGGCAACGAGTATTCAAGATCGTTTCGTTTTATCTCTTCCGTTATCACTCGGGCCAAATTGATGATGTGTCTCGCGAAATGCGGGTCGAGGTCAAGCGAGCGCTGTGGATTCCGCTGGAGGATGCCCCGCGCAAGCTGGCGTATAGAGGCGAACGAGACGTGGTTCGGCGGGCCCAAAAATATCTGCAATCCCATCCGGAGGTCTGATCATGCCGCATGAACATGTCGAGACCCACTTCATGGCCACCAACCTGGTGCGCGACGTAGTCATCGGCATGGCCGATGGCCTTACGGTCCCGTTCGCCCTGGCCGCCGGACTGTCGGGCGCGGTGCAGAACACCCGGCTGATCGTGGTGGGCGGACTGGCTGAGATTGCGGCTGGATCGATCGCCATGGGCCTGGGCGGATACCTCGCAGCCCGCGGTGATGCCGAACACTACGAACAGGAGCGGGCGCGCGAATATCGCGAGATCAAGGAAATTCCTGAAGAAGAAATGGCCGAGGTGGGGCGTGTTTTCCAGTCCTACGGCATGACACCAGCTGAAAGTACGCCGGTAGTCGAAGCGCTCAGCCGCCGGCCCGACGCCTGGGTGGATTTCATGATGCGCTTCGAACTGGGACTGGAAGAACCCGACCCGCGCCGGGCGGTGACCAGCGCCGCGACCATCGCGGCTTCCTACATTGCAGGCGGCATGATTCCGCTTTCACCCTACATTCTGCTGTCCAGCGCCGTGCATGGATTGGCCTACTCAGCCGTCGTGACCCTGGCCGCGCTCGGCGTCTTCGGCTATATGAAGGGTCGCTACACAGGAACTGGCCCGGGGCGCAGCGCGCTGCAAACCATGGTGATCGGTGGCGTGGCCGCAGCCGCAGCTTTTGCCTTGGCGAAGTTAATTTCCTGAAATGAAAATGTGTGGCGCGGGCGCCCTCGCCCGCGGGGACGGGCGGGACGCCCGTCCTCCATTCCTTGCATTCGTTGCCGGATCTTGCTCGCTGCAGGAGAGAACCTCGGTGGTGTCTTGGCGCATCTTGCGCCTTCCCGCATAATTTAATGGTGAAATTTGAATGGGTAGCGGGAAGGCATCTTGCCTTCCCACTCATAATTCTCTCCCTGGCACCGTTGTTGTCCACCTCGGCCGCCGGCAGGAACAAACATTCGTCATCCTTTACTGTCCCTGATCGCGGATATAGTTCGGCCCTGGCCGCGGCCAATCGCTTTCTGCAAGCCTGGCAGAACCAGGACCGTGAAACCGGCCTGCTCATGCTGAGCGATGCCGCAAAACAAGGCAGCTCGCAGGAGCGCACGGACAGTTTCTTCTCTTCGGGAAACGATGCGGCTTACGAAATCGCACGAGGCAGGAAGCTCAACGCTGGGCGCTATGCCTTTCCCGTTACTCTGTTTATCTCTGATTCCGAGTCGAACCGGTCTGGCCGCCCGCAGAGATCGCAGATCATTGTGGTTCGCGCCGGCAAGGACGAATGGGCAATCGACAAGGTACCCTAGCCGAGCCGATGTGGAACGGACACTCCTGCCCGACGCTTTTGACTCTAACTGGAGCGACCGAGAGTCATATTCAAGACCGATTCAAGATCAAAAGCCTCGGACAGGAGTGTCCGACCCACACATGAATTGACTCGCTGCCGCTATACAATCGTAGTTGAGTTGTTCCTCAGAGGTTTTTCATGAAGCGTATCCACAAAGTTGCCGTTCTCGGCGCCGGAACCATGGGCGCACGCATCGCCGCCCACTTCGCCAATGCTGGCGTGCCCAGCTTTCTGCTCGATATCGTTCCGCCTGACGCCGACGGTCCCGCGCGCAACAAGATCTCTGCGGCCGGACTGGAGGCCGCGAAGAAATCCAAGCCCGCGGCGTTCTACGAACCGGGACTGGCGCGCCTGGTGACCATCGGAAACTTCGAAGATGACCTCAAACGTTTGAGTGAGGTGGACTGGATCATCGAAGCCGTCGTCGAGAATCTCGACCTCAAGCGAGCGCTCTTGAAGAAGGTGGAAGCCATCCGTACGCCGGGAACGATCATCACCACAAACACCAGCGGCCTGCCGGTGGCAAAGATCAGTGAAGGTTTTTCCGACGATTTCCGCAAGTGTTGGTTCGGTACGCATTTTTTCAATCCGCCGCGCTACATGCGGTTGCTGGAGATGATCCCCACTCCGGAAACTGACCGCGCCGCCCTCGAGGCCGTCGCCCACTTCAGCGACGTGAACCTGGGCAAGGGGGTGGTGTTCGCCAAAGACACGCCCAACTTCATCGCCAACCGCATCGGCACGTTTTCCGTGCTCAACGTGATGCGGCTGATGCAGGAGATGGATCTGAGCATTGAGGATGTGGACGCGCTGACCGGAGATGCGGTGGGATGGCCGAAGTCCGCAACTTTCCGCACCATTGACCTGGTGGGCCTCGACATTCTGGGGCACGTGGTGGGGAACATGGAGAAAGCCGGCGGGCAGGAGAACCCTCCGCACCCGAGCCCACTGCCTGACTTCTACAGGCAGATGCTGGAGCGCAAGTGGCTGGGAGATAAGGCCAAGGGTGGGTTTTACAAGAAAAGTGCGGGGCGGGCGCCCTCGCCCGCCGACTCGGGCAAAGGAGGCGGCAAAGCCGACGACCGCCTGGCGCTGGATTGGAAGACGCTCGAATATCGTCCTCGCCAGAAGCCCAAGCTCCCTGCTCTCGAGATGGCGAAGAATATCGAAGACCCGAGGACGCGGTTGCGCACCTTGCTCGGACTTGCAGGCAGCCCGCAGAAGGGTGATAAAGCCGGCGCGTTTTTGTGGTCGGTGCTTTCCGATTTGTGGAACTACTCAGCCAATCGCGTTCCGGAAGTCTCGGATTCTATTGTGGAGATCGATCGAGCCATGCGCCTGGGATTCAACTGGAAGCTTGGACCTTTCGAACTTTGGGACGCCGCTGGAATTGAAGCCACCGTGGCCCGCATGAAAAAGGAAGACCGTCCGGTGGCGGCGAATGTCGAGCAACTGCTGACAAGGGGAAACAAGTCCTGGTACGAGGACGATCCCAAAGCAGCGTCGGGAAGGTCCTATTTTGATCTGAAAACGGCGAAGTATGAACCGGTAGAGGTCCCTGAAGGCGTGTGGTCGGTCGAGGTGGCGAAAAAATCCAACGCAATAGTCAAGAGAAACTCAGGTGCGTCGCTGGTTGATCTGGGCGACGGCATCGCGTGCCTCGAATTTCACTCCAAGATGAACTCGCTGGGCGGCGACATTGTCAGTCTTATCAGTCAGACCCTGAAGCCAGGCGGCCCCGGCGATGGCTTCGACGCGTTTGTCATTACCAATGACGCCGACAATTTTTCCGTTGGCGCCAACGTCATGCTCTTGCTTATGTCTGTCCAGGAAGAAGAGTGGGACGAGGTTGACCTCGCCATCCGCCAGTTCCAGGGCATGACCCAGGCCATCAAGTTCTCGCCCAAGCCGGTAGTGGTGGCGCCCTTCGGCCTGTGCCTGGGCGGCGGGACTGAGATCTCGCTGCACGCCGCAGCTCGCCAGCCGCATGCCGAACTCTACGCCGGATTGGTGGAAGTCGGCGTCGGTCTTTTGCCGGGAGGAGGCGGCTGCAAGGAGATGCTTTTGCGTGCAGTGGATAGCGCGGCAGCGATTCGTCCAGGACGCGGCGAGTCCATCGAACTGATGGAGGCCATGAAGAAAGCTTTCGAGACCATCGCCACGGGCAAGGTCGCAACCTCCGCGCACGAGGCGCGCGGCCTCGGCTTCCTGCAGGGGTCCGACAACATCACCATGAACCGCGAGCGCGTCCTGGCCGACGCCAAGGCCCGCGCCTTGGAGCTAGTCCGCGCCGGATACGAACCTCCACAGCCCCGCAGCGATATACCCGCGCCCGGGGAAAACGTTCTGGCGGCGCTGCGGCTGGGAGTGCACATCATGCGGCAAGGCGATTACATCTCCGACCACGAAGTGAAAATCGCCACCAAGGTCGCGGAAGTGTTGTGCGGCGGCAATGTGACTCCGGGTACTCCGGTGAGCGAACAATACATTCTGGACCTCGAGCGCGAGGCGTTTAAATCGCTGTGCGGCGAGAGGAAGACCCAGGAGAGGATTCAGTTCACATTGAAGACGGGAAAGACGCTCAGGAATTGAGGTTACATGCGGGGCAGAGCTTGTCCCGAGCGAAGCCGAAGGATGTCCTCACCCCCCCCCGCGGACGCAGTCCGCGCCGGCGAGCTTCGCTCCCCCCGCCCAGACGAGGACGGCTCGCCTTACGTAGTTAAATTCCGGTCGCCTTGATCGGCCCCCGACATGTGCGGGAAACGTCCCACCGCCGGTTGCCTGCTACGTCGAGCCTTCCAGAGGTCGTACTGGGACTGCATGTTGATCCAGAGATCGGGCGACGTGCCCAAGGCAGCCGCCAGGCGAAGCGCCATGTTGGCCGAGATCCCCGCTTTGCCGTTCAGCACCCGCGACAGAGTCACGCGTGTGACCCGCAGGTGGGCCGCTGCCGCGGACACCGCCATGTCCCCGAGATACTCGCGGAGGACCAACCCGGGATGCGGTGGATTGTGCATGCGCATAAATACCTCCTAGTGATAATCCTGATAGTTGACGAGGATTGCCTCTTCCCCTTCAAACTCGAAGGTCAGACGCCAGTTCCCGCTGACCCGGACTGCCCACTGGCCATGGAGTTCCCCGGTCAACGGATGCAGTTTCCACCCCGGAGCATTCATATCGCCCGGCCTCTTGGCATTATCGAGAGCAAACAGTTGTAAGCGAAGCTTGCCGGCGTGCTTCGGCTGAATCCCCGCCTTCGATCCGTTACGGAAGAACTTTTCCAGCCCTCGATGCCGGAAAGTCTGGATCACTATGTATAGTGTAACGATACAAGATACGCACGGTCAATCTCATAATTTTGAGCGACCGGGCAGCCGAGAACCGTAGGCCGACCGATGGCTGGAGCAAAGCATCTAATACTTTTGCCGGTCCATTCTGTGGGTTCCGCCACCATGACCGGGTGCTAGACTTGTTGGTATCAACAGGTGGAATACTCGCTATGAGAGAAGTCGTCATTGCCTCCTCCGTTCGCACTCCTGTGGGACGCGCCTTTAAGGGCACCCTGCGCGCAACCCGTCCCGATGAATTGGCCGCCATCGCCATCAAAGGCGCGCTGGAACGCGTGCCGCAAATAGATACCAAAGAAATCGAAGACGTGATTCTGGGCTGTGCCATGCCCGAGGCCGAGCAAGGGATGAATGTTGCCCGCATCGCCGCGCTGCGGGCCGGGTTGCCGGTTGAGGTTTCGGCGATCACCATCAATCGCTTCTGTTCATCCGGGCTGCAGGCAATTGCCATGGCCGCCCACCAGATTGTGGCGGAAGGCGCCGAAGCCGCCATCGGCGGAGGCGTGGAAACCATCAGCCTGATCGTTCGCGATAACG
>JBARIF010000635.1:0-1680 GCA_049799615.1 Terriglobales bacterium
CATCCGATCCTTCGGGGTTTCCGCTAGCCATTGTACAAAGTCTCCGGAAAGAAGCCAGTGACCTCGCGTTGGACTTGTCCCCAAAAATGAGACAACTGGTTAAGACTCAAAATCCATTGAATGGAGAATTGAGTCATGGGATTATCTCGCAGGCAGTTCACCAAGGAGTTTAAGCTGGCCGCGGTACGGCGGCTGGAAGCAGGGGTATCGTTGGCCGAGGCGGCGCGGGCGTTGGAAGTCAACCCCAATGTATTGCATCGTTGGCGGCGTGAGTTTCGGCAGGGGCCCGGCAATGCGTTTCCCGGCAACGGGCAGGCGCGCTGGAGCGAGGGCCGGATTGCCGAGTTGGAACGGAAGATCGGTCAGCAGGCTTTGGAGATCGATTTTTTGAAGGGGTGCTTGCAGCGCATCGAGGAACAGCGGATGCTGCAGGTATCGACTGGAAATCCGCAGTCTACCGGAAGGTTGCCGAAGAAGCGACCGTAGGCCGGAGACTGAGCATCGAGCGGATGGTGGAGCTGGGCCGGGTGAGCCGGTCCGGCTTCTACCGCTTCCACGACGATGCCGAGCCGGGCCCTGACCCGGACATGGATCTGCGCGACGCCATCCAGCACATCGCGTTGGCCTGGCCCAGCTACGGTCGTCCACGCATCACGGCGGAGCTGCGGCGGTGCGGTTGGACGGTGAACGCGAAGCGGGTCTACCGGCTGTTGCGCGAGGACAACTTGCTCTGCGTGCGCCAGCGCAAGTTCGTGGTAACCACCGACTCCAACCACGGGTGGAAGGTCTACCCGAATCTGGCACGCGACCTGGTGCTCACCGATGTGGACCAACTCTGGCGTGCCGATATCACCTACATCCGGCTGCGCGAAGAGTTCGTTTTCCTGGCGGTGATTCTGGACGCTTTCTCGCGCCGGGTGATCGGCTGGGCGCTGGATCGCCACATGGAAGACGAGTTGACGTTGACGGCGCTGCGCATGGCTCTCGCACACCGAACTCTTCAACCTGGGCTGGTGCACCATTCTGATCGCGGCAGTCAGTACGCCAGCCGCGAGTACACCGAGTTACTCGCCTCTCACCAGATCACCATCAGCATGTCGCGCAAGGGCAATCCGTGGGACAACGCGAGCTGCGAGTCGTTCATGAAAACGCTGAAGTACGAGGAGGTTTTGCGCAACGAATACCGCGACCTGGCCGAGGCCCGCGCCTCGATCCGCGAGTTCCTCGAAAAGGTCTACAACCAGAAGCGCCTGCACTCGGCCCTGGGCTATCTGCCGCCCGCAGAGTTCGAGGCCCAGCGGGCAGCGCAGCACCAAGCGGCCGCTCGGCAGCAGCTCAGGGCATGAGTTTTTCAAGGCATGGGGAAATCTATCGATCCGATGTTGAAATGAAAAGCTGGGAGCGGCAACCGCAGCCCGCTCCCGGCCCTCATCGGCGTCGATGAGTCTCCAGTCGGCTATTCCTCGGCGGGTTGCTCTCCAGCAGAGCCCGCCTCCGCTTCACCGACCGGCTTCAGAATGCGATAAAGTGGTTTTGTCGGTCGATTGATTTTCAGCGAACGGCGAACAGTGTCTTAACCGTTTGTGTCAGCCAAGGGGACAAGCGCAGATCCTCATCATAGACTTCGGCCTCGACACGGGCCAGGTATTTCGTACCGCCCTCATTCTTGGGGGAAAGCAC
>JBARIF010000636.1:0-2324 GCA_049799615.1 Terriglobales bacterium
CGGCTATGCCGTCAAGTCCGCTATCAAAGCAGCGCTTTCCAACAAACTCTTTGTCTCTCCGAGCTTGTTGAATGAACCTGCCTACCTGCCTAGCAGGATGCTGAAAAACGACTCCCAATCCACAGGATGACATGTTAGTAGTGAGAGCATGCGAGGAGACGATCAGCAGCAAGATGGGATGTTCAGCTATATTTCACCCGACAAGCGAGTACCGCAGGACCATCCGTTGCGGATGATTCGAAGCCTAGTAGACGGGGTGTTGGATCGACTCTCACCGCGGTTCAATCGGCTCTATGCGAGAGCGGGGCGGCCGTCGATCGCACCCGAGAAGCTGCTGCGGGCGTTGTTGCTGCAGATGCTGTACTCGGTGAGAAGTGAGCGGCTGCTGATGGAACAACTGGATTACAACCTGTTGTTCCGGTGGTTCGTGGGATTGAGTATGGACGATGAAGTGTGGGATGCCAGCACGTTCTCCAAGAACCGGGAGCGATTGCTGGAAGGGGACATCGCGGAAGCTTTCTTTCAGGGGGTGTTGGGAGAAGCGCGAGCCGGGGAACTGCTGAGCGACGAACATTTTACCGTGGATGGGACGCTGCTGGAGGCCTGGGCATCGCACAAGAGCTTCCGGCCCGTTGATGCTGTAGCCAAGGACAAGAAGGATAAGAAGGACAACGAACCGAAACCGCCGGCGCCGCGGTGGGACGAGAACAACCCCACGATCAACTATCGGGGAGAGAAACGCAGCAATCAGACGCACCGTTCGACAACGGATCCGGAAGCGATGCTGGCCCGTAAAGGACGAGGCAAGGAAGCCAAGTTGAGCTACCACGGACACCTGATGACGGAGAATAGAAACGGGCTGGTCGTGAACACGCTTGTGACCACGGCCTACGGTGCGGCGGAATGCCATGCCGGACTGCTGATGGCGGAGAAGTTGCCGGGGCGCGGACGAGTCACCTTGGGTGCAGATAAAGGATACGACCAACGCGAGTTCATCGAGGAGCTACGACAAATGGAAATCACACCCCACGTGGCGCAAAACCAGAGTCGACGCAGGAGCCGGGTGGACCGGCGCACGACTCGGTACCCCGGTTATGAGGTAAGCCAAAGAAAGCGGAAGCGGATCGAGGAAGTCTTCGGCTGGATGAAGACGGTCGGATTGTTGCGCAAGCTGCGACATCGTGGATTAGAGCGAGTGGGCTGGATGTTTACGCTGGCGGCGGCGACCTACAACTTAGTTCGCATGCGGACGCTGATGCCGAAGTGTGCCTGAAACTTTGGAAGAAGCGAGAGAACACTCACTGCGAGACCAATCTGGCAAATCTACAAGCTCCAGCCGCTCATAAAATCACGAACCAAGTGGACCGAATCGCATCGAAGCACGATTTTTCAGCGTCCTGCTAGGTGATCAAGTTGAAGCGGAGGTTAGGTATTTTGCAATCGTCGGCTCACATGGCTGCTCTGCCTTAACTCTGTTTAGCCCTACGATGTCCTTGACGGCAGCGATCACGTCGTCGACATCTTCGCCGGTCATCTTTGGTGCCAGCGGCAAAGAAAGCAGGCGCTCCCACGCACGGCAGGCGACCGGGAAGTCATTCGGACTAAACTGATATTTGTCCCGGTAGTAGGGATGGAGGTGGATCGGGATAAAGTGGACAGAGCTTCCGATATTTCGTGCTCTTAGCTCCTCGATGAAATCCCCACGTGAGATGCGGAGTTGATCCGTGTTCAGGCGCAAGACATAAAGATGCCAGGCATGCTCAACTCCGTCGCCTTCATGCGGGATATGTACTTCATCTAACTGCGAAAAGGCTGCATTGTATTGTTGGACAATCTCTTGTCGGCGACTGTGGAATGAGGGTAACTTCCGTAGCTGATGCAAGCCGATGGCAGCCTGCAGGTCAGTCATGTTGTATTTGAAACCAGGCCGCACGACCTCGTAGTACCAAGATCCCCCGGAGCTGTAGCGTTTCCAGGCATCCCGATTCATCCCATGCAGACTCCAGATCCGCGCCTCGTCGACTAGGTCGGGCCTGCCGGTGAGCATGCCTCCTTCCGCGGTTGTCAGGTTTTTAGTTGCATAGAAGGAAAAACATGTGAATACGGGGACGTCCGAGCCGTTAGCATGTGAACCGATCATGCGTCCTTTATGTTTTGCCGGAAGCGCATGAGCAGCATCCTCGATTACGGCTAATTTGTACTCACCGGCGATATGGAGCAACTGTTCCATATCACAAGGGTGGCCGTACAAGTGAACTGGAATGATAGCTTTAACGGGACCGCTGCGACCAGGCTCCCCGTTCAGCCTCTGCAGTGCCTTGCGC
>JBARIF010000637.1:0-17060 GCA_049799615.1 Terriglobales bacterium
CTCTTCACCTGCTCGTAAACCTGGTGGGGATTGCTGGCAGGTTCCCCTTTCAGGATTGCCGTGAGTGCTGTGCCAGTGTATTCGGGATAGATGTCGATGCGGCCGCCAAGAATTGCCTGGTGGCAGATGTACGTTCCCGCAAGATAGAAGCGGCGCTCAACCGGGAGACGGGTCTTGTTCTCAATCTGCTGGGCGATGATTTCTCCGAGGACGAGCTGTTCGGTGAAATTCTTGGAGCCAATCACAATGCGGTCGGCGCGCGGCGGACCGCACGATGCCAGGAGGATTAGCGCGGCCAGGGCGGCAGCAAGTTTTCCGATCGCGATGAACATGGACACGCGCATGATTTCAGGGGCCAGAAGCAGAAATTGAACACACGGTCTCTAGTGCGGGGCCAGGCGCTTCTCCAGCCATCCCAGGCTCGTGTCCGCCAAGATAGCCAGACCCGCGGCTGGAATCGCGCCAGCCAGAATCACCTGATTATTGACCATGGCCAATCCGCGAAAAATATATTCGCCGAGGCCGCCTGCGCCGATGGCGGCGGCGATGGTGGCGACACCGATCGAGAGCACGGTGGCCACGCGGATGCCCGCGATAATCACGCTCAGCGCCAGGGGCAACTCCACTTGCCAGAGCAGCTGGCGGTCCGTCATGCCCATGCCGCGTCCGGCCTCGACGATCGCGGGGTCCACACCTCTGATCCCGGTGTAGGTGTTGCGAATGAGCGGCAGGAGCGCGTAGAGCGTAAGCGCCAGGATCGCGAGGCGGTCGGCGCGGGCGCCGATCCAGGGCGCGGGCAGGAGGAATCCGAACAACGCCAGGCTGGGAATCGTCTGGATGATATTTGCGCTGCCCAGCACCGGGTTCCTTAGCAGCGGCCAGCGCGTGATCAGAATGCCCAGCGGAATTCCGATGAGTACCGCCAGGGCGATGGAGGCCCCGACCAGCCAGAGGTGTTCGGCGGTGAGTTCCAGAACCTCGGTGTGATTTTGAAGGATGAATTGCAGGACGTTCATGATTGACCTCTGCGAAAGCGTGCGTTTCGGGAGAGCGCTTTGAAGGCGCTTGGTCCCAATTTGCGAGGGCAGGATGCCCTAGGGACAGCCGGCGGGACGCCGGCGCTACTTTCATAGTTCATCGCGGCTCCCTCGGTGCCGACGAGACCTCGGTCTTGAAGGCATCTACGTAAGCGGCGACCATGGGGTCGGTGGAATTTCGAAATTCCTGGGGCATAAGTGTGACAATTAATTGACCTGACTCCATGAGCGCCACGCGGGTGCCGAGCAACAGGGCCTCGCGCAGGTCATGGGTCACGAAGACCACCGTTTTTCCCAGGCGTTGCTGGAGGGAGAGGAATTCGCGTTGCAGTTCGGCGCGGGTGATGGGGTCGAGCGCGCCGAAAGGTTCGTCCATCAGGAGGAATGCCGGGTCGGCGGCCAGGGCGCGGGCCACGCCGACTCGCTGCCTCTGTCCTCCCGACAATTCACGAGGGTAACGTGATGCCAGCTGGGGCTCCAGGCCCACCAACTGGAGCAGTTCCTCGACCCGCTGCCGGATGCGATCGGCGGGCCATCCCTCGATCTGAGGAACGACACCGATGTTGCGGGCGACGGTGAAATGCGGGAAGAGTCCGACTTCCTGGATGACGTATCCGATCACGCGTCGCAGGCTAATTACGTCCCACTGGTCGAGTGAACGGCCATCCACGTAGATCGCGCCCGCGCTCTGCGTGAGCAGGCGATTGATGAGCTTCAGAGTGGTGGTCTTGCCGGAGCCGCTGCGGCCCAGGAGCACCAGGGTTTCGCCGCGCTGCACTTCAAGATTGAGGTCGCGAAGCAGAGTTGTTCCGTTATCGAGTCGGTAGCCGACATTGCGGAATTCGATGGCCGGGCCGGCTTGGGGAGAGCTGTTCATGCATCTTTGCTCGCACCGTCTCTGAGTTCGCCGCTGTGAGGGCAAGATGCCCTTACGACAGCCGGCGGGACGCCGGCGCTACGACACGTCGTACGCTTTTGCTGGCAGGCCGGTAATGCGAATGCCGGAGTGGCCTTTGTGGCGAATGTTGAGGCCGATCAGGAGCGCGGTGATCTGTTCCAGGATGCGCGCATTTTCCAGTTTGCCGCCGTCGATGGCGCGGACGCCGGGAATTTTTGCGGCCAGCATTCTTACCGTCTTCGAGGCGTCGGCGTCGTCGCTGCACACTATGACGTCGCAGTCGATAGCGGCATCGCCATTCAGGATTTCAGCGGAAGTGTTATGGAATGCTGCTACCACCGACACTCCCGGAGGCACGAGTTCAGCCGTTTGCTGCGCGGCGGAGCCTTCCCAGATGCCGAGAGTACGTGTGGCGCGGCCACCCACGCTGGCTGCAAGGGGCACAGTCGTGTCAATCACAATGCTTCCCTCGGGGATTGCCGGCTTGACTTGCTTGAGTAGGGCGCAGTGGCCTTCAAACGGGATGGTGAGCACGAGAATATCGGCGGCGGCGCAAGCAGTGCTGTTTTCGTCGCCGGAAATCTTTGCCTTGCTGCCGACCGCGGCGCGGATTTTTGCCGCAGCTTCGCGAGCGCGTGCAGCGTCACGGGATCCGATGATCACGCTCTCGCCGGCGCGGGCCCAGCGCAGGGCCAATCCGAAGCCCTCCGGACCGGTGCCGCCGAGGATAGCGATGACGCCCGCCATGATTAGGCTGACTCCATCAGGCGAACTCCGGCTCGAGCGCTTCCTCGATTGCGACCTGGTCCGGCGGCAGTCTGAGGCTGATTCTCGAGTAGACGGTGTTGCGCTCGGCGGGAATGCGGCCGGTTTCAAGAATCAGTGACTGGAATTCCTCGCCGCTGGTGTATTGTCCCGCCGTCGCCCCGGCTTCCCGCGAAATGTTTTCTTCCATCAACGTGCCGCCGTAGTCATTGGCGCCGGCATGCAGGCATAGCTGCGACAGGCGCCGGTTCAGCTTTACCCACGACACCTGAATATTGTTGATCGCCCCGGCCAGCATGACCCGCGCCAGGGCATGAATCTTCAGATGTTCGGCCAGGGTGGGGCCGGGCCGCGCGATTCCTTGATGAAAGAGCAACGTGTTCTGGTGCACAAAGCCCAGCGGAACAAACTCGGTGAAGCCTCCGGTCTGCTGCTGGAGGTCGCGAAGAAGCTCCAGTTGGTTGACCCAGTGGGTTGGAGTTTCGACGTGACCGTACATCAACGTGGATGTGCTGCGAATGCCGCACTGGTGAGCAGTGCGCACCACCTGCTTCCATTGTTCGGTGGAGAGCTTGTTGCGTGAGAGCACGAAGCGCACGTCGTCGTCGAGAATTTCAGCAGCGGTTCCCGGAAGGGTGTCAAGGCCGTTGTCGCGCAGCATCTTTAAGTAGTCAGGCAGCGGCATGCCGGTAAGTTCGACGCCATAAACGATCTCCATGGGGGAAAAGGCGTGAATGTGCATGTCGGGCACGGCCGTTTTTATCGCGCGCAGAATGTCGCGGTAGTAGAAGGGAGGCAATCCGTGAGGCAACCCACCCTGGATACAAACTTCCGTCGCTCCCAGTGCCCGGGCTTCGACCGCTTTCTGCCCCATGGTTTCGAGGCTGTGGAAGTAGCTGTCTTCCTCCCGCGGGCCCCGGCTGAAGGCACAAAACTTGCATCCCACAAAACAAATGTTGGTGAAATTAATATTGCGATTGACCACGTAGGTGACGATGTTTCCCACCAGGTCCCGGCGCAGTATGTCGGCCGCCACCAGCAAGCCGAGAAGATCGTCGCCTTCGGCATGGGCGAGCAACAGGCACTGTTCGCGGGAGAGGACGCTGCCATCCTGCGACGCCATAACCTGATCGAGCGCGTTGCGCGCCTCCGAGGACATGCTCTCGGCAACATTTGACCATTCCAGCGCCGGAAAAGCTTCCAGTTCAGAATCGGGCAGGACTCGGGTCACAACTCCTCCTCGGAAAACACGGCTCAGCGAAACAGGTCGCTCGCGGCCGGGCGAATCAGGTCAAGCGCGCTGCCCCGGCCGGGACGATAGGCGAACCCTCGAATGATACACGCCGGGGTACGAGCTAGCTTGCCGCAGACCAGCCCCGCGGCGCAAGCCAGCTGGTCGGCGTCCGCTTCAATACTAGCCTGCAGCTTGTATCCGTGCGAGTCACGCTGTCCGCGATAGTCGTGGAGGCCCTGCATTCCGGCCACCCCGATGGCAACTTCGGTCAGGCCTTCGCGCCAGGGCCGGCCGAAAGTGTCTGTGATGATCACCGGGATGGAAAGACGCAGAGTTTTTTTCAGCTCGCGATGGATTCGCGCGGCGGAGCGGTCGGGATCGTCAGGCAACAGGAGCGCATGGCGTCCTCCGTCCACGTTGGAGACGTCCACCGCGCTGTTGGCGCAGATCAGGCCATGGTGAGTTTCCGTGATGAGAACGCCGCGCTTGCGCCGAACGATGCGCCGGGCCTCTTGAATTGCCAGTTCGATTACGCGAGCGTCGAGGTGATAGCGCCTGGCCCAGCGGCGGGAAGCAGAGGAGGGTTTGATGTTTTCCAGGTCAACGAATTGCCCTTCCGCCTTGGAAACAATTTTGTGTTTGATGACCAGGATGTCGCCCGCGCGCAGTTTGTGATGCCTCAGGGCGGCGAGAAGCAGGCCGGTTAGAGAATCGCCGGGTTGGACCTCACCAGCAACGGAAACAGGGATTATGCGGAGTTCATGTACGTCGGGAAGCAAGGTCTTCTTTCGCCCCGTTGGAGCTTTGTCGTCTTGCTGTGGCCACCCACGGCTTACGCCGTGGGCTGCATTCTTGCGCCCCTGCGGGGCTGATTTTCGTCGTGGGGCTGGAGCCTTACTCATTCGCGGCTACAGGAAGATCATCAACCTGCCACTGCCTGACCAGGCGCTGGGCGCGGGTTTCACCCGGGGCGGCGGCCAGATCGCGCAAATCAGAGGGGGTGTCTATGTCGAGCGCGATGCCGGGCAGGGAAAGCACCACGCAGGGTTTCCCCGTCGCCTGTGCGGTGGCATGGTGAGGCGCAAAACTGTCGTTGCCGAAACGCGCCGGGAATAGTCCGGCGGGGCGTCTCCAGATGGCGTTTGTGCCGCGTCCGTCGGCAGCGCGCACCAGCACCGAGCCTTCGGCGGGTGCGGATTGCAATATCTTCTCCAGTTCCCAACTCTGGATGAGAGGAATATCGCCGGGAATCACCAGCGTGCTGTCAACGCCCTGGTCCTCGCAGTAGCGGGTTGCCATTTCGATGGCATCGGTCTGGCTGCGATTGGCGTTGTCGGGAATCACGGAAAAGCAAAAATGCCTGGCCAGTTGAAGCGCAAAGGGATCACTGGTCACAATGCTGACCTCGGGGCGGTCGATCCATGTACCCAGGGTCTCAAGCACATCGAACAGCATGGCTTGCGCCAGTTCAGTGCGGGTGGGTTGGTCGAACCATGCAGCGAGGCGTTGCTTGGCGCCCGAGAGGTTTTTGACCGGAACCAGAATCATGACAGGTCCGAGCCCGCGTGCGCGGCATTTTCATTCGAGGTCGGCGACTCGACCTGAGACAGGATCTGCCGGGCCAGGTCAATCTTTTCCTCGGCTGTCGCCATGATGGTGTTGGCGCAATGGACGCGCAGGCCGGGTCGTCTCAATTCCTCGGCCGCCTTGGCATCGCGGCGGTCTACCACCAGAAGATCAAGGAACTCTCGGTAAGCCTGGGCCACGCCCGCGATGGAAACCGGCAAACCCTGAGCGGCCATCAGAATGCCGGCCGGTCCGGAGACTGCGGTGTTACCGATAATCGGGCTCACCGCCGCAACCAGGGCGCGAGTCCGCTTGAGCGCCTCGGTGATGCCGGGCACCGCGAGGATGGGGCCGATGCTGGTCACGGGATTGCTCGGCGCCAGCAGGACCACGGAAGCCGACATGATGGCATCGATCACGCCGGGGGCGGGTTCGGCGTTTTCAATGCCGGCGAAGCGAATCGAGTTGACCGGGTCCTGATACCAGCGCTGCACGAAATATTCTTCGAAGCTGAGCTCGCCGATCGGAGTGTCCACCCGTGTTTCCACGCGGGTATTTGTCATGGGAAGGATGCGGGCCTGCACTCCCATCTTGGCGGCGATTTCGGCAGAGACTTCAGACAGCGTCTTGCCCTGCTTCAGCAATTTCGTGCGCAGCAGGTGGACGGCAAGATCGCGGTCGCCAGTATGGAACCAGATGGGCTCCCCCAGGTCGCCCATGGCTTGCAGGCAAAAAAATGTGTCGCCCTTTACGCCCCAGCCGCGTTCCTTGCTCAGCAGTCCAGCCAGCACATAAGTGATGGAATCGAGGTCGGGCGAAACGTACAGTCCCCACCATTCCAGGTCGTCCCCGGTGTTGACGATGATGGTGAGGTCTTTGGACGGAACGACCTGGCGCAGGCCATCCACAAACTTGGCGCCACCCGTCCCGCCAGTGAGTACGACGATCATGCCGCCTTGGTCCTCCCTGCGTAGCCTTCGCGATCGGCGGCTGCCTGGACTTTTTCCGCCAGCAAGCCGGGCCGCGAGGTAAGCGATGTCAGGAACTCAGGATAAACCGGCAGACGCTGGCGCAGAATGTATCCTCTTGATTCCGTGCGGGCCTTGAGCTGTTCCAGGTGCGGCCAGGGTCTTTCCGGATTGATGAAATCTGGAGTCAGAGGTGAAACTCCGCCCCAGTCGTTGATCCCGCCATCGAGCAGTTCGTCGTAATAGGGCGCGGAAAGATTGGGCGGCGCCTGAATATTGACCTCCGGCATCAGAAGTCTTGCCACTGCGACCGTCCGCAGCATCTCGCCCAGCGTAGGTTCCGGCCAGTCGCGCATCGGAATCTCCGGCTTGACCCGAAAATTCTGGATGATCACTTCCTGGATGTGGCCGTAGCGACGATGCAGCTCCCGGATGGCGAGCAGCGTATCCACCCGGTCTTCTGGGGTTTCGCCGATCCCAATCAGCAGGCCGGTAGTGAAAGGCACCGACTGTTTGCCCGCTTCCTCAATGGTGCGCAATCGCTTGGAGGGAACTTTGTCGGGTGCATTGTCGTGCGCGGCGCCGGGCGCCAGCAGAGCAGCGTTCGTCGTCTCCAGCATCAGACCCATACTTGGAGAAACTGCCGCCAGGCGGGTGATCCATTCAGCGCTCAGCAGTCCGGGGTTGGGATGCGGCAACAGGGTCGTCTCCCGCAGCACTCGTTCGCACATGGCCTCGAGATAGTGCAGAGTCGAGTTGTAACCGAGATGGCGCAGGGTGGCGCGCATTTCAGGAAAGGCCAGCTCCGGCTTGTCGCCGAGACTAAAGAGAGCTTCGGTGCAACCCATCTTCTCGCCCGCGCGCGCGACTTCGAGGACCTGGTCCGGGGTCATGGTGTGTGCCCCCGGTTCGCCCGGGTCGCGGCGGAAGGTGCAGTAGCCGCAGTAGTCGCGGCACAGATTCGTCAGGGGGATGAAAACCTTGCGCGAATAGGTGATGACGCCGGGCTTAAAGTGCTGCTTGAGTTCCAGGGCGGCTGCGAGGAGAGCGGGAAGTTCATCCTCCGGGCAGCGCAGGAGCCGGCATGCTCCCTCGCGCGCCAGAGGCAGGCCGCTGCGCACTTCGTCGAGATAGACGGTGAGCGAATCTTCCTGCACCCGCATGTCTTCTTGCGCTCTCAGACCCGGAACCATCGGCCTCACAATTGAACAACCAGAATGATACATGAGAGGGATTTGGAACGGCGCGTGTTCTCCGGCGCAAAGGGTGTTCGCCGTTTGGCGAATTGTTCAACTTTACGCGTTTAGTGATAAAACTCTTAGGGCGGAACTGGCAATTGCACGTCTCCGCCGAAGACGCTGGGAAGCATCAGGGCTCCAGCCTGCACATGGCCGTCACTCAAACAGAATTCCGCAGCGCGCTCGGCAGTTTTGCCACCGGCGTGACCGTGATCACGGTGGACTACGAGGGTGAAGTTCACGGCATGACCGCCAACGCTTTCAGTTCGGTGTCGCTTGATCCGCCGCTGGTGCTGGTCTGCGTTGACCATCGCGCCCGCACCCACGCTCACCTCCACGCGCGGAAGCGGTTTGGGGTAAACGTGCTGGCCCAGGACCAGCAGATCATCTCCGAATATTACGCCGGCCCGGCGCAGGACCATCGCCATGCCGAAGAGGAGGCGGGAGCGCATTTTGATCGCACGGCCCACGGCACTCCGGTGCTCAATGGCGCCCTGGCCTACCTCGAGTGCCGGCTGCATAGCGCGCAGGATGCGGGCGACCACACAATTTTTATCGCCGAAGTCGAGGAAGTTGTGGTGCGCGCAGGCGATCCTTTGCTCTACCATCGCGGTGAATATCGAACGATCAGGGGCTCCGAGGCGAAGTCCCCGGAAGGTCGTTCTGCTCAGTAGGCTGCCGGCTACGAGGATCTTCCCTGGAGGGCAAGGGCAGCAGGCTTGCGACCGCAGGCTTCTTCCCCGGCAAAAGGGTGGAGCAGGCCTTTAGGCCTGCATACAGCGAGCCCAGGAAGCGCCCCGATCAGCAGGATTCCAAGCACTCCGTGAATGTCCCCGTCCGGGCCGCGAAGCGGCCAAGTAAGCTAAGATGAGTCGCTCTAAAATTCCAGGACTTGTTCCGGATGGAGGCCCTATGGCGAATCGAAGGCAGTTCATGCGTACACTCTCCGGCGTGGCGGCACTCAGCGTCACCGCCGATGTGAGCAAACTCGGTCGAATGCACTTTCTCCGCATGGCTACCGCCATGCCGGATCCTGGTCCGCATGACCGCCTGGAACCGGACTGGTACCGGCGCAAGATTGCTCAGGTGCAGCAGAAGATGAAAGAGCGCAAGCTGAACGCACTACTCCTGCTCGATGCCACCAACATTATTTACACCGTGGGATACTTCCATCTCTCGACCGAGCGCCCCCTGGCGGCGCTGATTCCAGAGTCCGGAGATCCGGTGATGTTTGTCCCCGGGCTGGAGGTTGACCAGGTCAAAACCTGGTGGGTAAAGGACTACGAGTCCTACTTCGATTTCCCGGGGCCAGTCGACCGGGTGCGCTGGATCTTCGAGCGCGTGGCCAAGCGCGGTTTCGGCCGGGCGCACATCGGAATCGAGGAGCCTCGGCCGAGCCGGCTGCATCAAATAAGCCTGGGTGCTCCCAAGGCCAGGATTGTGGTCGCCGGAGACCTGATCGATGACCTTCGCCTGGTGAAAGACGACGACGAAATCCGCATCATGCGCCGGGCCATGACTTACGCCGATTTCAAAGTCCAGGCCGGCCGCGAATTCGTGCAACACAACGGCAGCGTGACCGAGGACGAGATCCTGAAAGTCACCGCCGACGCGGTCGCCGACAGGATGTCGAAGGAATTGCGTGACGTAGTCGGCGTCGGCATCGACCCTCCCTTCGGAGGTCTGGTGCCCTTCGGTAAACGGTCGGCGTTCCCGCACGCCGTCCCGAGCAAAGACCGGCTCAAGAGTGGAGACGCCCTGATCCTCAGTTTCGGCGCGCAAGTGGGAGGATACAACGTCGAGTGCGAGCGCTCCTTCTGCGTGGGAAAGCCTAGCGACTACGCCAGGCGACTGTTCGAGGCCATGCTCGCGGCCCATGACACCGGCGTTGAAAATTTGAAGGAAGGCGCAGTGGCGGAAGAAGTGGACAAGAAGAGTCTGGACCAGATTCGCAAAGCCGGCTTGGAGAAGTTTCTGAAGCATCGGACCGGGCACGGGATTGGCCTCAAAGGCCATGAAGCTCCCTGGATCGCCGAGGGCGACAAGACCGTGCTGCAGCAGGGAATGGCTTTCAGTTGCGAGCCCGGGGTTTACGATCCGGATTGGGGCGGTTTTCGGCACTCCGATACGGTCATCGTGCGGAAAGACAAGGGCGAAGTGCTGAACAGCTATCCCACCCGCCTGGAGGATATGGTCATCGAGATTTGAGCAGGCACCCTTTAGTTAAACAGCGTTGTACAGCATCAAAGATCAACAACAGAACGATTCGGAGAAATGGAATGGCAGAGAAAATTGAAAAGCCGGAAGCAGAGTGGAAAGAGCAGCTATCGCCTGAGCAGTATTACGTGACCCGCAAAGCGGGAACCGAGCCGGCATTTAGCGGCAAGTACTGGAAGACCAAAGATGCGGGCACATACGCCTGTGTCTGTTGCGGGCAACCGTTGTTCAGCTCAGAGACCAAGTTCGAGTCCGGCACCGGCTGGCCCAGCTTTTTCAAACCGGTGGACGAAGCCGCAGTGGTAAATCACACGGACAAAACATACGGCATGGTTCGCACCGAGACCCGTTGTGCGCGCTGCGATGCCCACCTGGGACATGTTTTTGAAGACGGCCCTGCCCCCACCGGCCTGCGCTACTGCATGAATTCCGCCGCCCTGGATTTGAAACCGGAAGAAAAGAAATAGATGAAAGTGTGGGTCGGACACTCTTGTCCGCCGCTTTTGACTTTGCTTTTGACTTCGTCTTTGTCCTGTGCTGCAAATAACCAAAGTCAATAGCGTCGGACAAAGCCTGCCCTGAGCGAAGTCGAAGGGAGTGTCCGACCCACACCCGTGAACTAGACGCCAGCGACCGCGGCTGCTGCTCGGGGCGGCTCGGCTGCAGCGGGCTTGGTCTCCGCTTGTGCCTGCTTCTGGGCCTGAGACTTGTCCTGCTTGTGCTCGACCGCGCGCACTTGCACGCTGCCTTTCAGAATGGCTCCATCCTCAACGCTGATGCGCTGGGTGACGACGTCCCCGGTCAGCGCGCCTTCACTGCGGATGTCCAGCCGGTCGGTGCACTGGATGTTGCCGTGCACCTTGCCCAGGATCACGACCTCGCGGGCCGTGATGTTAGCGGTGACGCTACCGTTGCGCCCCACCGTGACGCGGTGATCGGCAAAATTGACGGTGCCCTCGATTCGCCCATCGATATAGAGCGATTCGGTTCCGCTGACTTCGCCCTTGATGACCACGGAGCGGCCGATAGTAGCCTGTTCCACGGGCACGCTGACGCTTTTGCTGGGGCTAAAGGATTGGTTCGAGGGTAACTGCGATTTTTGAGAATCTGATGGCTGCAGCATCGGTTGCGGCGCTCCTTTAATGTTCCGCGCGGCGCGCACTCTGGGCGTAACCGCATGCGGCGAGTCTGCTTGTCTGCTTATCTATGGCCGATTTGGCCAAGCTGACTATCGCATGGGACGCTGCAATAAAGCAGGTTACGGAAGAACCTGTCCGGGTGTCGAAGGTATCAGGCAATCGGGATCCGACGCGGGGACTGCGTCGTAGGAGCAGACTTTCAACCCTGCCTAAATGCTCTATTTTCAGTGGTGGCCCTAGCCGCTGCGGTAACATCTCAAGTGCAACACTGGTTAGGTCTGGAGCGCCTGACCCAACTGCTCCCATTCCGCCATCCGCCTCTGCAACTCGGTTCGTGCGGCGCCAAGTTCCTGCGTAACCCGCTGTGTTTCCTCGACACTGACGAAGGTCTGTAGGGCCGCTTCACACTCGGCGATGGTACCTTCCAGGCGGTTGATCTCCGACTCGAGCTCGTGGACGCGACCTTCCATCTGCTTGCGTTTCATGGGATTGAGGCGCCTGGCTGCGGCATCCTCGGACTTCGCCGGCTGCCCGTTGGCATTGCCGTTCGCAGGCTGGGAACTAACTGGTGACGTAACCGCTTTCTGCAACGCCGCGGCGCCACCCTCTTTCCGCCAGCGGTAATCTTCGTAGTTGCCGGGATAAACTTCGACCCGGCCCTCCCCTACCTCCAGGACTCGGGTAGCCAGTTTGTCGATGAAATAGCGGTCGTGGGAGACGAAGACTACGGTGCCGTTGTAGTCGGTTAGCGCCTTCAGTAGGACGTCTTTGGCCCGCATGTCCAGGTGGTTCGTGGGCTCGTCCAGGAGCAGAAAATTTGCCGGATGCAGCAGCATTCGCAGCAGGGCGTAGCGGTTGCGCTCCCCGCCCGAGAGCACCCCGATGCGCTTGAAAACATCGTCGGCGGAAAACAGGAAGCATCCCAGCAGGCTGCGCAACTCGGTCTGGGTGGAGCGGGGAGACATCTCGCCCAGATCGTCCAGGATGCGCGCATCGGGATCGAGTTCCTTGTACTGGTCCTGCGCGAAATAATCCGGATCGACATTGTGCCCCAGGCGGTACTCTCCCCGGGTCAACGGCTCGGTCTGAGCCAGCAGCTTGATCAGCGTGGATTTCCCGGCTCCGTTCACTCCTACCAGCGCAATCCGGTCGCCACGCTCGATCATGAAATTGACGTCGCGAAATACCTCCTTTTCGCCATAAGACTTCGCCACCCCGATGAACTCGGCGACGATCCGGCCCGCGGGCTTGGGTTGCGGGAAGGAGAAGTGAATCGTCTTTTCTTCTTCCGGCAGCTCGATGCGTTCGATCTTCTCCAGTTCCTTGATCCGGCTTTGCACCTGCTTGGCCTTGGTGGCCTGGTAGCGGAAGCGGTTGATGAAGACTTCGAGTTGTTCGATGCGCTCGCGCTGGTTGCGATAGGCAGCCTCCAGTTGCTCGAGGCGCTGCGTCTTCGCATTCAGATATTTTTCGTAGTTGCCGTGGTAAAGGTGAATGCGCTTGTTCCAGATCTCGACAATCTTGTTGATGGTCACATCGAGAAAATACCGATCGTGCGAGATCAGCACAAAAGCGTAGGGATAGTTGCCGAGATACTCTTCCAGCCAGTTGCGGGCTTCAAGGTCAAGATGGTTGGTAGGCTCATCCAGCAGCAGCAGGTTGGGCTGCTGCAGCAGCAACTTCACCAGGGCGATGCGCATCTGCCAGCCGCCGGAAAATTCCTCGGTTTGCCGGGTCCAGTCTTCCTTTCGGAACCCCAACCCCGAAAGCACGGTGCCCACCTGGGCCTCGATGGCGTATCCGTCGCGAGTGGTAAATTCATGCTCGATGCGCTGGTAGCGTTCTGCCACCTGCGCGTACTCGGCGGATGCATGGTCGAGCTCGGACATGCGTCCGGTCAACTCTTCCATCTCCTGCTCCATGCGCCGCAGATGCGCAAACACCGACATGCACTCGGCGAAGACGGTACGTCCGGAGAGCGCCAGGCCGTCCTGCGGAAGATATCCCGCGCTGATGCCCTTGGCCCGGCTGACCGAGCCGTAGTCAAGGCTTTCAGTGCCGGCCAGGATTTTCAGCAGCGTGGATTTACCGGTGCCGTTCGCCCCCACCAGTCCGACCCGGTCGCGAGGCGTGATCATCCAGTCCGCTCCCTCGAACAGGAGCTTGTGGCCATAGCGTTTGCCGGCGGAGGAGAGCTGGAGCATTCCCTCAATCGTCTCACGAGAGGGGCGATTTGAAGAAGACGAGTAGCGCCGGCATCCCTTCGACTTTGCTCAGGGCAGGCTTTGCCGGCTGTCGTGAGGGCATCCTGCCCTCACTGTAGGGTAGGGACGCACCCACGGGGGCCGGCGGGGACGGTGGCGCTACGTTCTTGGAAGGCTAGCGCGCGCCTGCGGCCTGGGCGGCGCCAATTTTCTCCAGCGCGCGATCGACCACAGCCTGCAGTTCGCGCGCGTATTTCACTTCCCGCCCTTTGGCCAGGATCTTCTTGGCGTATTCAGGGCCGAACCACGTGGGATTCCGGCTCTCTTCGTGCGGCTCTTCCATGCGGTCTACCTCGAGCAGGAATGCCTTGATCACGTACTCTCGCACTCCGGGCGGTTTCCAGAAAACCCCTTTGGAGTGGATATAGAGGCAGAAATGACGGGACTCAATGCGGCCGCGGACACCGGCTTCTTCCCGGGCCTCGCGTTCCGCCGCCTGGCCATGCGAGAGATCAGACTCAGGATCGCCCTTGGGAAATGTCCACTTGCCGCCGCCGTTGGTGTTTACCAGAAGGAACTCGATCGAGGGACCGCGCCGCCGGTAGCAGACGGCCGCCACCTGCAGCGGAAGCGCGTGTTGTGGAATCCGGGCCGCTCCCATTTTCGAAGCCTCCGCAGAACTTTCCCTGCCAAAATCTTAATCCAGAAGATATTTCAGTAGTGTTAAAGTGCAACGGAAAAGGTGCAACCCAGTATTACCAAAGGCTTACGGGCACTTCTCAAGCTGGGACGCTGCCCCTCCGGCGGTCACCGGTTGTTCCAGCAGGCGCATGGTATCGAGGACAGTCGAAATGACGACTTCATCCCCGACGGCAGTGTTGATCATCATGTGGTAGAGGCAGCGGGTGGGCCAGTCCGCGCCGAAGTAGTGTTTGACAAATTCGATGCGGTCGCGGTCCACGCTATCGACCAGTTCTTCGGCTTCCTTGTCGCTGTGCCCCATCAACCGCAGGCGCCGCAGCTTTTCGGAGCGTGGCGCGTAGAGAAAAACGTGGAACACATCCGGAAGCTCGCGCAGAAAGTAGGGAGCGCCTCGCCCCACGATCACGCAGTTTCCAGCCGTCGCCACCCGGGTCATCACCTGGTGCCCGATCGCCACAAAGCGATCGGTGTCGAAGGGTTCGGTGCCCTTGAACGGCATGCTGCGTTCGTAGCTGCCCCGCCAGAAGGTCTTAGCCAGGCGGTGAAAGGCGCTGTCCAGGCGCTCGTCGCAGTACATCACCGCCGAGCGGTCGACATGGGCTTCGCGGGCGATTTCCTCGGTCAGGGCCTGGTCCCAGAGTTTCCAGCCGAGGCGATTGGCAATTTCGCGCGCGATTTCCGCGGCGCCGCTGCCGAATTCCCGTTCGACTGTGATCACCCGAAACAAATTATGTCCCCTCTAATGTGGGTCGGACACTCCTGTCCGACGCTTTTGACCTTGATTTTGACTTTGCTTGCTCAACTCTTGCCTCACCTTCCAGTGATGCATGAACCCAATGCCACCCCGAAACCCCACCCGCAAAACCAACTTCAAAGACGTCGGACAGGAGTGTCCCACCCACACAAACCGGCCTAGTGGACCGCGATTTCGCCACCTGTGGGCGGACGTTTCATCAGAAAGACCAAAGGAACCATCACTAGAATAGCTACTCCCAGGAGCCAGAAGTTGTCAATGTAGGCCAGCATGGCCGCTTGTCGAAAGACATTGCCCTGCAACAATGCATAGGCCTTATGCATGGCGTCCGCAGGGGAAACCCCCCGGGCCTCGAGCGCCCGCGTCATACCCTGAAGCGTGGACTGTACCTGCGGGTTGGCGGGCGAAAGATGGCTCGACAGCCGGGCGATGTGATGTTGCGACCGGCGGTCCAGCATGGTGGTCACGATTGAGATCCCTACACTCCCTCCGATGTTTCGGGCCAGGTTCATCAGTCCCGAGGCCGCATTATTCTTCTCCCTGGGCAGGAACGCATAGGCAGCTGTATTGATCGGGATAAAAAGGAAGGCCAGGCCCATGGTCTGGATCATGCGGGCGTAGACCACGGTCCGGAAATCAACCCCCAGGGTGAAGTTGGTCATGTGAAACAGCGAGAAGGAGAGCACCACCAGTCCGTATGTCATCAGCTTGCGGGCGTCGTAACGGGAAAGGAGAAAGCCCACCAGTGGCATCAGCAGCATCAGGCTGAAGCCGCCCGGCAAGAGCGCCAGTCCGGCCTGTTCGGCGGTGTAGCCCAGCAGGGTCTGCATGAAGAGCGGGAGGAGAACCGTGCTGCCGAGCAGGGCAAACCCCAGCATAAACATCAGCAGATTGGAGGCCGCGAACGTCCGGTTGGTGAACAGATGCAGGTCGATCACCGGGTCCTTGCGGGTCCACTCCCAGTAGATGAGAAACAGCAGGGAAGCGGCGGCGATGACCGCGAGCACTACGATGAAGTGTGATTCGAACCAGTCTTCGCGCTGGCCCTTATCCAGGACAATCTGCAGCGCGCCCAGGCCCACGGCCACCAGACCGAGGCCGATGTAGTCGATTTTGGTTTCCGAAAGCTTCTTGCGCTGCATGTGGGGCGGGTCCTGGATGAGCCGCGAGGTCAACACCAGGGAAAGAATGCCTACCGGAATATTCAGAAAGAAGATCCAGCGCCAGGTGAAGTTGTCGGTGATCCAACCGCCCAGGGTGGGACCGATGGCCGGCGCCAGCACGACCGCGAGACCATACACCGCGAAGGCCATGCCGCGTTTCGCGGGAGGAAACGTGTCCGCCAGGATAGCCTGCTCGCTGGGTTGCAGCCCCCCTCCGCCGGCGCCTTGCAGGATACGAAAGAAAATCAGCATCCCCAGGTTCGGCGCCAGCCCGCATAGAAACGAACTGATGGTGAAGATGGCGACGCAGCTCATGTAGAAGCGTTTGCGCCCGATGATGGATGAGATCCAGCCGCTGAGCGGCAGGACGATGGCGTTTGAAACCAGGTAGGAAGTCAGCACCCACGTGCTCTCGTCGGTCCCGGCGGAAAGGTTGCCCGCGATGTGCGGCAGGGCCACGTTGGCGATGCTGGTGTCCAGCACCTCCATGAAAGTGGCTAGTGTGACCGCCAGCGCGATGACCCAGGGATTGACTGCCGGACGCGGGAAGGCCGCGCCGTCCGCGGTCAGAGCGGCCGAACTCATCTGACCCAGACCTTGGGTTCGACTGACATTCCCGGACGCAGAATATGTTCCTTGGTTTCTCCGGGATCAAAAGTGATCTTTACCGGAATGCGCTGCACCACCTTGACGTAGTTGCCAGTGGCATTTTCCGGTGGAAGCAGGCTGAAAAGCGCCCCGCTGGCTCCAGCGATGCTCTGCACGTGTCCGTTGTACTTCTTTCCGTAAGCGTCCACCGAGATGGTCGCCCGTTGTCCTGGCCGCATGTAGCGCAGCTGGCTTTCCTTGAAGTTGGCGGTCACCCAGATGTCGTCCAGGTTAATGATCTTCATCAGTTCCTGGCCGATCTGCACATTCTGGCCAACTTCAACTGTCCGGTTACTCACGACTCCGCTGACCGGAGCAACCACGTGGGTGTATTGCAGGTTCAGCGTGGCCTGTTCCAGTTCAGCTTTCTTTTGCTGGGCCTGGGCCAGGGCGGATTGGGCGCGGGCGCGAATCGCGGACATTTGTTGAGGCGCGGTCCCTGCGGAGCGCAAATTGGCTTCGGCCTGCTGGCGCTTGGCTTGGGCCTGCGACACCATCTGTTCGGCGGCAACGGCTGACGCCCGGGC
>JBARIF010000638.1:0-6098 GCA_049799615.1 Terriglobales bacterium
CCGCGTACCATTGCCGCCGAAATCCGCGGCCGCTCAAGGGCCGGATGGCAACTTTGCCCGCCTCCACCGCTGGCGCCACTGCCCAGCGGGCCAGGAAGCCAATGCCAGTCCCCGCGCCGGCCAACTCGACGATCGCTTCCGTGAGTGGGACTTCGATCACCCGCTGCGCCTCCACTCCCGCCGGCTTGAGCAGTTTGTTAATCAACGTGCTCTCCTCCCGCGGAGGATAGATCAGAATCGTTTCCGTCTCCAGGTCCCTGGGCCGTACCAGGCTCGCAGAGACGAGCCGGTGCTTCGGTGACATCACCAGGACCAACTCGTCTTCGAACATGGGCGTGACCCGGAGGCTTTTGTTGCGCGGCGGACAACTGATGATGGCAACGTCCAGCTTGCCTTCGAGCAATGCCGACGCCGGGTTCGAAGTCGCGCTGGCGACGATGTTCACTTCTACTTTGGAAAACTTGCCGTGGAACTTCTGCAGCACGGGCGGCAGCCAGTGATAGCAGGTGTAGCATTCCGTGCTCAGCCGGATCTCACCCCGCGCTCCGCCATTGAGTCCCTCGATTTGCACTTCGGTGTCGCTGAGTTCGCTGAGTACCCGGCGCGCACACGCAATCAGCCGCTCGCCGGCAGGCGTCAGGACCATCTTTCTTCCCAGCCGCAGAAAAAGCGCGGTGCCCAGCTTTTCTTCCGCATCGCGCAACTGGTGACTGAGCGCGGATTGCGTCAAATGAAGGCGCTTTCCGGCTTCGGTGACACTGCCTTCTTCGGCCACGGTCACCAGCAATTTGAGGTGGCGGACTTCCAGTTTCGGAGTCATTTTACGCATGAGTGTAGTTCATCGATCGAATGAAAACAAACAATAAATCTCATGGGTATCCCGACACGTCCAACTCCTCACGAGCGCTGAAGACGGTTTGACGGCAAGAAGCGGATAGCCAGCAAATCCAATTCGCCGCAGACTCGGCTTTGACATTCAACATCATCCGCGCAAGCGCGGTTGAGCGAACTTAACAGACACGGGGAGAGTGTTATGAAAAACCTGGTTGGACGCGTCGTTACCTCACTTCTTCTGAGCATCCTGGCGCTAGGTTGCGTCGCCCAAGGGCAACGCACCGAGCGGATCATCCATGCCAACATTCCATTCGACTTCGCGGTGGGCGACCGATATTTTCCCGCAGGGCGCTACTCCCTGGTCAGCGGCGAGCCCTGGCAACTGGAACTGCGCGACTCCGAGGGCCACGCATTGGTCCAGGTTCTGACCCAATCGGTCGAAGCCTCTGCCGGTCCCGTCCGACCCAAGCTGCGCTTCGAGAGCGAAGGCGGGCGCCACGTGCTGACCCAGGTCTGGACGGAGAATGAGTCCATCGGCCAGCAAATTTTGCAGCCTAAGTGGGGGGCGGGTGATGTCCAGAAGCGTTCCGGACACGTCCAAACTGCCAAGGCCGGCAATCCACGCTAGACACTTAACAACCGCGTCGCCCGGGAGGGCCCAATGGAAACCAGCACGAATGGAAGCAATGGACAATCGCAAGCGGCTGACCCGCACCTGCAGGAAGTTATCCGCTCCGCGGAACGGGAGCTTCACGAGTTGCTCGAGCGACGAGCAGAACTCATGAAACGCATTGGCACTATTAAGCAGACGCTGGCCGGGCTGGCGAATATTTTCGGCGACAGCGTGCTCGGCGACCAACTGCTCAGCTTCCTCGATCGTAAATCGGCCAGCCGGCAGCCTGGTTTCACGCGCGCCTGTCGAGTGGCCCTCATGGACGCAAGCCAGCCGCTCGGCGCGCGGCAGGTCTGCCAGGCGCTGCAGCAGAGATTTCCAGAGGTGCTGGAGCGCCACAAGGACCCGATCGCGTCCGTGACCACGGTGCTTAACCGGCTGGCGGATTACGGTGAAGCGCGCTGCTCGCTGGACCCGGGCGGGCGCCGGGTCTGGAAGTGGATTGCCGAGCCCGGGGACGCGGCGGACCTGTTGCTCGCAGGAAAGAGCGAGTTTCTTCAGTCACAGGCGGGGAAACAGTAACAGGCACAGACCGTGTGGGACTAGGTCTCCGACCCGGTCCCACACAATCTTCTTGGCCGGCCGGCCCGTGCCTACTCTCGTCCCACTCCGAGCGCATCCGCGACCCGATTGATGTAGTTGAACCAGGAGGCAATCAACGTTATCTGGAGAATCGCTTTGTCGTCGAAGCCGACGGAGCGCAGGCGTTCGTGATCATCCCTCCAGATTTTGGTGGCGTCCTTTGTGATCTTTACCACGTAGTCCAGCATGACCCGCTCCTGGGGAGTGATGGGAGCGGTGGTGTAGTCGTTTTCCAGCGCCTCAACCAGATTCGCATCCAGCGTGACCCGACGCAGAAACTCTGCGTGTGACTCGATTCAATAAACGCACCGGTTGGTGACCGAAACCACGGTGGTGATCATCTCGTGCTGGCGCCGGGAAAGCGGCAGGTCGGGAGACATGAGCACGCCGAAAGTGGCGAAGGCATGGTAGAGCGCCTCGGGAATGAGGCTGTGGGACTCGGTGATCATTGAGCCCCCGCCGATCGTGGGATGCACGGGAGCAGCGTACTCCTTGGGGTAGAGAGACTTCTGGCCTTCCATTGCCTGGCGCAGCCTTTCGTCGCCTTGGGAGACCGGAATGGTGCGGATCCAGGTCATAAAAAGGACTTGCCTTTCATGGGTGTTCCCGCCGTAAAATGCCGCGGTCGAGTTTGAGCCTATACCGAGGGCGCGGGGAGCACCAATACTGGAAATCCGTTATTCCAGGCTTGGCCGACAGATTCGTTCCCTGCTCCTGGCACTGGGAAGGATCGTTCGATGAGCATCATGGTATGGCAGGTTCTCCGCAAGCTGCCTAAACCCCTCATCCTGGTATTGTCTTTGTTCCTGCTGGCGGCTGTCGCACGCGCCTGAGGCAGGCGCGCATTCCAACCGTCAGATCAGCCCGTCCTTCACCCGGCGGAGAAAGTCTTCCGCATCGGCCTGGGCCTTTTTGGCAGCGTTGGGATCGTTGCGGTTCTCGAAGGTGATTTCCTGCAAAGTAATCTGGGCCGCGTCTTTGGGCTTGAAGCCTCGGGTGACCAGCTTTCGGGCACGCGCCGCAAAGCTCTCAGAGTCAACCAACACCGCCGGTTCGCCATGCACCGAGCAATCGTGGTCCTGAAACTTGCTCGCCGCCAGCCGGTCGTAGGCGCTCTTGGCTTCCTGGTCGGTCAGCATAGCCGGCACTGGAAAAGTCCAGCCGCACTGGGAACACGCCCAACCTGTCAGGCGCTGGTGCGATACCCATGTAAGCCATCTGCCCATGGTTCTCCCTCATTTGCCGCAGGGGGTAAAGAATGCCTGGGCCCGAAATCACGTTTCTTTACTTCCTGGTTGGAAGGCGGCGAATGTAGCGAAGCGAGGTTTTCCTCACCCAGCGTGCCCCCCCGGGACGCTGAATGTTGCCGGAGATGATCTTACAAGAACACGTCCGCCAGTTGTAGTGACGGCTAGAGAACCCGCGAATCCGGTGGCGGAAGTATGATCGGCTTCCAGTTGGCGCTGGTTCCGGACGTAACTCGGTCGTACACTCCCTTTCGGTAACCCTTAGTAACCATACGATTCTTGGTAACCCGTCTTACAATGACCCTTGTCCGAAAGACCATCCCTCGTATGATCGGCAGACATGGCCGGTCGGATGGCCAACCCGTCGGTGAACCTTCTCACGGAAGATGTTTTCTGGCGGGAAATAAACCGGGAGCTGGAGTCAGCAATCTTATGGCGTTCGGTTTTGGCTTCAACAAACAGAAAGCTCTCAGCGCTGCGGAGAAGTTCGTCCAGCAGGGCAAGCTGCAAAATGCCATTGCTGAGTACGAAAAAGTTCTCAAAGCTGACCCCAAGGAACTCACTGTCTCCAACACCATTGGAGACCTCTACGCCCGCCTCGGTCAAAGCGACAAGGCCGTCGAGTCCTTCAAGAGCGTGGGCGATGCTTATGCCGCGCAGGGCTTCACCGTCAAAGCCATTGCCATGTACAAGAAGCTCACTAAGCTGAAACCCACCTTGGAGAGCGTGCTGCGACTGGCTGAACTCTATACCCAACAGGGACTCTTTAATGATGCGCGGGCGCAATACCTGCAGGTAGCGGAAGAATTTCTACGCTCCGGCGAACTGGAGCAGGCAGTACGGATCTTCCAGAAAACGCTGGAAATGGACCCGGAAAACGTCGCCATGCGCACGCGCCTGGCTGAGGTTTACGTCCGGCTCAATAAGAAAACGGAAGCCTGGCAGCTCTTCGCCGCCGCCGCCGACAGCCTGCGTGGACGCGGCCAACTGGGGCCCGCGGAAGAAATCCTGAACCGCATGCTCACGCTGGACCCCAGCAACAGTCATGCTCTGTTGCTGCGCGGCCGCAACGCCTTCGATTCCGGCGACATGCCGGCGGCGATCAAGAATCTGGAGAAGGTGGCCGACCTTGACAGCCATCCCGACGGACTGCGCGCCCTCATGCAGGCCTACCTGCAAAGCGGACGTCTGCCCGAGGCGGGCACTCTGGCAGCCAAATTGTGCACCGTCCACAACGACACTGGCGCGATTACCACCTACGCCGACGCGCTCATGGCCGCAGGACAGTTTGCCGACGTTCTGCAGGTTTACCAACAGTATTGTGATCGGCTTGTAGCCACGGACTCAGGCAAAGTGCTGGAAAGCCTGCATTCGCTGATCGGGCATATGCGGGAAAACATGCCGGCCCTGGAAGTGCTGCTCGATCTCTCGCAGAAGGCCGGCGACACCACTCACATTACCGAGCTCTACGAATTGCTGGCGCATGCCTCGGTCCAGGCCGGACAGCTGGAGAAGGCCCGCGATTACTACCTGAAGCTGACCCAACTGGAGCCGCAGAACCAGCTGCACACACGCAACTATGAGCAGGTGCTGGCCAAACAGGGCGGAGGGGCGTCCGGCTCAAGGCTCATCACCCCGGAAGAGGGCGCGGTGCTGGTGGAGGAACTGGAAGCGACCGCCCCATTTATCGATCAGCGCTATGCCGATGACGTGGCCCTGGCGGTGCGGGCCGCGCTGACCGACGCCGAACTGTTCGTCTCCTACAACATGCCAGCCAAGGCGTTGGGACCCTTGATGTCCGCTTTGCCCAAGGCTCCTCGCGACCTGCGCCTCAACCAGCGCCTGGCGGCGTTACACACCCGCGCCGGTCGCTTCGGTGAAGCCGCGGTCTGCTGCCGCAATCTGGAACAGCTCTATCACGATGCCGGACATCCGGACGAAGCCAGCCGCTACAGCGATCTGGCGAGCAAGTACGAGGAACGCACTTCCGCCAAGCCGCACCCAGAGATCGACACGGCCGCGGCTGCGGCGATGCCGTTTGCGCCCCCAACCGCGGCTTCGCCCGCCTTCGGTCATTTCGCCTCTGGTGGACCCGCGGAGGTTCCCGCCTTTTCCGCCCCGGAAGTTTCATCCTCTGGGCTCTTCTTTCATCAGACGGCCTCGCCTGCCGCGCCTGCATCGAGCGAATTCGAGGTCCATTCGGAAGCGCCTGCCGCGGAGAGTGAAATTGACATCTCCGCCGAGTGGGAGGGCGAGGTCACGGATGAGCCCACGCCGGCTGCATTCGCCGAAAACGCGAAAGCTTCTGACGCGGACGCCGACCATACCCGATCCGAGACCATCACGGAGACCATCGAAGAGCTGCGCTTTTATCTGGCGCACTCCATGGTCGAACAAGCCCGTCTGGTCTTCGCCAAACTGGAAAAGTTGAAGCCCGGCGCAGACAAGCTGGCGGCCGTGCAGCAGGAAATCGAGGTCGCCGAGGCTCAAACCAGTTCGAAACAACCGGAAGTGGCAGAAGAGTTTTCCGTGGAGGAGGTGGACGAGGCTGATGAAATTCCGGCTGCGCAGCATGAAGAATTCAAGATGCCGGTCCGCCCGATCGCGCCGACACCTGCCCCGGCCGTTGCGGAATATGCCCAGGCCAGCCCGCAGGCAGAGCCCGCCGGCGTATTAGGCGAATTCGTCTCCGACTTGGAAGCCTCCTTGGGCGACACATTCCTGCCGCCTCCGCCCGCACCGCCCGCGCCGCACGAGCAACC
>JBARIF010000639.1:0-2013 GCA_049799615.1 Terriglobales bacterium
ACAAACTGCTGACCATGAGCGCGCAGGAGCGCGATCAGGGAGTGATTGCAGCCTCGGCGGGAAACCACGCTCAGGGCCTGGCCTATCACGCCGGCCGGCGCGGGATCAAAGCCCAGATCTGCATGCCGCTCACGACGCCCCTGATCAAGGTGTCCGCCACCAAATCCTACGGCGCTGAGGTCATTCTTCACGGCGCCAATTACGACGAGGCCTGTGAAGAAGCTGTCCGGCGCGGCCAGCAGCAACATCTCACCTTCGTCCATCCCTTCGATGACGACGCGGTCATCGCCGGCCAGGGTACGCTCGGACTTGAAATGCTGCAGCAGCATCCCGCAATCGAGGCGGTCGTCGTTCCCATTGGCGGAGGCGGGTTGATCGGCGGCATCGCCTGCGCCATCAAGGAAACCAATCCAAAAATTCAGATCATCGGAGTACAGACCGCGCGGCTGCCATCGATGAAGGCGGCGGTCGCTGCGGGCCAACCCGTGACTCTGCCTGCAGCTGCCACCGTCGCTGATGGCATTGCGGTTCGCCGGGCCGGCGACCGTACTCTGCCGCTGGTCCAGAAATACGTGGACGACATCGTTACCGTGGACGAAGAAGAAATCGCCAACGCCGTTCTGCTCCTGCTGGAGCGCGAAAAGACCATGGCCGAAGGCGCCGGGGCTGCCGCCATCGCCGCCCTGATCAATCGCAAGATACATATGGCGGGGAAAAAGATTGCGGTGCTGGTCTGCGGCGGCAACATGGACGTCACCCTGCTGTCGCGCATCATCGAGCGCGGCCTAGTAAAAGATGGACGCCTCGTCCGCTTGCGCGTCCATCTTCCTGACTACCCCGGCGCCCTCCACCGCCTGACCGGAATCCTAGCGGACCATCGCGCCAATATCGTGGAGACGTCTTACGATCGCGCCTACTACGGGGTAAATCTGGGAGAGACAGCTATTGATATTACGATGGAAACCCGCGGCCCGGACCAGATTGCCGAATTACTATCCGCCCTCGTGGCTGCCGGCTACTCCCACGAAAGAGTGCTTTAGACGAAGTGTGAGTCAAGCATAGGGTGGGTTTCAAAGAGAAGTGTGGGTCGGACACGGTGTCCGACCCACACACACGATCACTTCGCGCCGGTCAGCTCGCGAAAGATCTGCACTTCCCGCTCCCGGTAGGGCTTGCCGTCCGGATAGAAAACTTCGTGGAACCATACCGGAGGCTTCTGGAGAACATACGGCTTCTCCCATGAATCCCAGGGCAGGTAAGTCTGCGTCTTGCCTGCAACCAATCCCCAGTTGATCGCCGCCACATGGTGCTGCTTCGCGATTGGCAGGATCAGGTCGAACGTACTTCCCATGGGACGGGCCATGTACTCGGTGCACAAAATCGGCCGGTGATAGGTTTCCAACTCTTCCACCCGCTTTTCGAAATCCTCCGGCCAGCTGTAGTTGTGAAATGAAATTACGTCTGACTGTTCCAGTTGGATGCGCGCCGTTGCCGACAACTTCTCTGGCGACGACCAATCGCCTTCCCAAACTCCGCTGGTCAGCGGCTGGGACGGGTTAGCCTCGCGCGCCCAGGTGAAGACCTGGGGCAACAGGGCCAACACCAGTTCCGCTTTGTTCTTCAGTTCCACCGCGCCATACGCGCCCCCGTTGCCGTTGTTGGGTTCATTCCACACGTCCCAGGCCAAGACCCGTGGATCATTGGCAAATGCCCCAACCACGCCCTGCACATACTCTTTGAGCCGCAGATATTGCGCCGCATCCTTTAGCGCATTCGCTCCCGGACTCTGCACCCAACCCGAATTGTGCACTCCTGGAATGGGGGGATGTTGCGGGCCGAGCTTGGGGAAAGGGTCCCAACAGGAATCGAAGAGCACGAACACGGGCCGGATGCGATGTTTGGCCGCGATGGTCAAGAAGGCATCAATTCTGTGCCTGAATCCGGCCGCATCCTGCTGCCACAGCAGATCGTGGAGAAAGACCCGCATGGTGTTCATGCCCAGACCCTGGGCCC
>JBARIF010000640.1:0-15275 GCA_049799615.1 Terriglobales bacterium
GCCAGCCAGCGGAAGAACATGTTGACCAGGGCCAACACGATTGCTCCCACGAAGGCGGCGCCGAAAGTATCCACATGGAAGCCGGGGACCACGGCCGAAGCCAGCTCGATCATGGCCGCATTGATCACCAGCCAAAACAGCCCGAGGGTGAGCAGCACCAGGGGAAAGGTAACGATCTTCAGGAAGACTCCCAGGGTGGCGTTGACGAAGCCGATTACCAGCGCCGCAATCAACGCCGCCAGCGGCCCGCTGACGTGAAAACCCGGCACCAGCCGGGCCACAATCCAGACTGCTAGCGCGCTTAAAGCCCAGTTCAGGAGATGTTTCATGGCACTTTCCGAAAACAACGTGACTATAGACCGCCTTCGGGCGGTGCGCAACTTGCCCGGCTGGCCTGGGGCGGAGCGGGCCGTCCCCTGCCATGGGCCATTTCTCCTTGTCCTCCTGGTGAAAGTCGCGCCCTTGTAAGCGGTCTAGAGTTGCTCCTTGCGGCGAAAGAGGATAGCCCCTAGAGCGCCTCCCAATGCGGAAAAGACTACGAAGGCCACCAGAGTGACGATCAGGGCCATGGTCAGAAGCAGAGCGATCCCGGGCGGAGTCTTGAGAAATTCCACCGCTTGTTGAGATTGCGGGCCGGGATTGCGGGCTGCGGCTTGCTCGATTCCAGCCATCAGATCTTCGCGGACGCTATCCCAGCTGTGGGACAGAAGGGTGTAGGCCGCGAGCACGAGGGCGAGAATGCCGCTGGCCACAACTCCGGTCACCATGCCGAGGCGGGCTCCCATCCCGGCGGTGATGCGGACGGTGGGCACGCGGCGGCGATAAAAGACCACTGAAAGGCTGCCGCCGATCAGTACTCCCAGTCCAAGGCCGGCAAAAGGAGTAAGCATGAGCACGGCTGCGATCAGACCGGCCAGGGCAGTGGCGGGCCAGGCCTGCGACCATTCGATTCGGGTGGCCAGCGACGAGTGGAAATAAGCTGGCAACGGCGGAAAGCCCGATTCAGATAAGGTCACCGAAGGCGTTGCCGTCTCCGGCACCGCCACCCGAATTTGCGGCGCATTGCACTGCGGGCAGAAGGCGGTGCCTTGTTCCACGGCAGCGCCACAGCGATGACAGGGATACTCCACTGAGTTTCAAGTTACAGCAGGGCAGCGAGCAGAGGCAAGGAAGCGTGATTGCGGATTTCAGATTTCAGATTTCAGATTGAAGATCGCAATCTAAGATCCGGCAATCTACGATCTGAAATCCACAATCCCCCGCCTCAGATGGTGTCCTTACCGCCTCGCATCTGAATATAGACTAGGCCGAAATCCGACCCTTTGCCGTCGTCACCAGGTTTGATGGAGGCGATATGCTGGCTCTGCTCGGTACCGACTTTCAGTTCGACCGTCTTGCCGTTCTGATCGCCCTCGCACTTCAGTCGCTCGGAATGGCCGGCATGATCACCGGGATTCATGGTTACGCCGGCGTGACTGTCCCTGGCATGGCATTCCAGCACGTCGCCATATTTCTTCAGCTGGTCCTTGTAGTAAGCGATGATTTTTTCGGGCGGATCGTCGGAGGAGTATTGGAGAGCCACGACCTTCAGGCCGAAGAGGCCGCTGGAGATATTGACATGGGCACTGCCGTCGTTGCCGTCGTCGCTGTGCTCCTTGCGGCGCGCGCCGGGATAAACGGGGAGGCCGATGTCGCGCACGTCTGCATCCTTGGAGACGTGAAGAGCGCCCATCGGAGTCTCGATATCCACCTTCTTCTCCTCCCCCTCACCGTTTTTCTTCACGTTGACACTGCAGCCGGGTAGGGCCAGCAGGGCGCCGAAAGCAAGGGTGAGAACGAAGGCCAGGCGAGAATTACCGTTGAGCCGCTGTGGTATGCGCATGCTGCGATCCCTCCTCTGCGATTTGTGCCGGGCGCTCGATGCCGGCTCCACGTTGAGCGATGTTGGGAATGCTCACCGGCAAGTGGCCATGAATGGCGATCTCGCCAAAAAGAGCTTTCACCGCGCTGACCTCCGAGATGCCGGCATTGGAAAAAGTGCAAAGGTAATTCTGTATGGCGGGGAAATCCTGCGCCACGTACGGGTTCCCCATGGCGACTACCGCGGTTTTCGCCGCGGCATGGTCGAGAATCGCCTGCAACAGCATGCCGCTGGCATCGTTGAGTGCGACCGAATTAACGGGACCGTTCGCGCCCGGCATGGCCTTGCCTGCGGTCGGCACTACATCCACCGCCGCGATCACGGACTCCGCCTGGTCCACTGCTTTCAGGATCTCGTCTGACATAACGGTTGCGAGGCGTGGGTCCACATAGATCACGTTGGCATCGGGCACGCGCGCCTTGACTGCCCGTTCCAGGGCGCGGCCGGATTCGGTGCGCACATCTTCAGAGAGCACCACCGCCACCACCCGGTTGTGCACTTCCACCACTTGTTGATACGGAAGTCCGCCCTTCACAGTTCCCGATTGTTTCAGCGGCAGCATTTTGCCATTGTCGCGAACCAGGGTCACAGCATCGTCGGCAATCTGCTGGCCCAGGGCCAGGTTCTCCGGTTTGCCGACGATTTCAGGCAAAGCGTTCACATCGACCAGGCGGGCCTTGTTGAGCCCCAGCGCAGCTTTTGCCTTCAACAGCTTGAGGACCGAGGCGTCGAGCTGGGCGGAGGGAATTTCTCCGCTGCGAGCGGCTTCGAGCACGGCATTGTAGGAAGCTCCCAGGTCAGCGGGAATGAGCAGCAGGTCGCTGCCCGCCTTGAAAGCGTCCACGGCGGCGCGCCCGATATTGGCGGCGTAAAGACGGGTCAGGCCGGCCATATCGAGCGCGTCGGTCACGACGATTCCCTGAAATCCGAGCTCATGCTTGAGCAGATCGGAGACAATGGCCGGAGAAGTTGTCGCCACGCGGTTGGGGTCGGGTTCGAGCGCCGGGACCGTGACGTGCGCCACCATGACGGAATCGACCCCCGCCGCGATAGCCTTGCGGAAGGGCGGCAGCTCAACTGAATTCAAGCGCTTCCGGTCTCCGGTGACCTGGGCCACGCTGAGGTGGGAATCGGTTGCGGTATCGCCATGGCCAGGGAAATGCTTGGCCGTGGTCATCATTCCGCCGGCGCGCGCTCCCCTGATGTAGGCAGCGACAAGATCCCCAACCTGCTCGGGGTCCTCTCCGAACGAACGGGTGTTGATAATGGGGTTCGCCGGATTGGAGTTGACGTCGGCGTCGGGAAAGAAATTCCAGTGCACTCCGACGGCGCGCGACTCTTCGGCGGTGATGCGGCCGAAAGCCTTGGCATATTCTTCCTTTCCCGCCGCGCCGAAGGCCATGGCATGGGGGAACGGGGTTGCGCCCCGAAGGCGCATGGTGACCCCGCGCTCGAAATCGGCAGCGAAAAGCAGCGGCAGCCTGGAATCCTGCTGTAACCGGTTGATCAGTTCCGCGGCCTCGTAGGGCTCACTGCGATAGAGGAATGGAGGCTCCCACGGCACCGTCATGGCAAACGAACCGACGTGATATTTGCTCATGGTGTCGCGCAATTGCAGATACTCGGGGCTATTTACATTGAGAAACTCCGCCCGCACCCAGACCATGAAAAGTTGGCCGACCTTTTCCTCCAGAGAAAGTTTCTTGAGGGTCTTCTGCGCCCACTTTTCGCCGCCATGGTCGAGATAGATGGGTCCGGTGTGTTGATACTTCTCTTTCGCCAGCCCGGGCATGCTGGCAGACACAAGCAGGAGGAAGACGGCCAGATTTCGCACCATGAAAGGACGATAGCACGGAGTCGTGTGGGTCGGACAGGAGTGTCCGATCCACACACGCCTAGTTGTTTTGGGAGCGCTGCCTGGCGAATTCTTCTACCCGCTCGCGCACGCTCAGCACGTGCCGGAGCAGCGTGAGGCGGCTGCCCTCTTCGAGGATGGGAATCAATCTGTCAAATTCCGGCCCGGAGTGTGAGCCGGTGATCACGATGCGAATGGGATGAAATAATTCTTTGCCTTTGGCGCCTGTCTCAGCTTTTACTTCATTGACCAGTTGCTTGAATCGTTCGGGCGTCAGCTGCGCGGCAGCGGCAGACTCATCTTCCAGAATCTTGACCGTGAATCTTCCCAATACCGCGTCGGTGTTGGCCCAGCCGAGGACCTCGGAATTATCGGGTGCGGCCAGGGCCGTACCGGCATCGTATTTGAAGATCAAGGCCGCACGCATGGGCAATTGCTCCATGCGGTCGACAGAGGGAGCTAACAACTCCGTAACCCGAGTGAGCCAGACTTGCGTTTCCGGGTCGAGTTCAACGACTGGAAAACTCTCCGCACTCAGCCACTTCGCATCCCTAAAATCGATGTAGCCTGCCTTGGAGAGAAACCACGCGCCCAGCGCGGTGAGATTTCTCGCCGGCCAGCCCTTGATGTAGTGCCGGTTCAGCCAGTACAGCTTCTCCATATCGAACATGGCCGCCGCGGGCGTCACCCGTTCGAGCGAAAATTCCTTCTTCAGCTCCTCGGGGCTGAAGATTTCGCGAGTGCCGCCCGTCGGCGCCCATCCCAACAGCGCCAGATAATTTACCAAGGCTTCGGGGAGTACACCCATGTCGCGGAAATTTGCAATCGAAGTCGCGCCGTGCCGTTTGGAAAGCCGTTCCCGGTCGCTGCCCAAAATCGTCGAAAGGTGCGCGAACTCGGGAACGGGCCAGCCCAGGGCCTCGTACAGGGCAACTTGCTTGGGCGTATTCGAAAGATGATCGTCGCCGCGGATCACGTGCGTGATCTTCATCAGCGCGTCATCGATTACCACCACGTAGTTGTAAACCGGCATGCCATTCGAGCGCAGGATGATGGGATCGCTCACCACTTCGTTCGAGAATTCAACATCGCCATGCACAATGTCGTGGAAGCGGATGGGGTGCTCGGGTATTCTCAGCCGGATGGCGCAGGACTCTCCCGAAGCTCGCCGCTTTCCGGCTTCGGCTGGATCGATAGCGCGGCACTTGCCGGAGTAGATGGGCTGGCGATGTTCGGCCTGGGCCCGTTCGCGCTCCTTCTGCAAATCCTCTTCGCTGCAGAAGCACAGGTAGGCCTTGCCCTCGGCGATCAGGCGCTCGGCGTGCTCGCGGTAAATCTCCAGACGCTCGGACTGCCGATAGGGAGCACACGGCCCACCCACGTCGGGCCCTTCGTCCCAGTCGAGCCCCAGCCACTTGAGGTCGGCGATGAGTTGGTCTTCAAAACGGGCCTCGCTGCGTTCAACGTCCGTGTCTTCGATGCGCAGCACCATGGTGCCGCGATTCTTCCTGGCAAAGAGCCAGTTGAACAGGGCGGTACGTGCATTGCCAACGTGCAGATGCCCGGTGGGCGATGGCGCGAAACGTACGCGGAGGGGAGAAGTCGGAGTCACCAAAAGATGTTAGCAGACAAAACGGCCCACGTAGGAGCCGGGTGCCTTCAGTAGCGGCGGCGGAACACATCCATGAGAGGCGTTGAGATCAGCTATGCGGGCGGGGGCGCCCGTGCCCCACGAACCTTGCCAAGTGTCCTATGAGTTCAGCCGCTTTACTCTGGGGTTGCAAACCTGTTGGTGAGCTTCGCTCCACCGCCCGGACGAGGGCGTCCGGGCCTACGCGGGCGGTGGCACTACCTGTGCTTCGGCGCCATGTAGGTGCGTGTAATGCGATCGTGCCAGCAGAGCCGGTCTTCGTCGAGGAAGCACCAGGCGTAGCCCAGGCCCAGCGACAGTCCGGAGAGGACCGACGTCAGCACGCGCCAGCGGCGAAGCCGCAGCGGAACCGGACTGCCGTCAAAGCGATGCAGTTCGAGTCTGGCCAGCTTCAGGCCGGGCGTGGCGCCGCTGTAAACCAGCAGCAGGTATTGATAGGCAGACCACAACCAGGCGATCAGAAGGACGCCGGTGCCGGCTCCTTTCGCCATCGGCGGCAGCTCAGCTGTGACACGGAAAAAGATGTATGCAAAAGCCGCAAAGGCGAACATCACGAGGACAGCATCGATGGCGGAAGCGGCGAGGCGTCGTATCATGGGTGCTGCCTGCAGCGGTATTTCGAATCCCGGACGCCTCTCGTTTGCCGGCTCTTCCACCGGCTCAATCAAAAAGCCTCCCAGGGCTGGAGGTGGAGGCACCAGCTCAGGAGCCTCGATGATTCTGGGGCGGTCCAGCACCGGTTCAGCCAGTTCGTCAAAGGCTCGCGGCGCCGGACTGTAGCTGGCGAACTCGATGACCTTCGCCGTGGTTTCCGTAATGGCGGGCATGATCCGGGGATGGCTCGCAGGCTCAGCCAGCGTGATGCGGGGCGCGGCGGCTGACGGCAAATAGTCCACGGTCTGGCGCAGCGCGGGGGCAGCAGTTGGCCGCGGCGCTTCAGCCGGAGCGTCGAAAGTCGGCTCCGTCTCAAACTTCAATTGCAGCGAAGGATAACGTGGCTCCCGCGTGCGCCGACGAGCCCGGTAATGGCTCAATCGCGCAGCCACCTCTCGCCGCCAGGCGTCGGGATCCTGCGCTGGCTCTGTTGCGGCTTCCGCTGCAGCCGGCACAGGCGTCTCGGGAGACTCCGCACTCGTTTCTGACGGGGAGAGGGATTTCTCGAACTCTGTCCCTGCCGGTGCCTTCGGCGGTTCATCTTCCACCACGAACCTGGGTTGAGCCTGGTAAACAACTGGCTCGAGGCTGGCAGCAAATTGCTGCTCGCTGGCATCGTACGCTTCAGGATCAACCAGAATCTCTGAAAGGTTTTCGCTTGCGTTTGCCGGAACATCGGGTTCGAATCTTGGCTTCATGAAGGAACGATCGGGGGCCGGTGAAACTCCAGCGGCAGAACATGTGCCATGCGGCAAGAGATGAACTGGTCCCGTAAGAAGAACCTACAGCTCTAAAAATAATAATTCGCGCGGATGCCCCGGGCTTTGCCCCGAACTCTGTCCTGAACTTTGCTACGGGGCTGGAGCCGTGCTAACGTCACCTTACCCCAGCGTGGATCTCCCTCACCGGGGTTTCGTCCGCTTGCGATGACATCCCGCACTCGATTCCTTATCACGGCGGCGTTGGTTTGTCATCTGCTACTCGCTCCACCTATAGTTACCAGCCAGTTGCTTTCCAAGCCGGAGAAGGCGAAAGAGCAGTCTTCGCCGCCATCCGCGCCGTCCTCAGTGAGAGAGCAGGAGGTTACCATCCGGGCCTTGCAGCAGGAAAAGGACGGTGCCGTGTTCAAACTGCGCGGGCAGGTGGAACTCCACTACGGCACGTACATCCTGTACGCCGATTCAGTTGACTACAACTCCGACACCGGAGAGGCCGTCGCGGATGGTCACGTGGTGCTCGACGGCGGACCCAATGACGAGCATGTCGAGGCCACTCATGCCACCTACAATGTACGATCTGAATCCGGGCACTTCGAACACGTGGTGGGAACGACGGGAATGCGGTTGCGGGGGAAGCGGATGACCTTGACCACCACCAACCCCTTTGCGTTTTCCGGTGGAGTGGTGGAGAAGACGGGTCCTGACCACTATGTCGTTTACGATGGAACCATCACCACCTGCGAACTGCCCCGCCCCAAGTGGGAGTTCAACGCGCACAAGATTGTGGTGGAAGTGGGCGGGAATGCCACCATTTATCACAGCACTTTCCGGATTGAGGGCGTTCCGGTCCTTTATTTTCCCTTCGCCACCCACCCGGTGGAGCGCGAGCCCAGGCAGACCGGGTTTCTCATCCCTAACATCGGTAGGTCTTCGATCAAAGGGACGATCTTTGGAGACTCCTTTTTCTGGGCCATCAATCGCAGCATGGACCTTACCGCCGGGGCCGAGTATTTCACGCGGCGGGGATGGGCGCCGCAGATTGAGTTTCGCGCCCGTCCCAGTGAAAAGTCCTATGTGTACCTGAACTATTTTGGGGTCTTCGACCGGGGCATCGGAACTCCACCGGTGGACCAGGGCGGGCACGAGGTGAAGCTAAGCGCCGAAGATAGCTTTGGGCATAACTTCCGCGGCGTCGCCAGCATCGACTATCTGAGTTCCTTTGTTTTTCGCCTCGCCTTTAATGACGTCTTCAGCCAGGCGGTGAACTCGGAGGTGAAGTCGGAGGCCTTTCTCTCCAACGCCACCCGCGGTTTTTTCTACAACGGATCAACGCAGCGTTATCAGAACTTTGAGAGCACGACTCCGGGCGATGTGATCACCATTCTGCATGCCCCCAGTTTCGAGTCTTCCAGTGTGGACCACGCCATCGAGCACTCGCCGCTTTACTGGTCCTACGACGTTGCCGCTGAGGGACTCTCCCGCAGCGAACCCAAGTTTCGAACCGCGCCCCTGGTCGGACGCTTTGACCTCCACCCGGGGCTCTCTCTTCCGCTGGTGCTGCACGCTTGGTCGGTGCGACCGGAGTTGTCCCTACGCGAAACCTTTTACACCCAGCAACTCATCCCCAGCAGCGGCGGAGTGGGTGTGGCCGAGAGCAACGTCATCAATCGCAGGGCGGTCGAAGGATCGGTGGAAATTCGTCCGCCCGCCCTGGAGCGGGTTTACGACCGCGAATTCTTGGGTCGTAAATGGAAACACGTCATCGAGCCGCGCGCCATTTATCGCTACGTCACCGGAGTGGATAACTTTTCCCGGATTCTGCGTTTTGACGAGCGCGACATTCTGAGCAATACCAATGAAGTCGAATATGCGGTAGTCAACCGGCTCTATGCTAAACGTACTTCGGAGAAACCAGAGGACTGCGACGCTACCGGCATGGCGTCGCTTATCATCGGTCATCCCGCGGCGGAGAGTCCGGTTCCCTGGGAGCGGCAACTGGATCGCGGAGGAATTCCCTGTCAGGCTGAGCCGCGGGTGCGGGAAGTCGTCACCTGGGAGCTGGGCCAGAAATACTTTCTTGATCCCACCTTCGGCGGGGCCCTAGTGCCGGGGCAGAGGAATGTGTTCACCACGACGGCGGACTTTACCGGTATCGCTTTCCTGACCGAGGCCCGGCGACTCTCACCCCTGGTCTCACGGCTCAAATTCCAGGCCACCAGCCGGAGTGAAGCGGAATGGGACATCGACTACGATTTCAAACAAAGCCGGATCAATGCCAGCACTGCGTTCATGAACTATCGTTTTGGTCCATATACCATAGGCGGTGGAGATGCATACCTCCGGGCACCCAGCGATACTCCGAACTCTCCTGGACAGCAGGTTTTCAATCAGTTCCGGATTCTGTTTGGCTATGGACAACCCAACAAGCGGGGATTCAGTGGAGCGACCAACCTGGGCTTCGATGCCAACCTGGGTTTTCTGCAGTATGCGGCGGTGCAAGCCGCCTACAACTGGGACTGCTGTGGCCTGAGCGTCGAATACCGTCGCTTCGCCCTGGGGTCGGTCCGCAACGAAAACCAGTTCCGCTTCAATTTTGCCCTGGCTAACATCGGCTCTTTCGGAAATCTTCGGAGGCAGGAAAAACTCTTCTGAATCAATGTGGGCGCGAGCGTCCCGCTCGTGCGGGCGACAGTGAATGTGTTGTCGGAGCGCGTGTCGATTAAACCAGCGACCCTACCAATCCACTTAGCCTGTGCCGACCCTGCACGAGCGGGACGCTCGCGCCTACATGTTCCTACGGCACCGTTACTGTGACGGTCCCCGTGGTGCGTCCGTACTGGTTGGTGGCATACAGCTTGTAAGTAGTGGTCTGGCCGGGCTGCACAACCACGCTGGTTCCTCGCACCGCGCCCGCTTGCGGCGTGACGACAACGTAAGAGGTATTGCTGACATCCCAGGACAAGGTCACGTTGCCGCCCGCGCTCACGCTGGTGGGTGTCGCGGTGAAGCTGTTGATGGTCGGGGCCGCGCCCTGCGGCACGTTCGATCCGGTGTAAACCGCATCCATCTTTACGACTTCAAATGCAGAGGCCGGAACCTGTCCGAGGTTGTGCAGGGCGTCGTTGTCCCAGCGGCTGTCGGGCGCGCCGCTGATGTACATAGAGCTGCCATTGTCAGCCATGATCAGGCCGTACTTCTTCATGGCGGACAGGATGACCTGCACCTGAGGAGAAAATCCGGAAATATCGTAGTTGGCTTTCAGACGCATCCGCATGCCCATAGGGGGCGCATTGGCGCTGGTGGAGTTCGCCGCCCAGTGTGTGGCGGGCAGCACCGCCGCCGCCTGGCTGTCCTGCAGGGTGACGCGAATGGCGTGCTGAATCTGTCCAGCCGCCACTTCGTCATAACGCACCAGGCCGGGGAAAATTGGCAGGCCAGCGGCATCGGCTGACGTCCATGTCCAGGGACGCTGCGTGTTGCCGTCACTGAGAAGGTCCCAAACCGCCGCCGAAGCGGCATTCCAGCTCCCGTTGCTGTTGGGAGCAGCGCCGAACAGTTCGTAGAGAAAACAATTGCTGTTATCGAGCACGAGCACATGGCGATCGCCATTGCCCGGATTGGGATCGCCCTCGATCGGCGCATTTCCCGGTACCGGCATCGGCCCGGGATCGCTCTCGGAACCATAAGCGGTGAAAGTAATGCCGACCGGCGCCTGCGACCCGCCCACCACCGAGTAGGGAATGCCGATATTCGAGCCCTGGTACTGTCCCGAGCCAAAATCGGCATGCATCCCAACGCTCGACCCGATGAAATTGATTATGGCAGTCGAGTTCGGATCGACCGCCGCACCGGAAATATCCTGGTTCCAGAGGCTGTCGCTGCTGAAGGGGCGAAACCCGTTGAGGCTGGCGCCCTGTCCTGCGCTCATCGCGCTGCAGGCGCTCTGGTTGTTGCCCCCACCGCCGGAACCACTACCGCCGCCCGAACCGCTACCGCTGCCTCCCGAGCCAATGGTCGAACCGCTCAGGCCTCCGCCACAATTGGCGCAGGCGAGCGCCAGGGCCAGCGCGCCGCTAGCGGACAGCACCCTATTCCAGGAAGGTCTCATTCCTCTATTGTCACAGGAAATGAGGGTTAAACCATGTGATGTCCGGTCATGACCCGCAGAAAATCGGGACATGTACTCCCAGCATCTGGCCAGCGCAGACCGCGTAGGGATGGGTGCCCTCACCCGCCCGGCCGGACAAGGCCTGGATGGTTCTTGGTTGAAGGCGGAACGTCGATCAGCATACCGCCCGCACTCGCACCCCTTCTAAGGCACGAAGGCACAGGTGTGGAATTTGTTTGAATACTCCGGCTGAATCTCGTAGCTCTTGCCGTTGAGCGTGACCGGGTTGTACCCGAAGAAAGGATCTTCGCATATATCAGCGATTTCCTCGCCAAACTCAACCAGTGAATTTAAGGCGAGCCATCCGAAGTTTCCGTTGAACAGATCGTCAAAGGTGGCTGGCGGATCCGGGTCGGTGAGGGTCTCGAAAGTTTCGTGGGAGAGAACATTGGCGGTCGAATCGACCAGCGCACCGTTTGGGCTGGGGGTGGCGACGGAGCATCCATCGACGTTTTGAAAGGGTTCGACAGTGAGCAGCACGTGCCCGATATCACTGTAGGTCACGCTGCCATGGTACCCGCAGAACGCGAACGAAGACGGGTTGTCGGGCGAATAGCAGATGTTGGTCTGGTCGAAGCAGGTATCGACGCCATTGGGAAGAAATAGATGGTAGATATGGCCATAGCCGGTCTTACCGAGTTTGGCTGCCGCAGCATGCACGATGGCGAGGACATCATTCTGGCCCAGCGTGTTGGTGAAAAGAGACGCGCTGGCGGAGACGTTTGCGCCCACGGTATATCGCCCGTTGCCGGTCGCACCAACGTAGCGATCGACCACGTGGATGAAGGTGCTTTGCCCAAGGTCGTTGAGAAAAGCGCTCGGTTTTCCCCAGCAGGACTCAGCGCAGTCGAAATCAATGTCGTGGAATACCGCCCGCTTGATCACCGGGCCGACGCCACGCGTCAGGTCGGCCGGAAAGAACCCGCCGGAAGAAGAGCTGGGTGCGGAAGTCCGGGGGGAGAGCTTGGTGGTGCGGGCATTTCGAGCAGCACTTCCGGCCAAGGTCCTCGCCGGAAGGATGTGATACCGGAAGTTTGATGTGCCGTAGGTGCCGGCGGCCCGATCTTCGGCGCCGACTTGCACAGATACCGATTGGTTCTGCGCAAGCATCGTTCCCACCATCAGAAATGACAAAAGAATCAGCGAGGTGAACAGAGTCGATGCGAACAACTGCAGTCTTGGTGTTTTGAGTGATTCTGCCTTGGCGCTTTTCATACGAAACTCTCCTTGCTCGTCAAGGGTTTCTATTTGACAACGTCCCCATCCACCCACAACGGGAGGCCCGCCGGAAGTGACCGGTGATTCATAGGACAAATCGTGGGAAAAATGTCTGGGAGATTGTTCTGTCTCTTGACGGAACCAGCGGATTCTGCCCCGAGGGCGTAACAGGTGTCAAGCCGTAACTGCCGAGTGCCCGAAAACCATCAAAGTCCTTGCGAGCAGCAGAGGTGTGGTTTAGAAAATTAGTGTCTCGCCGTTTTTCAGAGTTTTGAATGATTTAGGTAGCCAACTACAGATTGGAGCATGACAAATGAAGATCATGGGACATCGAGTGCCTTCGCTCTTATATGTTGCGGTGATGGTCGGCATCTATGCCGTCGCGTCGACCATGTTTGGTCAGACGCCCGCCAGCAGCAAGTACGATGGTTCGTATCAGGGGACGTACGACGGGGCCTTTGCGGGCAACCCTGCGAAGGGATCGGTTGCATTTTCCGTGGCCAAAGGTGACATTACCGTGACAGATCCCGGAGCGGGCACGGGAAGCGTGGATTCTTCCGGCTCGGCGACTTTCAGCGGTTCACTCGGGGTGGCGGATGTCACCTGCAAGTTTGTTGGCTCCTTCCAGTCGTCAAGGCGTGTACAGCAGGGCGCTCACGCTTCGGGTTCGTGGTCGTGCGCGGGGTCCGGGCAAACCGGAAAGGGCACGTGGAGCGCGGATCGACAGTGAGCGAGTTCGGCGCCCTTACGTGTTCGCGACCGAAGGGGTTGCCGAGGCCGGCATTCGTGACTTCACCCGGCACCACCTTGGGTTCGGACGATGGTTTCTTGAAAGCGTGAGCTCGCTGTTATCTTAAAAGACAGGTCCGAAGGTGGTAAATTAAAGACCCCACTGGAGCCATAGCTGACACGAGCTCCCGACAGCGCTGACACTCTTTGAGACACCCGCCTGTAGGTTTATGGCGTGGCCTTTAGCAGGAAATGGGCGCGTAGCTCAAACGGATAGAGCATCGGATTTCTAATCCGACGGTTGCAGGTTCAATTCCTGCCGCGCCTACCATCTTTAGCGTTGCATCCGCCATCGAGGCGGCTAGACCTTGGTTACCGCCTTCGGCATTCTGTGCTCGCAGGTGGTGTTGAGGCAGGAGTCGGGCAGCGTCAATCGCTCGACCGGATTTCCTCCCAGGATGTGCGACTCGATAATCTCATCCACATCGTCCAGCGTAACCCGGCCGTACCAGATTGCGTCCGGATAGATCACCAGGTTGGGGCCGTGCTCGCATTGATCGAGGCAGCCGGACTGGTTGGCCCGCACCTTTCCCTTGAGTCCCCGCGCCGCGAGCTTTTCCTTGAATGACTTCTGCAGTTCAGCCTGGCCCGCGGGATCGCAGCAGGGACGCGGGGCACCCGCCGGACGCTGGTTGCCGCAGATGAAGATATGCTTCTCAAACTTGGGCATAATAAAAATGTATAGGATTTGGGGAGTTCATGCCTGGTAGGGAGCTTCCAGCTAGAAGCTAAAAGCCAGAAGCCAGAAACTGGAAGCCGCTCTTAATCTTTCAGCGGGACCATGTTCTTGTCGCCCTGGCAAAAAGTAGCGACGCGTTGCAGTCCGCCTTTGGCCTGGGGCAGAAACCTGACCGGGCCGAAGCAGTAAACGGCGTGGCCGTTTTCCGCGAAGTACCATTGGCCTCCCTTGCGGGCGGGGCGCTTGGCCGCGGTGCGTTCGACGGGCGGCTTGGGCTGCGGTGGAATGCGATACGAGCCGTAGAGCGAAGCCGACAACAGTAATGTCGCGAATACCTTCATGGGGAGCAACTTTTTCCTAAAACCTGGCCCCGAAATCTAGATCGAGATCAGCATCCTGCGCTCGTCATCCTGGTCAGCCGTGCTCTTGGGAGGCTTCTGAGGAAGCGGTCTCGCGAACTTGCTTGTGCTCTGACTCTTCGCACCACCCGCCTGCGGCGGGTTGGACGACGGGGACTGCACCTGGGGAACTCGTGGTGGCGCCGCCTGTGCCGGGGGCGGTTTCATCTGGGAGTGGGCCCGCGCCTGGGCCTCGGACTGCCGTCTCTGATTTTCCTTCCCTTTCATGCCGGTCAACTCGACGCTATCGCTGAACAGCATCTCAATGAGGCCGCGCTGCGACTCAATGGTTCGCCCCTGCTCCACCACCAGCATGGTCAGCAGGCCGTAGGAAACCAGAAACAAAATGATGAGCGCGGGAAGGAGCGAATGCCCAGGCTTGGTCACTGCGTTATTGCCCGTCAGCTTCCACAAAATGGCACCCCGATCTATGCCCCTGGGCGAGCAGGCATGAATACCGATTGCAGCTTGCCCGCCAACAACGTTGACTTCTGTAAGCCACTGCAAGGAAGGGATCTTAGGGGAGATTCCCGGAGCCTCAGCCGGGCTTGCAAGCGCAAGTTGCTGCACATTATGGTAACCGGCATGGGTTACCCATGTGCCGCCGCCGTGGGCTGAAACCCATGTCAGGCAAGGGTTCCGGGCATCCCCCGGGGGCTTGGTAGCCTCGGCCTGGCTCGCGCAGGGGTGTCCGGGTCTACGCACCTCCGGCTTGCCGGCGTGGTGCTTGCGAAGACACTTCCGGAATTAGGCCGGGAAGCGCCAAAATCTAATGAGACCCTTCGCGGTCGTGGGTAGCAAACTGTGCCAAAAAGAAGGAAGCAATCATGAAGAAATTCGCAGTCTCGATTTGCACGATGCTGCTGGCGGGGTTCGCCTTGGCCCAGCAGGAGAACCCTCCGGTAGAGCCGATGGATCAGACCCCGGTGTTCCGCGTGAACGTGGTGTCGCGGACCACGAAGGCGGTGAACTATCGCCATCGCGGCGGCTCCACCACCGTGGACGTGAAAGGCACGAGCCTTATGCCGGAAGCGACTGGCAAAGCCAAGGTGGAAAGCAAGAACGGACGCCTGCAGGTCAATGTGGATCTCTCCAGGCTGGGGCCGGCAAGCCGCGTAGGTCCGCAGTTCCTGACCTACGTGCTGTGGGCCATCACGCCGGAAGGGCGTGCCCAGAACCTGGGCGAGATTGTTCCCGATAACAACGGAAAGAGCAGCCTCGAT
>JBARIF010000641.1:0-12297 GCA_049799615.1 Terriglobales bacterium
AGCCAGAGCCACCGGCTGGGCTGGCGCCCGGAGTTGCAGCGGTGGCCGCGATAGCACCCGGCGCGGTCTGGGTGGCGGCCCCTCCAAGCATGGTGCTGGCTGCTCCCTGAAGGGCCGCTCCCCCAGACTGGGTTGCGGGACCCCCGATGGGACTGGCTCCGGCTATGCCAGGCGAACTGGCGAGCTGTACTTCTCCCACGTGCAGCAATTTGAAATCCTTGCCCGTGATGGGGTCCTTGTAACGCCGCCGCAGGAAGCGAATATTGTTGGTGTTCTCCAGGTCTTCGAGGCGACTGGGGTAGCGCCCGGTTTTCTTGACATAGTGTTGAATCGCCCGCGAGTACTGCGTTCCCCGGTGGATCATCTCCTCTTCGCGATCGCGCCGCACCCGGAAAGCGAGGGTAGGAGCAGCCACGCCGGCGGCGATCACCAGCAAGGTCACGAACAGCATCAGCATGAGCAGGATGTAACCGCGTTCCGAGTGGCGGGGACCCTGATGAGAGCGGCAATCATGCAGATGGCGAACCATGAGTTCTTTCCCCTAGCCGATGGTCTTCGGTAAATATCGATAGTCCGCCGGCGTGGCCGACGACTGAAGACTGACGACCGACGACTGCTTCTATCCCTGCGTCAACGGAATACTCTGCCGGTTATTGTTCAGCACATCTTCCACTTCCACCGAGACCGGCGTAATGTGCAGAATCCGGTAGCGGCGATCGATGATGTCGCCCTCTCCGGCGATGAAAACGTCCTCACCCTGGGAAAGAAAAACCTTTTTGGGCTCGCCCGGCTTGTTGGCAAAACCGAAAAACTTGAGATTGATGGGCGGCGGCGGAGGAGGGCCCTGCGGGACGACCGCAACCGGCTGCTTCTGTACGGGCACGATGGGCTTTGGAATCTCGACTTCCGCCCGGAAAATGTTTCGTCCCGTACCTTTGTACTGGGTGTCCTCGCTGGCCTTCAGCCAGTCGTAGCGCAGGGTGGGATCAAGTGAACGCAGGGGCGCGCTACCGGATTTTTTCGCCGGCCTGGGCCTCACCGCCACTGTCCGCTGTGTTCCGGTTGGGGAAGCCACGACCGGGGTGGGAGTCTTGGCCGACGCGGGCGAGCTGGGGAAAAAACGCACGACCACCATCACCAGCGCTACTATCGCCAAGGCGACCGCCGCAATGGTCTTGTTCCGGTTTTCTGTTCCCAGCTGCATCTAGCCGCTCGCCCTCTGATATGTTTCCAGTTTCAATTGCAGCTTGACCACGCCCGACTGCTCGCCTCCCAGGTCCACGCTGTCAATGATAAAGAACAGCGGGTCACGCTCGATCGAATTGATGAAGCGCACCAGCTGCAGATAGTCTCCGGAAAAGTCCGCCTGGATCTCCACCGGGCGCAGGCCCACCGGGTCGGTGTCCTTGGCCTTGGAGCGAATCTGTCCGATCTTGACCCCGCTCTGCTTCGCCACCTTGCCTAGTTCCTCATAGATCGCCGAATCCTGCGCGGGCAGCCGGGTCTTGTAAAACTCGTCGATCTGCTGGCTGGCCACCGCGATCTTTTTGTCCACATCCCTGAGCGGTTCGACCTCGTGCGTTTTGCGCTGCAGCTCCTGCCACAACTGGTCCAGTTGTTCACGGCGGGAGCTCTCCGAACCGACCAGGGGAGAAACCAGCAGGAGGACGGCGGCGATGTCTATCGCCAGCAGGGCTGCAATCGCGATCTTCGCCTTCTTCCGGAAATCGGGGGTTTCGGCCATCAGTGCGCGCCCCCCTTTTCACTCTCGATTTCAGGCACATACAGGGCGCTGAGCTCAAATTCAACGTTGTCGCCGGGGGTCTGTCCGGTCCGGGTAGATTCCTGTTCGATTTGAGTTTGCTGGAAGTGCTGCGAACCTTCCATCTTGCGCACCAGCTCGAGGGCGCGGTCACGCGATTCGCCCGCCACTACCAGCTTGATTTGCAGCTGGTTGTCGCTGGCCTTTCCCGGCTGGATGGAAACCACGTGCAGCCGGGGCGGCATCACCCGCTCCAGGTCGGCGAAGACCTGGGTCCAGGAGAACGACTTGCGCTGAAACAGATCGTTGAGAAACTGGGCGCGGTCGCGGGTGCCGCGATTGGCGGGCAGGTTGAGGATTGCCTCGGCCTTCGCTTTCTGCTGATCACGGGCCTCAATCTGCTGCCGGCGCTGCTCGATCAGGCTGCGGTCTTTACCCGCCGCAACCCAGCCCGACACCGCGCTGTACAGCAGGATCAGGGTAAGAAGGCTCAATGCGGCCACAGCCCCACCCCAGCGCAGCCACAAAGGGCCGGAGTCTTCGTAGGGATGGCTGGCGAGATTGATTTCAACGCGCATATCAGGAAAGCAGGGCCCCCACCACTCCGGCCATTCGCCACCTCGGGATCGAACCGACTCCTCCGCCCAGTTGCGAGGAGGTGACCAGGTCGGAAACCTGGGCGCCGGTCTGGGCCTTCAGCGCCGGTGCGGCGCCGCCCGATTCGGGCAGGCCCGCCACAAAAATCCGGCCAATATTCAAGTGGTAGGTATCCTGAAAGAATACCACCGAAGGATAGACTTCCTCCGCCAGTTGCTCGCCGGTAATAGTGACCCCACGCATATTCTCCAGGGTGCGAAACAGCAATAGTTGCGGACCGTCGAGGATCGCAATGCTGGTGGTGCGGGCATCCACCTTGATGATCAGTGAAGGCTGTTGCGCGTGGGCCGCTCCCAGCGCCGCCAGCATGGAAGGCATCACCACTCCGGGCTGGTAACCGGCCTGGCGAAAGGCCGCTTCGTAATCCTCGACCACGTTGGCCAGCGCCACGGCCGCGATCACGCGTACGCCCGCGCTGGAGGGCTGCACATGGTAGGAGACCTTGGCTTTGTCCACATCGAAAGGCAGCGATTTCTTAAGCCGGAAGCGGACCACGCCTTCGGCTTCATCGCGCTTGGAAGGCAGCGTCTCGAAGTCGAGCAGCACCACCCGGACGGCGGCATCGGGCAACACTGCGATAACGTCATGCGACCGGCCGCCCACGCTGCCGAGGGTGTCGCGAATGATTTCGTACACCGCGTCGGGCTGCCGCAGATTGTTTTCGATGAGGTCGGGAACCACGCAGCCGGGGGCGAGTTCGTTCGACGCGCAGGCTTCCAGAGTGCTACCGCCATTCTCGGAAACCCGGCCCACCAGTACGCGGTCAGCAGAAATTTCGCAAGCCAGTTTCGGCCTGGATCCGGACTTTGGAAAAGCGCTCATCTCTTGGGCTTATCTTAACAAGTAAACCGCGGCCGGGCGTGCCACCACAATAGCCGGAAGGGCACTGCTGACACCGGACCTCCGACGTCGGACCCCAGCTCTCGGACCTCAGGCTTCAGCCCTCGGCGCCGAACCACGGCTGGGCTCGAGCTCGGCTCTTGCTGACGCCTGAGGGCCGACGTCCGACGTCCCCTCCCGCTCTACCGCATATTTTCGATGAATGTGACTTTGTTGATTTCCTTCAGCGTGGTCATGCCCAGCCTGACTTTGTCGAGCGCCGACTCACGCAGGAAACGCATGCCCTCTTCGCGGGCGGCGCGGCGGATCTCCGACGTCGGCTTCTTGACCAGAATCATCTCGCGAATGCGGTCGCTGAGGTCGAGTAGTTCATGGATCGCGGTGCGGCCGCGGAAGCCCGTGCCCGCGCACTCAATGCAGCCCTGGCCTTCGTAGAATGGCACCTGCGACCATTGTCCCGGATCGAGGCCGCTGGCTTCCAGGACTTCCGACGGATAATGCACCACCGTGCGGCAGGATTCGCAGATCAGCCGAACCAGCCGCTGCGCCAGAATACAGTTCAGGGCGGAAACAAAGTTGTAAGGCTCGACCCCCATATTCAGAAAGCGGCCAATCACGTCCACCACGTTGTTGGCGTGGACAGTGGTGAACACCAGGTGTCCGGTAAGCGCCGATTGAATGGCAATCTGGGCGGTTTCGGTGTCGCGGATTTCGCCCACCATGATCTTGTCCGGATCGTGGCGCAGAATGGAACGCAGCCCGCGGGCGAAAGTAAGGCCCTTCTTTTCGTTGACCGGAATCTGGGTAATGCCCCGAATCTGATATTCCACCGGATCTTCAATAGTGATGATCTTGTCTTCTTCGGTCTTGATCTCGCTGACCGCGGCGTACAGCGTGGTGGTCTTGCCGCTGCCTGTAGGCCCGGTGACCAGCACCATGCCGTAAGGCTCGGCGATGTAGCGGCGGAACTTTTTCAAATCATCCGCGTCAAAGCCCACCACGTCGAGCACCAGCTTGTGAAACTTCTCGCTCATCGACTCTTTGTCGAGCACGCGCAGCACAGCGTCCTCGCCGTGAATCGAGGGCATGATGGACACGCGGAAGTCGATGGGGCGCTCGGGATTGCCGTACTTCACCCGGAAGCGGCCGTCCTGCGGGACGCGGCGTTCGGAGATATCCAGTTCGCTCATCACCTTGATGCGCGAAATGATGGTCGAGTGATGCTCCTTGCCGATGGGCGGCATAGCCTGGGTCAGCACGCCGTCAATGCGGAACTTGATGCACACCGAATCGTCGCGGGTTTCGATGTGGATGTCACTGGCCCGGCGTTGCAGCGCGGTAAAAATCGTGGTATCGACCAGGCGGATGATGGGGCTGATGTCGCCTTGCGCGGTCAGTCGGTCGATGGAGATGCTGTCTTCGCCGCCAGCCTCGTCTTCGGACACGACCGCCAGGGTGAAGCCTTCGCTGGCTTCTTCCAGCACGCGCTTGGACTGTTCCGTCTTCTTGAGGATTTCGCTGATCTGCGCCAGGGTGGAAACCTTGGTCAGGATGCGCTTGCCCAGCAGCAGGCTGATCTCGTCGATCATCATCAGCTGGCTGGGATCGGCGATGGCGATGGCCAGACGCCCATCTTCGGTTTCATCCAGTGGAATGAAGTTGTAGCGGAACATCAGGTCAACCGGGATCTTCTTGAACAGGTCGTGGTGGAGCTGGAAGTTGTGCAGGTCGATGAACTCGCAGCGGTAGCGCCGGGCTATGTCCTGGGCCTTGGCCAAGTCGTCCACGTGGGGCGCGGGCGCCAGCCGGGCTCCTCCATTCCCTCCGTGTGCGACGATCGGTTTCGTCTCTGCGATTTTTGCCATTTCCAACTCTTCCTGCAAACCATCCCGCTCTCGAATACTCGAGCCTTAGTGAATATTCGAACCTAAGGAGAAGATCGGCATATAAAGCGAAATCAGTACTCCGCCTACGAAGACCGCCATAATGATGAGAATGACCGGCTCGATCAACGCCATGGTCGCTCCCAGCGCGGTCTGTACGTCCTCTTCATAGAATTCAGCCACCGAATTCAGCATAGCCGGCAAGGCCCCGGTGGATTCGCCGACTTCGATCATTTCCACCGAAAGATCGGGAAACATTTTCTGCTGCTCCAGGCTGCCCGAAAGGGTCTGGCCCTCGCGCACCCGGACGGCGGCTTCTGCGATGCCGTTCAGAATGCGCCGGCTGCTCATCGAAGCCCCGGCCGTCTCGAGCGAGGGCACCAGGGGCAGTCCCCCGGCCAGCAGAGTCGAAAGCATGCGCGAAAAGTTGGCCACCTGATACTTCAGCCAGATGTCGCCCAACAGGGGCATTTTCAAAATCGCCGCATCAATGCGCTCGGCTCCGCGGTCCGTGTTCTTCCAGCGCCAGAAAAGGACTCCCGCCACCACGACCGCGGCGCCCACGTAAGGACCATACCTCTGCGCCCTCGTGCCTATAGCCAGCATGATGACCGTGATGGTGGGCAATTGCGCATTAAGGTTTTCAAAGAGTTTGGCAAACTCGGGCACTACGTAGGTCACCAGAAATACCAGCATGACCATCACCATGGTTACCAGCAGCGCGGGATACACCAGCGACACGGCCAGCTTCTTTTTGAAAGTCAGGGCCAGCCGCTGAAACGCGATATATCGGCCGAGCACTTCTTCCATGTTGCCGCTCTTTTCACCCGCCATCAGCGTGGTGGTGTAGATCCGGGGAAATACGCCCTGCGCGGCGAACGAATCAGACAGCAGTTCGCCGCTCTTGACCCGTTCCCGAACATTCTGCAGCCAGGCCTTCAGGTTCGCGTCCTTCTGCCGTTTGATCAGCAGATCGAGCGAATTCAGGATGGGCAGCCCGGCCTTAATCAGGGTCAGAAACTGTTGATTGAAAATTACAAACTGGCTTTGCCGGACTTTCCGTCCGCCGAACTGCAGCTTCCCCCCCGAAAAAAGCCCCCGAGGTTTTACCCAATAGACCAGGTAACCTTGTTGCACAAACCTCTCACGCACTTCGGATTCCGAGTAACCATGCTCTACCTGCTGCGCCAGGTGCCCGCGATCATCCGCGACTTTTACCAGAAATTGGGCCATGTCCTGGTCGTGTTACCCCTCTTCCCACCCAAGTCTAGCATTCGGAAGCATTAACAAGTCGTGAATATGCCCTAACGAGTGCGCCAGGCAGGTACCGCTGGTAACCCCTCAGTCTTGCCTTAAGTAAAACCTATCAAAAACAATGCAAATCAATGATAACAGGACGCTTGACATTTTATTGTCCAAAGCTGCCGTCGACGATCTCAACTCCGGGCGGCGGGTTAAAGCGAAAACGCTGGTCGGCGAATTCCACATTCTCCCGCTGCTCACTGAATCGGTACTCCGTTACTGACCCATCCGCCTCTTCAAATTGGATGCGGGCAATGCGGTAATCGGGAGTGATCTCAAGGACAACTTCGTTGATCCGGTCCGCCATGGCCCTGGGCACGCCGCGCAGAACCGTGTCCCCTGGAGTCTGAGGAGCCACATCGGGCGCGACTGACAGGCCGTCCAACTCCTTTTCCAGGCGGGTTTTGCCCAGCAGAAATCCCAGGGGCGATCGCAGATCATCCAGCTTCTTGACCGAAGTCCGCCGCACCTGCCGGTCGCCGGGAATATAAAACCAGGCATCTTTGCCATCGCTCAGGAAGAGCTTTTCCCTGGGAGAACGGTACTCCCAGCGCATCTTGCCAGGTTTTTTCAGCCACAGCGATCCCGACTCGGAGCGCTCGATTCCAGCCGCGCGGTAGCTCTCGCTAAATTCAGCCTGCAGAGTTCGCAGATGGTTGTAGTGGTTGTCCACGGCCTGAGCGATGGCGTGAACGTCAGGAGTTGAGTTCGCGGCAAACGCCGGCAGCAGCGTGAGCAGAAGAGAGAGAAACCCGGGAGCTATGGAGTTTGCTTTCACCAGGAACAAACCAAAGTCAGAGCCGCGCTGGGAAATGACCGCGCTGTGTTTCCTCTGTCCAGTTAACGATATTGTAAACCGCCGCGCGACAGAAAAAGTAGCGCCGGCGTCCCGCCGGCTGTCCGGAGGGCATCCTCGCCCTCCACAGGGAGGGCAGGACACCTTCGCAACCGCGGCGCTACTCTAATCTCTCCCACAAACGAAAACGTCCCAGACTCATAGAGTCATGGGACGCTCGTCGAACAGCCCTCCCCCGAAGTCTGCTCAAACACAGCCTAACGTTTTCGCGGCGGCATGGGAATGGCACGAATGGGCTACTTGTGTGGGCGCGAGCGTCCTCGCTAGTGCTGCACCGTACGATAGATTCCAAGCCAGGAATAGCCCGCACGAGTAGGCATGGCCCGGCACGAGCCGGACGCTCGCGCCCACATCTTAATCCATGGGTAGAAACTTGGGTGCCAGTGGCGCTACGTATCCCGGGGGCGTGCCCTTTTGGATGAAGGGAAAGTCGTCGGGTGTGAGCAGTTCCACACGGCCTTCGGACCTTAGTTGGTAGGGATGGCCGAGCGGGTCGCGGGGTATGCCACGCAGCAGTCCCGCGGCCTCCAGTTCGGCAAAGCTGGCAGGGAAGCGCCCGGTCTGCTGTTCGTAGCGTCCGGCCAGTGCTTCAAGGGTGGCGACATCTTCATCGACTTGCAGCGCCCGCAGATGAGCGGCGGCGTTGGCCCGCACATTGTTATCCTTGGTCGTCTGGTAGGTGGTACTCCACATCATTCGGGCCAGCTGTTGATCACCAACATGTTCCGCCATCTTGCCGGCAAGAATGGCCAGGAAGGGGTGAGCGTTGGGCACGCGCGCCCCGCGGGCAAATACTTCAGCCGCGCCCGCGTAGTCTTTCAACTCCATGTAGCGGATGAATCCTTCGTTGTAGTAGAGGCGCCACTCATCGGGATTGTTGCGGATGCCGAATTCTTCCAACTGGATGGCGCGCTCGGGCATGCCGCCTCCGCCGGGTGGCTCCGGAGCCAGAAAATTGGTGCCGTATTCGTACGCCACCAGCAGGTGAGGATCGAGAGCGGTAGTGATCTCTAACAGCGGTGCCAGCAAATCGTAGCGCTGAGCGCCTCCGTGATGCCGGTTGCCAAAGTACTGCACCGCCCTCGTCCAGTAGATGTCAGCCAGAAGGCCATCGTAGCCTAGACTCAATCGCTTAAGCGCTTTGGGCGAGGAGATGTAGAGAACTTCTTCCAGAGTGGCGCCGCTCCTGACCTGGTCGAGACGGCGCAATAGAAGTACCGACCCAGCGAGACAACCCGCCAGAAGGACACTGAACACGACCGTGACTTGCCGTGACCGGCTCATTTCAGGTTCCGGTGTTCAAAGACCAGCACCGCCCCGGAGATGGCCACCGTGGCGTAAACCAGAGCGTAGGCACTGTTGTAGAGGATGAGTTGCCCCGCGACCGGGTTGGAGTGGGCCACCGAACTGACGACATTCAGCGCGGAAAAATTGGGCACTAGGTACGCCGCAGCGGTCGCCAGCCAGCGCGTTATGCCCTGGCTTATGCCGGCGAATCCGCGCAAGTCCTCGGCAAAGCTGCCAATCACAAACAGCGAAAACGCAAACACCGCCGAGAGCAGCGGCGAAGAGAACGAAGAAAAGAACAAGGTCAGGGAGGTGATGATCAGAAACTGCAGGATGATGAAATACAGCGCCACCAGCACCCATGCATCCGGCTTCTGAAAACGGTGTGAAACGTAAAGCAGGGCGACGAAGACCCCGATAGCCATGAAAAACGTGTTCACCACCAGGGTGCCGGCCAGACCGAAAAATTTGCCTACAATAAATTCCCAGCGCCGCACCGGCCGCGAGAGCACGGTATAGAGCGTCCGTTTCTCGATCTCCTTCGAGACCAGCCCGATCCCGATGAAGATGGCAATGACCACGCCGAAAAGTGAGACCGCCGTAAGTCCAAGGTTGATCACCACCAGGCGTTCGATGTCGATCGAGATCTGGCCCACCAGGATGGACGCTCCCGACATCAGCAGGGCGAACACGATCAGGTTATAAAGCACCCGGTCGCGTACCGCTTCGCGGAAGGTGTTGGAAGCGATGTGTACGATGCGCGCGCTCATACCCTCCCTCCCACCGTGGCGCCTGCCGGCTGGAGCTTCTGCATGAAGTAATCTTCCAGCGAAGTCCGGACCGGAGTCACCGAGATCAAGCGCAACCTCTCCCGGCGCAGGGCCTCCAGGGCAGCGTCCTGGTTGGCCTCGGAAAGGACTGCCCGCACTGTATTGCCGGTGATGTAGCACTCCGCACCGAGCGCCCGCAACGATGACGGCACTGCCGTCCCGTGCCATACCAGTTCCACCCTGCCATGAATGCTGGAGGTAAGGTCAACCACGGCTCCCACGCCCCGTAGTTCGCCTTGATGAATAATGGCCACCCGGTCGCACAGCGCTTCGGCGTCCGACAAAATATGGGTGGAGAAGAAAATGGTTTTACCTTCGTGCTTGAGTTGCTCCATGAGGTCGCGAACTTCACGGCGGCCCATCGGATCCAGGCCGGACATCGGCTCGTCAAAGAAAAGGACTTTGGGCTCGTGCAGAATGGCCTGTGCGATCCCCACTCGCTGCAGCATGCCCTTGGAAAATTTGCGCAGTTGCACTCCCCCCACGTCCGGCAACCCCACTCGCTGCAGGACTTCATCGACCTTGCGCGAAAGCTGTTTGGCATCAACCCCTGAAAGTTGTCCGTAGTACTCGAGTAATTCGCGGGCGGTGAGATAGTCGTAGAAATACGGCTGCTCGGGCAGGAATCCGATCTGCGCTTTCATGCTGGGATCGTCAATTTCCATGCCCAGAATGCGGGCTGTTCCCGCAGTCGGGAAGATCAGGCCCATGAGCAGCTTGAGCGTGGTAGTCTTGCCCGCGCCGTTGGGCCCCAGAAAGCCGAAAACCTCTCCTTCTTCGATGGAGAGGTGAAGAGGCCGCAAGCCGTATCGGGGTTTCTTGCGCCAGAAGCCGACGCTGTAGGTTTTCTCCAAACCGAGTATTTCAATGGCTGCCATAGCAGGAACTGAGGCGTCTTTCGAGGTGTCGCCTAGTGTCAAACCAAGTATATTTCAATCGCAGCGCGGGCTGGAATGGCGGGCTGAATTCGCGGCATTACGAAAGTAAAGGGCCGGGACTCCAGTCCCCGCCCCGGGCGCTGCAACCCCGACTGAAGTTTGTCTATTGAGCGACCGCGTAGGCCACGCAGGTCGCGACATCCGGGGCCGGCAATCCGCCCGACACGCCAGGATTGCTGCGCAGAACCGCATCGGTAGCTATGCAGAAATTGCGGACACCCGTCTGGTTGAACGCTAACGGGGCAGAACCCACCACAAACGTGACATTCATGGCGCTGGCGCCCGAAGGAAAACCCGTAGCCTTGAACGTGTACCCGCTTTTCGCCCCGGTCGAAAGCACGGGGTCGATGAGGCACGCCGTGGCCGAACTCGGAGTGCATCCGGTGGCCAAGCCGCCCAGGTTGGCTAACGCAAGTGCGTAACCCACCGTGGGATAAGCTGCGTTATAGGTGACCTCGGCCGTCGCGACACTGCGAACCGAGGCTGCCGCTGAGGATTCGTTGGCGGCGATACGCGCCCGCAACAGGTTCGGAATCGCAACCGCGGCGATTATCAGAATGATTGCCACGACGATCAGGAGCTCGATCAAAGAGAATCCTGCGTTCTTTGCAGATTTCCGAATTGGGCTTGTCCGCTCCATTACGGGAATGATATGGCACTTTTCTGGCCAATCTGCATACCACTGACCACAGTTATCTAAACGTCTTAGATACAATTATTTAGAATGCGGTCGACTCTGGAAAGAGATCGCGGGGTGAGATTTTGACACTATTTGTCGCAATCAGCGACAATATTTGGCGGCAAGTTCTTGAGTTTGGCGCTGGCTTCTGGCGCGGAGCGGCTGAACCGAAACCATCGTCAGGTGCCCCTTGCAGGCATGGCTTTCTGCGGATCGCAACCCAGGGTGAAGCCCCTTTTTTCGCCGAACTGCCTGCTACAGGACGGGATACCCTGCACCCGTGCAAACGGCCGCCCCACCGGTGACAGGAGGGGCGCCGGCGGCACCCACGTTGAAGTGAATGACACCGTCTTCGGCGGAGCAGAAGTTGCGCACTCCGGTCTGGTTGAAGGAAGCCGGCGCCGACCCCACTCCATAGCCCAGGTTCAGCGTACCGCCACTTCCTGCCACACCGACCTCACCGTAGTAGTAGCCGTTCTTCGCCGCACCCGGAGCCGTGGCATTGGAGAAATTGCTGTCAATCAGGCAAGCGTTGGCTTGAGTCGGCCCGCCCGCTGGGCAGGTCGAACCAGGCCCTCCGGGCCCCAGTTGGCCCAGGTTGGCGGAATATCCTACCGTCGGGTAGGCCGTCGAATAGGTTACCTCGGCGGTGTTGATGGTACGGATCCCGCTCACTGCCGACGATTCATTGGCCGCTATGCGGGCACGCAACAGGTTGGGAATGGCAATGGCGGCGAGGATGAGAATAATCGCAACCACGATCAACAGCTCAATAAGTGAAAAGCCACGCTGCCGCTGTTTCATCGTGAATACCCCCACAGGGTTAAGCCCCAACTCAGTCCCAAAAGGGTCACTGAGACCGACGTCACCGATTCGGGTCAAACGTGACGTCCGCCCAGCCTTGCGGCCGAATCGCGCCCTGCAAGGCCTGTTTGAGCTGGCCATCGATATCCTACACCTATTTTCGATCCCTTGTCCTACCGTCAACACGGAATCGTGCCGAGACCGACGGGCCGAGTTCTGACCCGATGAGGGCACCCATGTGGCGGGACCTCTGGATCAGGATAGATCGAAGATTGGACGACCTGGATGACCTGGATAAGGGAGGTAGGCGGAGGTTAAAAAAAAGACAAGACAAAAAGAGAGCATCGGGTGTTGGCACCCGATGCTCCGGCTTCGTACCCTCCCCCGGGTACTTTGCCAACTCTTACTGCAGAACGAGGTAGGGAGCTTTGCAGTTCGCCGTCCCACCCGTTTCCGGGG
>JBARIF010000642.1:0-9090 GCA_049799615.1 Terriglobales bacterium
AGCGAACCACCGGCGCGGTCAGATATCGTGCCAGCAAATAACACACCAGGCCCGACGAAATAATTCCGATAAGAATGCTGAGACCGGGGACGCCGCCTGGCCCAAAAGGCCCGCCCGGGGGCAGGAATGCCACCAGGGTGTAGCGGTGTCCGCTGGCGGCAGTCTGCACCTGACGCCGGAATGGACTGGGGGTCACGTGCTGCCAAAAGTCGCGCCGCGGCGGTTCGGCTCCTTTTCCCAAAGACTCCGCCCAGCGCGGCAGATCACGTCCGGAGACATCCTGGCCTTTTTCGTCCAACAGGTAGGCCCTGACATGAAAAGAATCGCGTACCTCTTCAAAGTAGCGCCGGGCTTCGGCCGGGCCCCCGTGTTCATACGCCTGCACTGCTTTGCCGAGGACAGCGGCTTGCTGCGCGTCCCAGGCGGCCGACTCTCCACGCTCGCGCATCACCACGGTGATCAGAATGGCAAGCGCCACGAATAAAGCCTGGGCCACCCAGTAGGAAAGAAAAATCTTGAGAAAAAGACTTTTCATTGTCCACCGCTCCTCACCTTGTCGGCTGTGACTTCCTGCGGACGGGTGAAAATGTAGCCTACGCCGCGCACCGTCTTGATGTGGTCCAGACCGGAATCGGACTCTCCCAGCTTCTTGCGGATCTTGCTGACGTGCATGTCAATGCTGCGGTCAAAAGGAGAGAATTTACGGCTGAGCACAATGTCCACCAGGCGCTCGCGGGGGACTACACGCCCGGCCTCGCGCAGCAGCACATGCAGCAGATTGAATTCGACTGAAGTCAACTCCACGGGCTTGCCCTTCTGCAGAACCGTGCGCGTGGCGGGGTCCAGTTCAACTTCACCCACGCGCAGGATCTCTGAAGGCTGCCCACTTCCCGATCGCTCCGGGGCCCGCGTCCGCCGCAGAATGGCGCGGATGCGCGCGACCAGTTCCCGCGGATTGAAAGGCTTGGGAAGATAATCGTCGGCGCCGATTTCGAGTCCCACGATGCGGTCCACATCTTCGCCGCGCGCGGTCAGCAGCAGAACGGGGATTCTGGATTTGTCGCGCAACCGCCGCAGCACTTCGAAACCATTCAGGCCGGGCAACATGACGTCGAGCACCACCAGCAGAAATTCTCCGTTCAGCGCCATCTCCAGCCCGCGCGTCCCGTCGGCCGCGGACTCGACCTGAAAGCCTTCCGGGGCCAGGTACTCGCTCACCAGGCTGCACAGCTCAACGTCATCATCGATAACCAGTATGCGGTCCACAGGTTTCATTGTACTTCTACGCCAGCGTTTTCCGGGTGGCGGTGAAGACATGTGGCGGTAAAGAATTGTCAACCCTGGAAGGGTGAGGCTTTACAAAACTTTACTCCGCTTGACCGACTTTTTACCGCCGCGGCGGCAGAGGGAGCTTCTAATACTGGTAGCGTCGGCGTCCGGCCAGCTGTCGCGAGGGCATCCTGCCCCCGCGCAGGGCGCGGAGCCGGAGGGGGAGTACAGATGAAAGCAAAATACTTCAAGATTCTGGCCGTAGTTTTGGTTTTAACGGTGGTCGCAGCCATCGCGGTGGGGCAAGGCATGAAGCGGGCCCACATGCGTGGCCAGGGCATGTTCGGCGGACCCATGATGGGTTACTACATCCATAAACTCGACCTGAGCGATGCGCAGCAGGCGCAGGTGAAAGCCATCATGGCCAAGGAAAAACCAACCATCCAGCCGCTGATGCTGCAGATGGCCCAGGGGCACGCGCAGCTGCGGGAACAGGTCATGAGCGGGAACTTCGACGAAGCGAAAGTCCGCGACCTGGCGTCGCAGCAGAGCCAGGCCATGACTGAGCTCATTGTGCAATACGCCCGCACCGGCTCCGAAATGGTACAGGTCCTAACTCCGGAACAGAAAACCAAACTGGCCGCGATCATGAATGAGCACGAGCAACGGTTCATGAATCGCATGCAGGGGAAGACCCCGGAAGCAACGCCGAGCCAGTAAAACTGTCGCCGGTCGCCAGCCATTCATCTTTATCCGGATCATATAACCTTGGCGGCCGACGATTACCTCTCTTGGAAAGGAAATCATGGCAAGTACAACCCTCAACCATGACCTGGTCCTGGCCATCGCCGAAGAAATGGCGCAGGGAGTGCAGACCGCCGTCGATTGCTGGATGACGGAGATCGAGCTGGCGCTCAGCAATGCTCATCTCACAACTCTGGGCAGGCTCAATGCGGTGCAGGAGATTGTGGAGAACTACAAGCGCCTGACCGGCCAGACCAACCTGACTTGCCGGATGCTGCCAGCAGCCGGTTCCTCGTAGAGGCCGTCGTCATGAATGCGGTGTTTGTTTACCTTATGGCTTCGAATTGGGTGTTCCTGCTGGGCTGGATAGTCTTGCTGCTGGTGGCGTACGTCCTGGCCTTCCAGGGAGATTCGGCCTAGCGCTTGGTTGGTATGTGTCGCAGGCGACCTCGCCCACGAGAGTTGAACTGCGCGGCAAGGACTGTTGAGGTTGGTGTCCTGAGCGTTCCTCGTTTCAAATTTCTGACAGGCCAGTGATGAACTACCCTTAGAACCCAGTTTTCAGTTGCGGAGTTCCCGGTTCTCAGTTGGCGATGCAGCGAGTTACCTTAGGGTCAGGCAAAGTCAAAGGCGACGGAGAGGAGTGTCCATCCCGCACATTCACAGGCTGAAGCTTGGGCTGGTAGAATTGCATCTACTAGAAGCACATGCTGCCCAAAAGCCTGCGTCCACTGTTTCCCTACCTGAAGAAGTATCGTGGCAGCTATCTCTTCGGCACAATCTGCGTCTTCGTCAATAACGGCGTTTGGATCCTGTTTCCGCTGGTCCTCCGCCATGCCGTGGATGGCCTGCGCTCGGGTGTGACCCGGGAAAAACTGCTGGTCTACTCCCTGCAACTGCTGGGGGTGGCGGCCATCAAGGGTATCTTCCAGTTTCTCACCCGCTGGATCGTGATCGGCATTTCGCGGGAGATTGAGTTCGATCTGCGCAACGATCTGTTCCGGCACCTGGAGAGCCTTTCTTACTCCTACTACCAGCGCACCCGCACCGGGGACATCATGGCCCGGGCCACCAACGATCTGAATGCCGTCCGCATGCTCCTGGGGCCGGCCATCATGTATTCGGCGAACACCATCGTGTTTACGGCCGGCGCGCTCGCGTTCATGCTTTCGATCAGCCCCAAGCTGACCCTCTATGCTTTCCTGCCGCTGCCGCTGGTGAGCATTACGGTGCAGTACTTTGGAAAGCAGATTCATGAGCGCTTCGAGAAAATCCAGGCGATGTTTTCTGAAATCTCGGCGCGGGCGCAGGAAAATTTCTCTGGCGCCCGGGTGATCCGCGCATATGTACAGGAGGAGCCGGAAATCGCCGCCTTCGAAACCTCCAATCGAGAATACATCCACCGCAGCCTGAAACTGGTGCGGCTGATGGGCATGCTATGGCCTACCCTGGAGACCATGCTGGGTATGGCCATCGTGCTGGTGCTGTGGCTGGGCGGACGGGAGGTCCTTCACGGACAAATAACAGTGGGCGGCTTCGTCGCCTTCAATACCTACATGGTGCAACTGACCTGGCCGGTGATCGCGCTGGGATGGGTCATTAATATCTTCCAGCGCGGGACTGCATCCATGGGCCGGATCAACGAAATCCTGGTCGAGCAGCCCGAGATTGAAGACAGTCCAGCGGTAAAGGCCGCGGGCGAGGGCGCCCGCGCCACACAGATCCGGGGAGAGATCGAATTCCGGGGATTGAACTTCGATTTCAACGGCGTGCCTGTGCTGCACGACATCAGTCTGCGAATTCCCGAGGGCAGCAGTCTGGCGATTGTTGGCCCCACCGGTTCGGGCAAGACCACCCTGGTGAGCCTTATCCCGCGCATTTATGATACTGCCCCAGGAAGCGTCCTGATCGATGGCAAGGCGGTGCGCGAGTTTCCCCTGGAGTCGCTGCGCCGCCAGATCGGCTTCGTGCCCCAGGAAACTTTCCTGTTCAGCGAAACCATCCGCGAAAATATCGCTTTTGGCCAGGCCGATGCTAGCGAGGAAGAGGTACGGTCTGCAGCCGAGGCGGCCAACATTGCGCAAGACATTGAAGAATTTCCTGAGCGCTATCGCACCCTGGTCGGCGAACGCGGAATCACTCTGTCCGGCGGGCAAAAGCAGCGTACAGCCATCGCGCGCGCCCTTATCCGCAACCCTCGTATTCTGATTCTTGACGACGCCCTTTCCAGCGTGGATACCCACACCGAGGACAAGATCCTCAACCACCTTCGCGAGGTCATGCAGGGCCGGACTACGATCTTTATCTCCCATCGCGTTTCCACGGTGCGCAATGCCGACAGGATCGCGGTCCTCCACGCCGGCCGCATCGTTGAACTGGGCACCCACGACGAACTGTTGGCCCGTAACGGATACTACAGCGACCTCTACAACAAGCAGTTGCTGGAAGAGGAACTGGCAGAAGTCTAGAAGTCGTCATCGGTCATCAGCGAATCGGAGCGGCTTACGGCCGAAAACTTTCCCTGAGGAACCAGTGGGCATTCAGAAGCAGTAGCCAGTTACCAGTTCTCAGTTGTCAGCGAATTGCCGAAGACTGACGACTGCCCTTATGAAACGCGTGGCCACGCCCGAACTGCTTGATACCGACTGCGGAACGCCCGCTGAGATCACCGCCTCGCTCGCGGACCTGCGCCGAATCAATCGCTGGTTTGGAGGCGTGGCCACAACTGAAGACATGGTCTGGCGGGTGGCGCGGGAAATCAGTTCGTCATCTCTGTCGCTGCTGGAGGTAGCCGCCGGCACTGGATATGTCCCACAGACCGCTCGCGAACGTTTGCTCCATCGTGGATTGAGCCTGCAAATCACTTCGCTTGATCGCGCCGCGTCGCATCTCATGAACAGTGGACGGCGCGCGGTGTCCGGAGATGCTCTCGCTCTTCCCTTCCGCGACGCATCGTTCGACCTGCTGAGCAGCAATCTGTTCGCCCATCATCTGTCCCCGCCGGAACTTGTGCGCTTTGCCGAGGAAGGGCTGCGCGTGTGCCGGGTTGCGGTGCTGATCAATGACCTGGTGCGAAACCCGCTGCACATGTCCCTGGTGTACGCTGGGATGCCTCTCTACCGCAGCCGGCTCACGCGCCATGACGCCCCAGCCTCCGTTCGCCAGGCGTACACGGTAGATGAGATGCAAAGCTTGCTGGCACAAACCAGCGCCGCCCGGGTGGAGATTCACCGTCACTACCTGTTCCGCATGGGAGTAGTAGTGTGGAAACACTAAGAACTGGAAACTGCGATCTGACAACTGAATGAATTACGATCTCATCATCATTGGAGCGGGCCCAGCAGGGACCTCCGCCGCAATCTCGGCGGCGCGAGAGGGTGCCAGTGTCCTGCTGCTCGAGCGCGGACGATTACCCCGCCACAAAGTTTGCGGCGAGTTCGTCTCCGCGGAAGCGCTCGGCCTGCTTCGAGATCTTCTCTCCCTTCAACATGGCGCGTTGCTGCAGGATGCGGTTCGGGTTCCCCGCGCCCGCGTGTTTCTCGATGGGCGCACCCTCGAGGCCAGCGTGGACCCTCCCGCCGCCAGCATTGCCCGGTTCGAGCTTGATCTTGCGTTGTGGCAGTCGGCCGTGAGCGCCGGTGTGGATGCGCGGCAAGAAGTCACAGTCAAGAGCGTCGCGGGACCCGGCCCCTTTCGCATCGTGACCAGCGACGGAGAATTTGAGACCCGCTCCCTGGTGAACGCGTCCGGGCGCTGGTCGAATCTGAATCTTGCCCCGGTGGCAAATGGGGTCCGGCGGGAGAAATGGCTGGGAGTCAAGGCCCACTTTGCCGAACCGCGGTCCGAGCCGTCGGTGGATTTGTATTTTTTTGAGGGCGGCTACTGCGGCGTCCAGCCGGTCGTGGTTGGCGGCGCAAGCGCTGGACGGGTGAACGCCTCCGCCATGGTGCGCGCCGATGTGGCCAGCACTCTGCCTGAAGTATTTGCGCGACATCCCGCGCTCCGGGAGCGCAGCAGGAACTGGAGTCCGCTCAGCGATCCCGTAAGCACTTCGCCGCTGATCTTTCGCCAACCAGAGCCCCAGCGGGACGGCATCCTGATGGCGGGAGACGCCGCGGGGTTTGTCGATCCCTTCGTGGGCGACGGGATTTCACTTGCCCTGCGCAGCGGCGCATTGGCGGCGCGTTGCCTGGGGCTTTTTTTTGCCGGCGAGGCCTCCCTCTCCGCGGCGGCACGCAGCTACGGCAAAGCCTACAAGCAATCGCTCTTGCCTGTGTTTCGCGCCTCATCGGCTCTCCGCCGCATGCTTGTCCTGCCAGTCCTGGTCCGCAAGCCGCTGCTGTCCTTTCTCGAGCGCACTCCCGCGATTACCCAGTACCTGGTGCGCAAGACCCGCTGAGAGATGTAGGCGCGAGCGTCCTCGCTCGTGCTGCGTCATCACGAACGAGTGGAGTAGCGCCGCCACCGCGTGCGGCCGTCATCGGGGCGGTCCGCTCCCACAGCTGAGGGCGAGACGCCCTCAAGACAGCCGGCAGGATGCCGGCGCTACAAAAAGGCCGGCGCTAGAGAGGCTTGGTTTGCGGTTAGCGGACGACCAGGACTTCGCGAACGTTATCCCGGGCGAGGAAGAATTTGATGGAAGCGAAATCGCGGAAGAGATTCTCGATGTTGCGGTTATTGAACACCCGCTGCAACCGAAACTTACCGTCGGGGCCACCCTTCTTTCCCTCGCCGCGAGCGATGTGCTGCATCTCCAGAACGTCGCCGCCCACGATGTGATAGCGGTAGCACGGGGCATCCGGGCCCGCCTCCTGGGTATGGAAAAATGCCAGTAGCATACCGCCGGGTTTGAGTAACGACCAGAGCCGCCCGATCACGGGCTTCACCAGGCTTTCGTCCAGGTAGTCGGGAAGATTCCAGCAGAGCACAATATCGAACTGGGCGCCGGGATAGACCAGGTTTTCATCCAGGAAGCGTTTGCTGTCGAGCGCCGGTTTGCCCGCCTCATCCTTGATGACGAGCGCGGGATCGGTGGAGGAAATGAGCAGGTCGTCACTGTAGATCTTGTGGCCACGCTCGGTACAGTAGCGGATGTTGGCGGGAGAGGTCGATCCCAGATCCAGGATGCAGAGGGTTTCTTCTGATTCCAGGGTCTTGATCAGTTGGGCAAGACCACTGGAGCGGCGCGTGAGCTTCGCTCGCTGGGCCGCCGCCGAATCCTGAGCGGTGCTGTTTGTCGAACCAAAGAATTTCATGAAGCTGTGCGCAACTCACGCCGCCGGCAAGCGCCTGGCGTCCGGCTCATTCGCTCACTACCTCGTGAGCCGGGGGAAATCGGGGGCAGGAATTACTTGCCTTCACTCGGATTCGTTTTCGCGGCCACCGTGGAACCGCCGGCTGCGGAAGCAGAGCTCGCGGTCGCCTGCGAACTGGCGACCGCCGCCGCCCTGGCCCCGTCCGTCTTCGCCATATCCTTCTGAATATCGACCTTGCCCTTGAAGTACGCGCCCTCTTCGATCGCGACCCGCTGGGTAACGATGTCGCCGACCGCAATGGCGGACTTGGTCAGCTCGGCGCGCTCCGAGGCACGGATATTGCCATCCAGCTTGCCCTGCACGATCACGCCTTTGGCGTTTACATTAGCGCGTACCTGCCCGTGGGGGCCGATAATCAGGCGGTTGCCCGCCAGCTCAATGTTTCCCTCCACCTGGCCGTCCACGTAAAGGTCCTCGCTGCCGGAGAGTTCCCCTTTGATGATGACTGACTTCCCGATATGCGCAAACTCTGCCGTCTTCGGCGTTTCCATGATCTCAGCCTCCTTGGGCCATCTACCACACTGGACGTGCAGGAATCCCAACTCACTTGTGACTTGCCAGGCCAGAAAGCTACTTGAAGGGAAACCCGTAACCCTTTGCGAACGCCATTCCTGCTTCATCGAACTATATCCCACGACGATCACCTGAGCAACCTGCCCAATCTCGAATCAGCGATCAAGGCCGTTGCCTTTCGCGGTTCCAGCAGCAGTCGTCAGTCGTCGGTCCTCAGCCATCAGCGAAGCCGTGCCTTGACCTCATTTTAGACAACATCAGGGGTTGGTTTTTCGTCTAATCTAGTGGGACGCGTACTCGTTGGGGCGTACCGTTATGAAGCCGATCCTGTTCCGCACCGCCTCGCCGATCCTGCTGTCTGCGCTGGCCTTCGTCCCGGGCACCTTGTGCCCGGCGGAGGGGCCGCCCGCGATAAAGCCGAGGGAACTGGTCAGACTCGCGGTCGCGAACGAGATCAGGAATGACAACCAAAGTACGAAGTACATGTTCCAGCAACGCAAGGTGACAGCGAGCGGTTCGCAGACCAAACTCATGGTGCAGACCCGGGACGCCATGGTGGGCATGGTTGTGGCCAACAACGACCAGCCCTTGAATCAGGATCAGCGTCGGGCGGAATATGGCCGAATCGAACGCTTTCTGAGCCAGCCCGACGAACTGGAACGCAAGCACAGGCAAGAGCTGGAAAGTGCCGAGCGGGTCAACCGCATCCTGAAAGCCATGCCCGACGCTTTTCTATATGAATACGATGGGAGCGAAACCGGCAGGCCCGGCGTGGGGAAACCCGGCGACCGCCTTTTGCGGCTCAAGTTCCGTCCCAATCCGAGCTACGACCCACCGACGCATGTGGAGCAGGTCCTGGTCGGCATGCAGGGAGTGGTACTGATTGACGCGCAGAAACTGCACATCGCCAGGATCGATGGCACGCTTTTCAAAGAGGTCGGCTTCGGATGGGGGATTCTCGGCCACCTGGATCGTGGAGGCCACTTCCAGGTCGATCAGGTCGACATCAGTGACGACAGTTGGGCCATCGCTCGCATGGACCTCGCCTTCACCGGCAAAGTGCTTCTGTTCAAGAGCATCAATATCCAGTCCACCGAGACTTATAGCGATTTCCGACCCGTGCCGGCGAACCTTACTTTCGCCCAGGGCATTCAGCTGTTGAAAAAACAGCAGGCGGCAATCGCGCAAAATCAGCCACCCTCGGAGGCAAAATAGCCATTGTGTGAGTGTGGGTCGGACACTCTTGTCC
>JBARIF010000643.1:0-1544 GCA_049799615.1 Terriglobales bacterium
TAGCCGCTCTGGTCGAACCACTGCTCATTGTCCGACGGGCGCTTCGCGAGCAGTTCTGCATCCTGCACCGCCGGTTGCTCGCCATCGTGCGGGGCGATGAGGTGTGCCGGCGCCTGATGACGACCCCAGGGGTTGGCCCCGTGGTAGCGCTGACCTACCGCGCCACCGTCGACGTTCCCGCTCGCTTCCGAAAATCCAAAGCCGTCGGGGCGGTGTTTGGACTGACGTGCTCCAAGTATCAATCGGGCGAGAGTGATTGGAGCGGCAGAATATCACGCTGCGGAGACGAGATGATGCGGGTCATGCTCTACGAAGCGGCCCAGAGCATGCTGCATTCAAAGAGATGGTCCTGGCTCAAGGCTTGGGCGATGCAGATCGCCAGGCGCCGCGGGAAGAAAAAGGCGATCGTGGCGCTGGCGCGCCGGCTGGCCGTGATCATGCACCGCATATGGGTTGACGGCACCGAGTTCCGCTGGACTAGGGAAGCTACAGCGGCATGAGAGGAGTAGGTCGCCAAATGCGATAGGAGAAAACTCGAGTTCCACCCTGCGGTGGAAGGATGTCCCTCGCGGGACGATGGATGAGGTGAGTTCGCATGTCCGCTTGGACCTATCGTCAATCTGACGGCAAGGCCGCGTAACAGATTGTTCCGCCTCGTCCTCGAATCCCATGATGGAAGGGCCGTAGTGCCGAGTCCGAAGAGAAGCGCGAGCCCGCGAGCGACATCAACACTGCAGTAGTGGATAGTCTGAAAGTGCTTGACCCCAAACGGCCGATTAGAGAAGCGGACATTGCTGGATTTTTGTGTGAGATGGCGTGGTCGCAAATGCACCCATTTTGGACAGTCGGTCTGATCAAAGTCCGAGGCGGATTGTTTGACCAATATCAATCGCCGACCGGTCGCGAAGCGCTAAGTTTTAAAAGTCGACAAATGACAAAGCGTGTTCCGAGGGATCATATGCGCCGCCGCGAGTTCATCACGATTCTTGGCGGCGCGGGGGTATGGCCAATAGTTGAAGAAGCTGGAACGTCTGCACGAGCTGGCTCCCGATTTGCGGTGGTTCATTTTGCTCTCGCCTCATGCTGACGGTGATAGGATGGTCGCTCCCTGAAATCACAGGTCATCCCCATGCCGCTCTCCGACACCGTCAAGACCCTGATCCGCAAAGCCAGGGACGACGGCTAACCGTGCCAGCTCGCCACGCACGGGCGGGAGGGACCCAACATTACGCCCAAGGGCAGCATGATTGTGTTCGACGACGCCCACCTAGCCTGGTGGGAGCGCTCCAAGCGCGCGGTGCTGGAGAACCTCTCGTACGACAAGCGCGTTTGCGTGATGTACGCCAACTTCAAGGCGCAGCGCGACGGTATTCTGGAGAGTGGTTTCCTGCGCTTCTTCGGTAGCGTCGAACTGCACGAGAGCGGGCCCGTGCGCGAGGCGATTTTTGCCAAGCTGTTGCCGCGCGAGCAGACCCATGTCGGCGCGGAAGCCGGCATCGGCATGCTGATCAAGATCGACAAGGCGATCGATATCCGCGGTAAAC
>JBARIF010000644.1:0-1940 GCA_049799615.1 Terriglobales bacterium
GGGCTGCACATTGTGCGTTCCCCCATCGTGGGCACGTTCTACGAATCGCCCTCGCCTGGGTCTCCGCCCTTCGTGAAGCCGGGAGACATGGTCGAAGCCGGCCAGATTCTGTGCATCGTGGAAGCCATGAAGCTGATGAATGAAATCGAGTCCGACGTAGCGGGAGAAATCGTGAAGAAGCTGGTCGCGAACAATGCGCCTATTGAGTATGGGCAGGAACTGTTCGCCATCAGGCCGCAGAAATAGTCCGGGCAAGCCGGCAAACCCTTTCACCACGGAGACACAGATACACAGAGAAAATCAACGGATTAGAAAAAGGCTGATGCTGACAGTTCAGCGGTGACGGCATCGTAATCCCGAAGAATATTGTGCTTTGCCTTTCTCTGTGTCTCGGTGCCTGCGTGGTAGAAGTTTTTCCCCGCACTAAACTAGCGCATGTTCAGGAAAATCCTCATAGCAAATCGCGGAGAAATTGCCCTGCGGGTGATCTGCGCCTGCAAGGAGCTGGGCATCCGCACTGTGGCTATCTACAGCGAAGCTGACCGCAACTCCCTCCATGTGCGTTTTGCCGACGAGGCCATTTGCATCGGGCCGCCCCAGCTGGCGCAGAGTTATCTGAATATTCCGTCGGTGATCAGCGCCGCGGAAATTGCCAACGTGGATGCCATCCATCCCGGCTACGGCCTGCTGGCGGAAAACGCAAACTTTGCCGAGGTCGCGGAAACCTGCAACATCAAGTTCATCGGCCCTCCCCCCGAAATTACACGGCTGATGGGCGAAAAAGAAAAAGCCCGCGCTGCCATGAAGCGCGCCGGAGTTCCCATTCTGCCCGGCTCGGACGGCATTCTGGCCAGCGACGGCGAGGCCATGGAGTGGGCTCGCCAGGTCGGATTTCCCGTGATCATCAAGGCATCGGCCGGTGGCGGCGGGCGCGGCATGCGCATCGTGCGCAGCCAGGAAGAACTGCCCGCCCTGTTCAAGGCGGCGTCATCGGAAGCGGCGGCCTCGTTCGGCAATGGCGACCTCTACATGGAAAAGTTTGTGGAGCGGCCGCGCCACATTGAATTCCAGGTGCTGGCCGACCAGTATGGCAACGTGGCCAGCCTGGGCGAACGCGAGTGTTCCATCCAGCGCCGTCACCAGAAGCTGTTGGAGGAATCGCCCTCCACCCAGGTCACGCCGGAGCTGCGCGACCAGATCGGACAAGTTCTGTGCAAGACGCTGTCCGACGTGGGCTATGTCAACGCCGGCACCATCGAGTTCCTGATGGACGAAGACCGCAGGCTCTACTTCATCGAGATGAACACCCGCATCCAGGTGGAGCATCCGGTCACGGAAATGGTCACCGATGTGGACCTGGTGAAAAGCCAGATCCTCCTGGCTGCGGGCGAGCGCCTGGAGAACGTGCTGCATGGCCCCATCCTGCATCGCGGACACGCCATCGAATGCCGCATCAATGCCGAGCATCCGGAGAAGTTCACGCCGTCGGCAGGCAGGATTACAACTTTCAATCCGCCGGGCGGCACCGGAGTCCGGATCGACACCGCCGCTTACGCGGAAGGCGTAATCCCGCCGTATTACGATTCCCTGATCGCCAAACTGATCGTGCGCGGCAAAGACCGCGATGAAGCAGTCTCCCGCATGGCGCGGGCTCTGGAGATGTTTATCATCGAGGGCATCTTCACCACGATTCCGCTGCACCGCCGAATCCTGGCCGACCCCGATTTCCGCGCAGGCAAAGTGGACACCACATTCATCGAAAGATTTCTGGCCCAGGGAAAGACGGCGAAGCCCTGAGCATAAGTGTGGGGCGGGCGCCGTCGCCCGCCGCTTCTGAACTTGGTTTTGTTTTGGATTCTTGATGGGGGAGTTGAGAAGCTGCGGTCCAGTTTGAGTACAGAAAGTCCAAGTCAGAAGCGGCGGGCGAGGGCGCCCGCCCC
>JBARIF010000645.1:0-3241 GCA_049799615.1 Terriglobales bacterium
GTATTGTGCCTACGCGACTCTAACGAAGAGGTGCGTGAAGAAGCTATGGTCGGGCTTGCAAAGAGGAAAGATCGACGAGTGCTTGAAGTCTTGCTAGCCGCTCTGGAACAGCGAACCATGACGGATAGAGTGATCGAGGCCGCATGCATGATGCTGGACATGCAGAACGAACGCCAAGGCTGGAAAGCCGCAAATTACGCTGCGGCACTACGCAAACAGTTCTCTATATGATCCGGCAGCTGAATTTCGGCTAGCTGTCGAAATATCGCGATTGCACCAACAACCGAGTTCTGAGTTTTTAAACGCCGTCGAGCCTCCTCTGACAACCGACTTACTTTCTCTGGCGAGGGCCAGCAACGGACTTACTTCTCGCGTTTAGCATCGTGTGGTTGAAAACACACATTAAAAATGTGTGCTCGACCATCTTACCGTTCGTTGTCTCAACATCTACATGACGAGGGAATTTGCGACGTAACCTGATGAGAGCAAGCTGTCAGCAGTGCAAATCACACACACAAGAAGTGGTTCAGGAATGGCGTGTTCACTCTTAATCAGTAGGTTGAAGGTTCGATTCCGTCCGCGCTCACCATCGTTTTAATCAGTTAGTTCAGTTCACCTGCCGTTTTCCCTGCCGTTGAACGCCAAACCCACAATCTTGCCGCGCGCCTCGGACATATCCTCGGTCGCGGCTTCGCCATAGACATTCATCTTCGCCATGCCACGGACGCCGCGGCGCTGATCATCAAATTCCGAAAGCGCGGCATGTTGCCACTCCGGGCGAGGAAGACATACAGCAGCCGGATTTTGCAGACGGCGAAATTCTTTAATGAGGGAATCGAGAAAATAATCTACGAGCCGCTGGTGAGGACCCGTATCGGTTTGCCCAGGGCCGGCACGGCCTACACCACCCCTGCCTGGAGCATGAACGTGGTGTATGCGCGCTTGGCTCCTACAGGCCAATTCTCGACATTGATGCTAGGGACCATGCTGGCGTTCTTCCGCCTTAGCGCCGGGCTGTACTACTGGTATTGCAGATTGACGAAATCTGCTAGAGCATAAGCGCAAAATAGGGGCTGCATTTTACGAGGAACGGGCAACGGACTTCACGCCCGGGTGTACGCCAGTTGTATCTCCCATTGGGACCTTCCTCAGGCTACTTCTTCTCGTGGGGTTTTGCGAATTGAGTGGCCATAACCCTGGTGTGCCATGCGTTCGCCCATCTCACGATAAGCGGCTGGTTCTTTCGGCTGAAACGTGCCTAAGCCATCAACGTAGCGGTTATACATGCAGAAGGCTGCGGCGATCAGTACGGTGTCGTGGATTTCTTTGTCGGTAGCACCGTGAGCCTGCGCGCGGGCCACGTCCTCATTGGTTACAAGTTTCCCATCCTTCTGCACCTTGCCGGCAATGTTCAGCAGAGCCTTGAGCTTATCTGAAATTCCTGCCTTTTCGGGATCGATCTTGACCGAATCAACCAGCGCAAGATCTCCACCCAGATGCGCGGCCGCGGCGGCACTGTGTGACAGCTGGCAGAAATCGCATTTGTTCCGGTAAGAGACGTGAGCGGCAATCATCTCGCGCTCCGCCGAGGTCAGAGTATTGGAACCGCGCAATAGCACTTCCGCCAACGCCAGCAGGGGTTGGGCGGTGTCAGGGCTGAAAGTCAGTGGTCCAACGATGCCAGGCAATCCTTCAGGGAGTCTTATGTGCGCCATAGTGTTCCTCCAAGACCATTACACAAAGGAGGGCCGGGTTCGTATTTGGCCGGCCCCCTGTTTGCCTAGAACAAGAATTTCAGCGCCAACTGAACTAACCGTGGTGGCTCTGCTTTCAGTACCTGATTGAAGGTTGGCGAGCTGATGTCGCTGTTGGGCAGGTAGAAGTTGGTATGGTTCAGGACGTTGAAGAACTCCGCACGGAATTGCAGGTCCTTGGACTCTGCGACCCGGAAATTCTTGGCGATCCCCAAGTCCCAATTGGAGTAACGTGGCCCGAGTGCGATATTGCGGCCTGCGGTGCCGAATTGCTGAACCGGCGAGTTTATATCGGGGATAACACGGGAGAAGGCGCTCGCATTGAGCCATGCTCCCACGGTTCTCGGGCCGTCATTAGGATTCTGCCCAGAGACCAAGTTCGGCCGGTTGGCGGAAAATCCGGTTATCTCCGGCGCCGAACCTTGGACCGACGCATCCCGGGAATCGAAGACGGTAAACGGGGTTCCGCTCATCGCAGCTACGATCCCGTTGAGTTGCCATCCGCCCAGCACGTGCTGATACCAGGTTTCCTGCTGTTGCCAGAAGGGCAGGCTCCACTGATAGCTGAATACGAGGCGGTGACGCGTATCGAACAATGATGGGCCACGCTCAGCCGCCAAATTTCTGGGATCCTGCGCCAAGTCATTTTCGCCCGCGACCTGGATCGAACTTGAACCGGCGATATTGAACGAAGACACGTCGTCAATCGCCTTCGAGTAAGTGTAAGAAGCCAGGAACGAAAGGCCGCCGCTGAAGCGTTTCCGCAGGCTTGCCTCCAGGGCGTTGTAGGACGAGCCGGCAACACCCGCAATCAACCCAGTGGATGCATACTCGCAGGCGCTTTCCGGGTCACCCAGTGTGCAACCGGAATGCTCACGCCGCTGGTCCACGTTGTCGGTGGTGGATTGGCCAGGAATATAGACGGCAGGGTTCCCCTCGATCATCCGTGGCAACTTCGTTCCCTTTGTTCCGACGTACCCAACCTCCAGGAGGAGGTCCTGACCCAACGATCTTTGAACGGTGAGGTCCCAATCCTGCGCGTAGGGCAAAGGAAGGTTCGGGGCCAAGGTCAGATTTGTCAAGGGAGTGGCGAAGGTCCCTGCCGGGGGCGGGGGGCCATTGTAGGGATCGTTAAAAATGAGAGGTGACGACGGCGTCAGCGAGATCTGTTCTGTCTGGAGGTACGGAGGTGCGCTGATCGGCGACTGCAGCGGTCCACCCTGGCCGGTGTAGTAAGGCTCGTAGTAGATTCCGTATGCCGAGGTTACCAGCCACTTGGCGGCGCCGGTTGGATCCCAGGCAATGCCAACTCGCGGGGCGAAGGCCTTCTTGAATGTGGGGATCAGGCCCGCGGGCACGCCGTGGTCGCCGGGATAAAGCAATCCGGGAGGCGCATCAGGCATCACTGTCGATTGCCGTCCGGGGATCCAGAGAGTTTGTCGGTTCCTTGCTTCAGTGTAGGGGAACGGTAGATCGTAACGCACGCC
>JBARIF010000646.1:0-1979 GCA_049799615.1 Terriglobales bacterium
AGCATGCGCTCCACTCCCACCGGCGGCCGCCCCTTCCCAGGCTGGGGATAATTCGGCTCCACCAGCGCGCACAACTCGCGCCACGGCACCACCTGCTCCATCTCCTCCAGAAATATCGCCCGCCGCGTCTTCTTGGTGTACTGCTCAAAGCCTGTCATCATCGCTAGGGTCCTCTGTTTCCCCATGCCAGCACTCTAACTTGGCCGGCTGTGGAAAGCGGAGAGCTTAATCAGAGTCTCCCTAGGTCTTGTACTGGCTCTCTCGCTGGCTGCCTGGGGGCAGGATTCGGCTTCGATTACAGGAACGGTGACCGACCAGAGCGGTGCCGCCGTCCCCAACGCGCAAGTCACGGTCAGCAGCCTGGATCGCGGAATTAACCGTCCCACTACCACCAACAGCAGCGGTGACTACCTGGTCGCGGGTTTGCCCTCGGGGCCGATCGACGTGAGCGTAGTGGCGCAAGGCTTCAAGAAGTATGAAGTCAAGGGCGTAATTCTGCAGGTAGGCCAGAAGGCACGTGCGGACATTGCGTTGCAGGTCGGCGCTATCAAAGAAGAGGTTACGGTAGAAGGAACCAATGTGGCCCAGGTGGAGACCCAATCGTCGGATCTGACGGGCACGGTCAATGGAAAGCAGATCACCCAGTTGCAGTTGAATGGCAGGAACTTTGCCCAGCTGATTACGCTTGTGCCCGGCGTCAGCAATCAGTCCGGTCAGGACGAAGGCACGGTCGGCATCAATGGCAGCGTAGCTTTCAGCGTCAATGGAGGTCGCACCGAGTACAACAATTGGGAACTGGACGGCGGCGACAACATGGACAACGGCAGCAATGGGACGCTGAATGTCTATCCCAGCCTGGAAGCCATCGCCGAGTTCAAGGTCCTCACCTCCAACTATGGCGCGCAATATGGCCGTAACGGTTCGGGCACGGTAGAGGTGGAAACCAAGTCCGGTACCAACCGCTTTCACGGCAACGCATATGAATTCCTGCGCAATGACGCCTTTAACGCCTTTAATTACTTTGACGATCCCGCTGCACCGAAACCTGGCTACAAGAAAAACGACTTCGGATACACCATCGGCGGTCCCATCTGGAAGGACAAAACTTTCTTCTTCTGGTCGCAGGAATGGCGGCGCGACCGGGTGCCGGGCCAGGTATTTAGCCAGTTTGTTCCTTCGGACGCCGAGCGGGCGGGAAATTTCAGCGACTTATGCCCGAACCCTACTACCAATGACTTTTCCGATTGCCCCGCCGTACCGGGGTTCCTGGATGGGACGGGGCACACGCCGGATTTGACGATTGTTCCGGCATTTCAGGCCAACGCAGTTGTGGCCCAGGCGCTGCTTGGCATGATCCCTGCCGCCAATGCGGGACAGCCGGGAGCGGAGTTGTTCAACGATTCCCCGGTGCAGCCTACGAACTGGCGCGAGGAATTGATTCGCGTCGATCACAACCTGACCGACAAGCAGCGGCTGACGGTTCGCTACATTCATGATTCCTGGAGCACCATCACCGCGACTCCGTTGTGGACGAACCAGGGAAGCTTTCCGACCATCCAGACTGACTTCAGCGGTCCCGGTGTCAGTCTGGTGGCACGACTGAGTTCTACTTTTTCGCCTACGCTGCTGAACGAATTCGTAGCCAGCTACACCACCGATCATATTGTCCTGAATAACCTGGGCAACTGGCAGCGACCCTCGCCTTTCCCAATGGGAGACTTGTTTCCCGGAAATGGCGACGGCATTTTGCCTGGAATCAATCTTTCGGGGGGCAACGCGTACGGTGGCGGTTTTGGGGAGGATGCAGGCTACATCCCGAACGGGCCTTACAACTCCAACCCCACTTACAGCTACCGGGACAACGTCAGCAAAATAGTGGGAAAACACAACCTGCAGTTTGGCGCCTATTTCGTCGCCGCCCAGAAGAACGAGTTGGGTGGAGAATTGGCCGCGGGTTCGATCCCGGGATACTTGACTTT
>JBARIF010000647.1:0-17004 GCA_049799615.1 Terriglobales bacterium
GTGGAAAGCCGTGGCGGCGATTGACTAGGGCACTCCACGCCCCTAAGATTGCCTCCCAAGGGTCGGAGTCCCTCCCGAATTGATCGGCCAAACCATCTCGCACTACCGCATCGTCGAGAAACTTGGCGAGGGTGGGATGGGGGTTGTCTACAAGGCCCGAGACACCCACCTCGACCGCTTTGTTGCCATAAAAGTACTGCCTGCGGAGAAGGTCGCCGACCCCGAACGTAAGCAGCGTTTCGTGCAGGAAGCGAAGGCCGCCTCGGCACTGAACCATCCCAACATCATCACAATCTACGACATTGATTTGACGGACGGGATCGATTTCATCGCCATGGAGTTCGTTGCGGGAAAGACGTTCGACAGGGTGATTCCCCGACATGGCCTGCGTTTGAATGAGGCCTTGAGGTACTCGGTGCAGATTGCCGATGCGCTGGCAGCTGCCCATTCAGCGGGAATTGTTCACCGTGACCTGAAACCTGGCAACGCGATGGTGACCGAGCAGGGGCTGGTGAAGGTACTCGACTTCGGCCTGGCAAAGCTCACCGAATCCACCGCACCCCGCGAAGACGACTCGACGCGGACACTCAAGCCCACGACGAAAGAGGGTACGATCGTCGGGACCGTCTCGTACATGTCGCCCGAACAGGCCGAGGCGAGAAAGGTAGATGCACGGTCCGATATCTTCAGCTTCGGCGCACTGCTCTATGAGATGGTGACGGGCCGGCGGGCGTTCCGAGGAGGCTCGCACCTTGCTACTTTGACCGCGATCTTGCGCGAAGAACCAAAGCCAGCGGGTGAACTCGCAGAGGGCTTGCCGCCCGAGTTGGAGCGCATCATTGGACGCTGCTTGCGCAAGAGCCCGGAGCGGCGCTTCCAAACCATGGCAGACCTCAAGGTCGCTTTGGAGGAGCTGAAGCAGGAATCGGATTCGGGGACGCTGGGCGCGGCGACGGCACCACAACAGCGTCGCCTCGGGAGGCGGGCTTGGACTTCTGCGCTCCTGGCAGCGTTGGGTGTGGCCGGCGCGCTATGGTTTGTTCGTTCAACCGTTAAGGCCCCGGAACCCACGATGACCGCGGTTCCGATCGCCACTTACCGGGGGTTTCCTGGCCAACCTAGCTTTTCACCGGACGGAAACCAGATAGCTTTCACCTGGGATGGTGAAAAGCGGGAAAACGCGGACATATACGTCAAGCTAATCGGCACCAGCAGTCCGCCCCTTCGTTTGACTACCGATCCGGCTGCTGACTTTAGCCCCGCCTGGTCACCGGACGGTCGCTTCATCGCATTTCTTCGAGAAGTGTCTGGAGTGAAATGCGCCTTGCTACTGATACCAGCTCGTTGAGGTCCAGAGCGCAAGATTGCCGAGATCTCCAGTTCAGTCTTATCACAGAAGTTAGAGTGGGCTCGCGACGGCAATTCGCTGGTGATCAGTGATAGAGATTCCCTCACAGAGGCGTTCGCATTGTTCCTGCTGTCAATCGATAACGGTGAAAGGCGGAGGCTCACATCTCCAGCCGTGCCGTTGCTCGGCGATAGTTCACCCGCTTTCTCCCCAGACGGACGTACGCTGGCGTTCAGCCGAAACAGCGATCTTGGCCTTGGCGATCTCTACCTGTTGCCCTTGTCTGAAGAACTCAACCCCTCGGGAGAAGCAAAAAGGATAACGTTCGAGAATCGCACCACGACCCCGTCCTGGACTGCCGATGGGAGCCACATTGTCTTTTCTGACTCAAAAGGCCTATGGCAGATTGCCGTCCCTGAGTTCATGGGAGAAGCTGCCAAGCCGCAACGACTAACATCTTTCGGCGAAAACATCCAGGAACCGACCATTTCCGCCCGCGGGCGGCGCCTAGCTTACACGCACGTTCTCATCCATAGCAGCATCTGGCGCATGACCGCACCCCCTCTGGATGGTAGCCCGAGTGTCCGTGACGGCAGGAACCTCAAGCCCGTGTATAGCGCTGCCCCTTTCATATCCACGACCCGAGACGACTCTGCTCCTCAGTTCTCACCAGACGGTAAGAAAATTACTTTCATGTCAGACCGCTCGGGAAACTTCGAGATCTGGGTATGCGATAGCGATGGTTCGAATTCTGTCCAACTGACCTCTTTCCGCGGGCCGCAGGTTTCAACGCCTCGCTGGTCTCCGGACGGCCAACGAATCGCCTTCGACTCCGATGCAGAAGGAGAGTACGACATCTGGGCGATCAGCGCGAACGGAGGAAAGCCGCAGCGAATGACTACAGATCCAGCAAATGATGGCAACCCGAGCTGGTCGCGAGACGGACGCTGGATCTACTTTGATTCTGCTCGCACGGGAGCGCAGCAAGTGTGGAAGATGCCGGCGAACGGTGGCGAAGCCGTCCAAGTGACGCGCGACGGCGGCTTCGCGCCGCTTGAATCGCCGGACCGTAAATTCCTCTACTATGTCAAGAGTCTGGGGAATACTGAGCTTTGGAGAATTCCTCTGGAAGGTGGTCAGGCCACCAAAGTTCTGGAAGGCTTAAACAGCTACCTCAACCTAGCCATAGTGGATAGCGGGGTGGTCTTCGTCTCTGTCCCCGCTACGGCTGGTGGCTCTTCCCTCCAGTTCTTGAGCTTCGCTACGCATAAGGTCAGGCGTGTCGCCAAATTGGAACTGCCTCCTGATTTCCAATTTGGAGGCTTGGCTGTTTCTCCGGATGGCCAATGGATTTTGTACTCGCAGGCCGACCAAGCAGGTAGCGAGCTGATGCTAGTGGAGAACTTTCGTTGAGATGTGTATTTACAGGCGAGTCAGTCCGGCGTAGTCGAAGACCCCAGACACGCCTATAAACTTCAAGCACGAGAACCGGGAGACCTCGGAGACACCTGCGGCCCAACCAGGCAGCAGGTCGGCGGGCGAAGGCTCAGGCCATACGGCCCGCATGCACGTCCCCGAGGAGTCGGACAGCGGCATACTACCGATGAATCATTCGAACAAAGATGGAAGACCATCGGCGGAGAGTGAGGAGGGAAGGCTGCTGATCAAAGAGAACACTTTCCATCGGACACGATCCCGACTTAGAGCGGGGGTGTACGTGTCCCACGCGTGGGCGAGTGTGCGGACAGGCAATCCCGTCGACTAGTGGCGAAACATCGCCTCTCTGACTCAAAATCCCCCCCGACTCGGATACCAGGCCAAGGTTGTCCGCAAGGTTCTTTTGTGTCGCTCGTGTCCCGCCTGCGGATAAGCCGACAAACCTTCGCTCTTCCTACGCTCTAGAATCGCTAGCACTTAAGCCTCCAGAACCTGTTCTGAACGATCAATTTTGCCTTTGGGGTGATTGATTCGACAGCACTTAGAGGTAGTCTTCCATTCTCATAACCCAACGATCTGCTCAGAATTTGTTCAATCTCGTCAGTCCGGACTCCAGACCCCAAAGAGACGCCAAGTGGAAGAAGAGCACAGATCGTAATAACGCTCAAATGCCGATTTGCAGTTCCAGCCCCGGCTAACTCTTTTTGGATTTGAATCGGAGCAGCTCTTAGTCTAGCTCTCCGGAGTGAAAAAACTTCGCCAAGTGCGTTTGGCTTCCGATGATCTCACGCCACGAATCCGCTATTTGTCCGGCTTGTGACTCGAATAGTGCCGCATGCTTTCTTAGCAATTCGGCGTCGTCGCCTGTCCAGCCAAGGGTTTGTTCCATATGCCGCAGCTCTGCCAACCACACCGTCGTGTTTCCCAAGTAAAGCTTTTTTGCGCGTAGGGAAACTCGCAGCGGTAGTTGCGGTGGTAGCAAGACCGCAATCGGAAAATTCGGCGTGCCGGATTTTTCGGATGAGATTTCTTTGTAAGGTGGCGCAGAAACCTTTTGTGTTTACGGTCCTCTAAGTTCTAGAATAACCGAGAAAGACGATTAAGCCGTCCAATCACCCCGGCCTCAAACAATAGGGTTGCCCCGCCTACCTGATATGGACGCGGTTCTTGGGTTTTCTCAGGAGCCACGTGCAGCAATCTACAGGAGCGGCAGAGTTGCAATCCAGCCCGGCTGAACCTAATCTCGTACCTGCAACGGAACCGATAAGGCGGAAACGAGGCAAGTCCTTGAGCCGCCGAGTTGGTCAGAATGGAAACGTATTTCAACGCAGCTTTACAAAAATGTGGAATCCGGCAGCGCAGGCATACGGGCGTTATTGGATTGATGTTCCCGGTTGTGAAGACCGCAAACGGCGAACGGTCGCGTTGGGGTTCTGCTCTTCCCGCAGTACCGCAAAGCGAAAACTACGCGAGCACATAGAGCGCGAAGGCATAAACAGCAACACGGCTTTCGCATCAACCACGGCACCGGCCATGACGTTTCAGGCGCAGGCAGCAATCTGGATTAAAAGCCTGCCCGGGAGACGCCGTAGGCCGCTTAAACCCGCAACCATTGCAGGCTGGCAGCATTCGCTTAACAAGTGGGTATTACCAACGTTGGGCGAACGATTGTTGGCGGATATTTCCAACGGCGCACTCCGTGAACTGGTGGACAAAATGGCGGCGGCTGAACTCTCGGCAAAGTCAATCGTGAGCCACGCGGCGGTTGTGAAAATGGTTCTCGCCTCGGCTGTGAATGCTGACGGAGATCAACTTTACCCTCGCACGTGGAACCCGGATTTTGTTGGCTTGCCAATAGTTCGGAAGGAAGAGCAATGCAGGCCAACGATTACCGAAACGGAACTTGTTGAGATCCTCGCTAGTGCGACTGGTCGTTACTACGCCCTGTTCGCATTGCTGGCGGGTTCCGGGCTGCGGATCGGTGAGGCGCTGGCAGTGAGAGATTCGAGCCTCTCGCCAGATTGCAGAATACTGAAAGTACGAACGAGCATCTGGCGCGGGAAAGAGCAAACGCCCAAAACGCCCTCCGCTGTTCGGGAGATTGATTTGCCGGAACCACTGGCCGTGCTGCTGCGCGAATACATGGCTGGAAAGTCCGGGTACCTCTTCACAACGGCAAGCGGTCGCCCGTTGGCACTGCGGAATGTGCTCCGGGCGCTCCATGCCACGGGAAAGAAAGTGGGGTTGCATGCTTTCCGGAGATTCAGAACTGAAACACTTCGCCGGGCAGCGGTTCCCCAAGACCTTGAACGTTTCTGGCTAGGCCATGCCAGCGCCACGGTTACAGATCTCTACGCACGCGGGTTGCAGTTGGACAAAGCGTGGCGTAGGGAATGGTGCGAACGTGTCGGGCTAGGGTTTGCTTTGGGCTACGTTGGGCTACAAAACGTTGTTGTGATTGATTCCGCGAAAGCAGCGTAAGACCAATGCGGGGTAGGTTTTAAGAATGGTGCGCCCTGAGAGATTCGAACTCCCGACCTTCTGGTTCGTAGCCAGACGCTCTATCCAGCTGAGCTAAGGGCGCAGGTTTTCAATCACTTAGCATTTCATCATGTTCCATCTTCGACCTGCAACCATGTGGCCGGAGTAAGACGGTTGCTGAGCGGGTCATTATGGAAAACTGGAACATATCACGGGAGAATATCACAAAGCTCCCGAATACGGCATCGGACGCCAACCGCTGGTGACGGGTGCGGATCTGTTTAAGCTCAACTCGAATCAGTTCCCGTCAGAGGGTCGTGGTTCCATCGAGTCTTGTGCACTCTCTCCCCACTCTTCGAGGCCCATTTGGCGTTTTTCTTGCTCGCCGGATTCACTTCCCGCTGTGGCGTGACTATGGATCCAAGACCGCAGCCCATTACCATCCCCAGCCGGATGAAGAATGAGGCGAGGGGGCGTTCGGCACCGTTCCGCGCTCCTCTCGGGCAGAACAACTGAGGAACAACATCGCGCACAGAACCGGCGACGCCCAGGAGCAAACGCCGCCACGTGAGCAATCCTGCTCAGCCAGCCCATGCGGAATACTGAATACTGTTGCCAGGTTCCGTAGACCCTTTCAGGTCGATTGTGGGCGGGACAAACTCTTCGAAGATGCTCAAGTGAGCATAGGACGTGGTTATGCTTTGGACTGTTTTTGTGGTGCTTCTGATTTTGTGGCTTTTGGGCTTCAGTCTGCACGTAGGCGGAGGTCTGATCCACCTGCTGCTGGTGGTGGGACTGGTGGTTTTGGTCATTAATCTGGTCAGCGGCCGCCGAAGCGCGGTCTGACCGGACCTGATTTCATCGACGTATCACTTGCATTTTTAGGAGGGCAACAAATGTTGAGCACAAGAAATTGGATTTACCTCGGGTTGATCGTGGCTGCGTTTGTGATTTTGATTCCGCGCAGCGTGGCGCAAACCATTTCGTGTTCGTCCGACGACGGCAAGCGTCACTATTGTTCAGCGAATGGATCAGGGCGAGCGCAGCTGGTGAGGCAGCGTAGCGAGTCGGCCTGCACCGAAGGCTACAGCTGGGGATCGGATAACCGCGGCATCTGGGTGGACCATGGCTGCCGGGCTGACTTCGCGCTGGGTGGCGGCCGAGGAGACCGGGATCACGACCGGGATTACGATCGGGATCGCGATCGGGATCGTGACGGACATCGCGGCGACAACTACGGATCCGGCTCGGGGCAAGTAGTCTCGTGCTCGTCGGATGATATGCATCGGCACTATTGCCCGGCTGACACACGGGGTGGCGTGCAACTGGTCAGGCAGAATAGCGAGTCGTCGTGCCGGCAGGGCCGCAGTTGGGGTTTTGATCGCCGCGGCATCTGGGTCGATCACGGCTGCCGGGCTGACTTTCAGATTGGCCGGTAAGGCAGGCGCCGGCACACCGCCATGCCCTCGATAAGCGCAGGCATCCTGGGCGCGGGATCGGAACATGCTCCCGCAGTCGGCCAAACTGCGGGCGCATTTACACTCGGCTACTCTCTGTGATTCCACATCGCATGGGTAGCCCGTGGGCCAGCTCAGCCTTATGCTCCTTGCGCTTTGCTGGCCACAAACGCTGCCGTTGGAGGGGGTTGATTGACCAGGATCCAGAACATCCCGATGCGGCGGATGGTCTCGCTAAATTGGTCGAAGTCAACCGGCTTCTGCGCGTAACCGTTCACTCCTAAATTATAACCGTCGATCCGATCGCGTTCTTCTTTGGACGAAGTCAGGACCACAACCGGTATTGTCCTGGTTCTTTCGTCGGCCCGGATGGCGCGCAACACTTCCAGGCCACCGATTTTGGGTAGCTTCAAGTCGAGCAGCACGAGTTTCGGGGGATGGAGAGAGTCCCGATCCCCATACGAACCGCGGCAAAAGAGAAAGTCCAGCGCTTCGGCCCCATCCTGCGCGACTTGAATGTTATTGGCGATCTTGCTGCGGCGCAATTCGCGAATGGTCAGTTCTGCATCCTCCGGGCTGTCCTCGACCAGCAGAATCTCAACTTGCTCCATGCATTTCCTCCTCTTGAATCGGAAGTTTCGTTTCCTGATGTCCATGACTCTCGGGGCTGGTGCCTGCTTCGGGTGATCCGATGGTGAAGAAGAACGTCGCCCCGTGATCGAGCTCCGCTTCCGCCCAAATCCGACCGCCGTGTTTTCGAATTACGCGCTGCACAATCGCCAGACCCACGCCCGTGCCCTCAAAATCGCAGGCCTTGTGCAAGCGCTGAAAGACTCCAAATAGTTTGTCCGCATACTGCATCTCGAAGCCCGCACCGTTATCACGGACAAAGATGACGCGCTCGTGGTTCTGCTCCATCTGGCCCACCTGGATCACGGCATGGTCGCGCTTGCGAGTGTACTTCACGGCATTCGAGAGCAGATTGATGAACACTTGCTTCATCAATCCAGGATCGCATTTTGCGCTGGATAAATCTCCAATCTGCCACTCTACTTTTCGACCTGAACACTGTGGCACAAAGTCCTCAATCGTCTCCTGGAGCAGCGAATCCAGCGGCGTGTCCTGAATCAACAGTTTGTGCCGCCCGATTTTCGACAAATTCAGCAAGTCATCCACCAGGCGCCCCATCTGGCCGGCACCCTCCCCGATTTTTCCCAGACGGCGCAGGCCTTCCGCGTCGAAACGCGGCCCATAGTCTTCCTGCAGCATATGGGAGTATCCGGCGATGTGGCGCAGCGGCGCACGCAGATCGTGGGCCACGGAGTAGGCAAAACTTTCCAGCTCAATGTTGGTCTCAGATAGCTCGGCCGTGCGCCGTTCCAGGCGTCCATTCGCATAACGCAGGTCCTGATCCGCCTGATTACGCCTGCGAGTTTCCCGGTGAATGACAAGGCCCTTCACGAACAGAATGAAGATGGCCAATGCGTTCCCCCACAAAAGGACGATCTTTGTCTTCGACTCACTGCGTGTCGCCGTATCTAGTCGCGTGTTTAAGAGCTGGATTTCCGTGTGGCGTATCTCGTCGATATGGGTCGCGATCAGGTCCATCCATAGTTCACCGTGATTCTGGTGGGCCAATGCTTCCACCCCAGCCTCCAGTCCGCTTTTCTTCCTGACGTCGATTCCGCCGGCCAACTCCGCCAATCGGTCCGAGAGGAGCACCTCCATCCGGCTGATGGCAAGCTGCTGTCGCGGATTGTCCGAGGTCAAGCTCTCAAGCACCTTGATGTCCTGGTTCACCTTATCGACGCCCGCCCGGTACAGCGCAAGGTGCTGGCCCTCCCCCGTAAGCATGAAGTCTCGTTGGCCAGTTTCAGCCTGGGTAATGTCGATACGAAGGGTTTGGAGTGCCTCTAACACTTGGTACGTGTGTCTGACCCACATCCGATCCATTTCGTTGCGGATCTGGCTGTGGTAGGAGAGCATGCCGATGCCCGCCATGAGAATCAGCACGAACGCGACAATCGCTTTGCTCAACGAGGTCATCGTAGGTCCTCGGGAATCCCCTTGATCTTCATCGGCCTGAATCAGGGAGGCTTGAGGGCGCGTGCGCCCGGTGTCGGAGCAGAGCGGCTTCAAGGGTGGTATACCTCACCGTGGGTTCTTGATAAGATGCCCGGCGCGGAAGCTGATTTCCGCCACCGGAGGCAACTTGAACTGGACCCGACGAGCAGGACTTGGTCAGGTGTTGTTTGCGGCTCTCTTTCTTTCAGCCGCTTTCCTTTCCCTCGGGCTGGCCCCGTCAGCCCAGGCGCAGGCTTCGCCCTCAAATGCGACGGCGGAAAGTGGAAGTGCTGCTACCGCGCAGCCGTTTGAGGTTAAGGCGGCGGTGGATGCTTACCTGGCGCGGATTCCTGCCGAGCAGCGCGCCCGCTCCGACGCTTATTTTGAAGGCGGCTACTGGCTTCTGTTGTGGGACTTTCTCTCCACCGTGGCTGCCATGGGGCTGATGCTGCGCTTTCGCTGGTCGGTGCGGATGCGCGATTTGGCAGAGCGCATCACCCGCTTCAAACCCCTGCAGTCGGCGCTGTACTGGGTGCAGTTCGCCGTCCTCTTTGCTGTGGTCGTCTTTCCGCTGACGGTATATGAAGGCTATTTTCGCGAGCACAAGTATGGGCTCTCCAATCAGACGTTTTGGCAATGGATGCGCGACCAGGTAGTCGGGCTGGCGCTGACTGCAGTGTTGGGCGCTCTTCTGGTGGCGCTATTGTTTGGCGTAGTCAGGCGGCTGGGCAAGAACTGGTGGCTGTGGGGAAGCGCGGTGATGATCGGGTTTTACGCCTTGGTGGTGATGATTGCACCGGTCTTTATTTCTCCTCTCTTTAACAAGTACACCAAGCTGGAGGATCCCCGCTTCAAGGTGCCGATCCTGAGCCTGGCGCGGGCCAATGGGATTCCCGCCACCGAGGTGTATGAATTTGACGCTTCGCGCCAGTCCAACCGGGTGAGCGCCAACGTGAGCGGTTTTGCCGGGACGACGCGGATTTCGCTGAACGACAATCTGCTGAAGCGCTGCTCACTGGCTGGAATCGAGGCCACGATGGGCCATGAAATGGGGCACTACGTCCTGAATCACGTGGCCAAAGGCATGGTGCTCAACGGTGTGGTAGTGGTCATCATGTTTGCGTTTTTGGATTGGGGGCTCAAGGCCGGGTTGGCGCATTGGGGAGAAAAATGGGAAATCAGGGGCATGACCGATCTGGCCATCGTGCCCCTGGCGGTTTTGCTGCTATCGGTCTTCTCCTTTGTGACCACGCCGCTGGACAACACCATCACTCGCACCATGGAATACGAAGCCGACCTGTACGGCATCAATGCCAGCCAGCAGCCGGACGGAGAGGCAGAAGTCGATCTGATGCTGGGCGAATACCGGAAACTGGATCCGGGGCCGATTGAAGAATTTATCTTCTTCGATCATCCCAGCGGACGCACCCGAATCACGGCGGCGATGCGCTGGAAAGCGGAGCATCTGCCGGGAGCGCCGCTGGGGCGGTAGGTCTGGTGTGGGTCGGACACTCCGGTCCGACGACTTTGACTTTGATTTTGACTTCGGATTGGTAATGTCTTTGGTCCGGGGTCACCACGGCGAAGCAGCCCAAAGTCAACTTCAAAAGCGTCGGACAGAGCCTGCCCTGAGCGAAGTCGAAGGGAGTGTCCGACCCCATCTTCATGCTCCCAAAATGGGCCACTGGCAGGCGATCTAGAGGATTTCCACAGACTTCGGCAGGGCTCGTGCCAAGGCATCCGCTCAACGTAATTCTTTCCCCCTAAGGGGCAATTCCTACTCGATTACTGAAGGTTTGGGTCCAGCATTTTCACACACTTGCGAGTGGCAACGGGGATGCTTTACAGCTCAACAGACGAAGTGGCGCGCAACGGGGCGCTCCAGAGAAAAAACTTCGGCCAGAGGTTTTCTTGAGCGCCCCTTGCATTTTCCGCAGATCAGAGCCCTCCCCCTCCCCCCTTAAATCCTGGCAAGCCAGACACGAGTGCGCCGCGGAAGAATCTCGTCAGCCCCAAGGCGAACCTCAGGCGCTGAAGCGCCTTCAAGTTTCAGCGACTTAGCGGCACGACTGAAGTCGTGCCCTGCCCGAAACCGCGCCCTTCCGCACCGCCATTACAAACGCGTGCCCCTGGTAAAGCGGGAAGAACTCGAGGATTCTCAGGCGAGGATCACTTGTTCGCCCAGGTCCAGCCCGGTACGGCGTAACAGGCCTGCGATCACGGGTTGCTTGAGGCGCGAAGCGTCGAACTCGACGCGGACGGTGCGCTCCGCCTCGTCGAAGCTGATCCGGCGGACACCGTAAACTTCGCGCATGCTGTCGAGCGCGCGGATGGTGGCCTGCGTGGGTGGAGTGTGGTAGCGGTAGGCTACGTCCAATTGCGTCATTTGGCCTTTCCTGGATCAACCCAGTGCATCACTGCAAAGTACGTCGCGGAATATCCCCTGCATAGTTTCAATATGCGGCCCTGCATCATTCTGCCCGCAGTTTGAAAATACAACAGTCGATTATATAAGCGAATGAATCTAATATGGTTCAGTTGAATTTCGCAATGCCGGCACAGGCGATATGGATAATTCTCCCAAATTCGCGACCACGGTGAAAGATCCAGTCTGTGGAATGAACGTTGAGCCCTCCACCGCCAAGCACAAACTAGATCACGCGGGGAAGACATACTACTTCTGCTGCGCTCATTGCCTGGAGAAGTTTCGTGCCCGTCCCGAGGATTACCTGGCTCCGCGTCCGGCGCCAGGCACGGGAATGCAGATGGTCAGCATCGGACCGGCGCCGACGACCAAAGTGGCGCCAAAGAGTACGCCGGCCCCTTCTGCCACCGTGGGCGCCTACGTTTGTCCCATGTGTCCGGAGGTACGATCGGCCAAGCCCGGGGCCTGTCCGCGTTGCGGGATGTCCCTGGAGCCGGAGATGCCGGTGGCGGCGACGCGGGTGGAGTACACCTGCCCGATGCATCCGGAAATTGTGCGGCCGGGGCCGGGAAGCTGCCCGATTTGTGGCATGGCGCTGGAGCCGCGCACCGTTACCGCCCAGGAGGAAGATAATCCCGAGCTGCGCGACATGACCCGCCGCTTCTGGATTAGCCTGGTACTGACATCACCTCTACTTCTAATCGCGATGAGTCACATGCTGCCCGGCCTGCCCAGGCTGCTGCCGGAAGGCTGGCAACTGTGGATTGAGCTATTTCTGGCGACGCCGGTTGTCCTGTGGGGCGGGGCGCCATTTTTCCAACGGGGCTGGACGTCCATCGTCAATCGCTCCACCAACATGTTCACGCTGATCGCGATGGGCACGGGCGTGGCTTATTTGTTCAGCCTGGTAGCAACCCTCTTCCCGCAAGTATTTCCGGCGTCGTTCCGCGAGATGGGTGGAAGGCCGCCGGTGTATTTCGAGGCGGCGGCGGCGATTACGACGCTGGTCCTGCTGGGGCAGGTGCTCGAATTGCGGGCTCGCAGCCGCACCGGCGCGGCGATCCGCGCATTGCTGGATTTGTCGCCGAAGATGGCGCGAGTATTGCGCGATGGGCGAGAGGAAGATATCCCGCTGGAGCAGGTGGTGCCGGGTGACCGGCTGCGTGTCCGTCCGGGCGAGAAGGTTCCGGTGGATGGCACGGTGCTCGAAGGCAGTAGCGGAATAGATGAGTCGATGATTACCGGCGAGTCGATTCCGGTAAGCAAGGGACCGGGCAGCCCGGTGATTGGGGCGACGGTGAATGGGACCGGATCGCTGGTGATGAGCGCGGAGCGCGTGGGAGGCGAAACCCTGCTGGCGCAGATTGTGCGCATGGTCAGCCAGGCGCAGCGCAGCCGCGCTCCCATTCAACGCCTGGCCGACCGGGTGGCGGGCTGGTTCGTTCCCGCGGTGATCGCGATTGCGATTCTGACTTTCGCGGCGTGGAGTCTGTTCGGCCCGGAACCGCGTCTGGCGCATGCTTTGGTCAACGCGGTGGCAGTGTTGATCATCGCCTGTCCCTGCGCGCTGGGTTTGGCCACTCCGATTGCGATCATGGTGGGAACGGGACGAGGCGCGCACGCCGGTGTGCTGATCAAGAATGCGGAAGCGCTCGAGATCATGGAAAAAGTGGATACCTTGGTCGTCGATAAGACCGGCACGCTGACCGACGGCAAGCCGCGAGTCGTTTCCGTTGTCCCCGCACCCGGCGGGAAGGAATCGGGCCGGGATGAAAATGAACTCTTGCGCCTGGTGGCCAGCGTGGAGCAGGGAAGCGAGCATCCGCTCGGAGCAGCTGTAGTCGAAGCCGCCAAAAGCCGTGGATTGGCTTTGGCGAGTGCGGGAGAATTCCAGTCGAACACCGGTCGCGGAGTGAGTGCCCGAGTGGACGGCCGCAGGGTTCTGGTTGGCAACGAACGATTGCTCGAGGAGAGCGGAATCTCCGCCGCAACGTTGGCGCAAAAGGCGGGAGAGCTGCGGCGCGCGGGGCAAACCGTGATCCTGATAGCGGTGGATGGACAGGCGGCGGGGTTGATTGGCATCGCCGATTCGATCAAGGCGTCAGCGGCCGAGGCCCTGCGCGATCTGAAGGCGGAGGGCCTGCGCCTGGTCATGCTGACCGGCGACAGCCGGGCTACCGCGGAAGCGGTGGCCAAGACCCTGGGCATCGAGGAATTCGAGGCTGAAGTCCTGCCCGCCAAGAAATCCGAGGTGGTGCAGCGGCTACAAAATGACGGGCGGACGGTGGCCATGGCCGGCGACGGCATCAACGATGCTCCGGCCCTGGCGCAGGCTGATGTCGGCATCGCCATGGGAACAGGCACCGACATCGCGATGGAAAGCGGCGGCATCACGCTGGTGAAGGGCGATCTCGCCGGCATCGTGCGGGCGCGCAAGCTCAGCCAGGCGACGATGCGCAATATCCGGCAGAACCTGTTCTTCGCGTTTATCTATAACTCGCTGGGAGTGCCGATTGCTGCAGGTGTGCTCTATCCCTTCTTTGGTCTGCTGCTGAGCCCGATTCTGGCCGCGGCCGCAATGAGCCTGAGTTCAGTTTCGGTGATTACGAATTCGCTGCGCTTGCGGAAGGTGAAACTGTAGGCAGCGAGGCAGTCTGACTAGGGAGTCTTTATCAGCCTTGCTACCTGACTTCCCAACTGCTGGAAGTGACCCACGTTCCACGTAAGAATCGTCTCAACTTTGGCCTTTAACGCGCAGCGCGCCAGGAGAGCATCGTAAGTTAAACCTCCCAGAACGCCGGACGCAGCTGCATCGGCTATGGCATCCCAGTACTCCTCAACATTCAAGGCGATGAAGGTCAGTCTCCGCGCCATATCTTCCAGAAACAGCATGGCCTGATCCGCGCTCGCCCGGTGACTGGCGGGCAGGCGAGTGAGAGTCGAGTAAACCTCTGCCAGGCTGTGAACGCCACAACAATCGTGTTTCTTGTCGGCACTGAGGTAGGCCTTGAGGCTGGCTTCATGGTGGCCATGCTGATCTATGAAAGCCGGCACCAGGACGGAAGTGTCGAAGAAATACCTCACCGCTGTTTTCCGAGGATAGCCCGCTCGCGTTCGTGGCGGACTTTGCGCATGGTCTCTTCCACGACGCCAGCGGGTAGAGGTCCGTCTCCGTGAAGTACCCACACCCCTTGCTTCTTGTACATGCGAGCTCTGCCTCGCGCGGGGCGCAGCACGATGTGGTCGTCGGAGCTTTCGAGTTCCAGGGAATCGCCGGGGCTGATCTGCAGCGCGTCTCGCACCGGTTTGGGCAGGACCACGCGGCCGGCTTTATCGATGGTCAGGGTGGCATTCATAACGCCATTTTACCATATAAAATGCCATTCATGATGCCATTTGCAATGGCGTTGGTGATGGCCTTCCTATGCGGTTCAAAATCCGGCGTCAATTCCAAAAGCGATAACCACGAAGAACACCAAGGTACACGGAGGAAACTCATAAACTCTCGGGCATTGGGTACCCGACATCTGAGCGCAGGTGGCACAATAGAAGGTAGTGAGGACCGAGGCCTCGGCGACACCTTCATCTCCGGACCGCAAGACTGGTATCTCGAATGCCTGGCGTGCCTTGCGGTGGCGCAATTTCCGGCTGTATTTCAGCGGACAGACGATTTCGCTGATCGGCACCTGGATGACGCGCCTGGCGACCAGCTGGCTGGTTTATCGCCTCACGGGTTCGGCCCTGCTGCTCGGCATCGTGGGTTTCTCGGGACAGATCCCGACGTTCCTGTTTGCTCCGTTTGCCGGAGTATGGGTGGACCGGCTCGATCGCCGCCGGGTGCTGGTGGTGACGCAGGCTCTCGCCATGCTGCAATCGCTGGCGCTGGCCGCGCTCACGCTGAGCCGGCACATCAATATTCAGGAAATCATCTGGCTCAGCGCCTTCCAGGGTCTGATCAACGCATTCGACATGCCGGCGCGGCAGGCTTTTCTGGTGCAGATGGTGGAAGACAAGCAGGACCTGGGAAACGCGATTGCGCTGAATTCGTCGATGGTGAATCTGGCCCGGCTGGTGGGCCCGTCCCTGGCGGGAGCAGTAATTGCGGTCTCTGGCGAAGGCGCCTGTTTCCTGATCGACGGCATCAGTTACATCGCGGTCATTGCTTCGCTGCTGGCCATGCGGCTGGCGGCGGCCCCCCCGAAGCCTACGGTTGATTCTATGCTCAGTCAACTGAAGGAAGGCTGGGCCTACGTCTCCGGCTTCGCGCCGGTCCGCACCATTCTGCTGCTGTTTGCGATGGTCAGCCTGATGGGCTGGCCCTTTACCGTGCTCATGCCGATTTTTGCGGGGAAGATTTTGCACGGCGGTCCGCATACGCTGGGTTTTCTGATGGGTGCCGTGGGAGTAGGCGCCCTGGTCTCGGCGATGTCTCTGGCCCTGCGAAAGACTGTGCTGGGGCTGGGCCGGATGATTCCGCTTTCGACCGCGGCCCTCGGCGCCGGCCTGATCCTGTTCGGCATGTCGCGGATTTTGTGGGTATCGCTGATGCTGATGCTGGTCTGCGGCTTTGGCATGATGCAGCAGATGGCCGCCAGTAACACCATCATCCAAACCATCGTGGAAGACAACAAACGCGGTCGGGTGATGAGCTTCTACGCCATGGCCTTTGTAGGCATGGCCCCCTTTGGAAGCCTGCTGGCGGGCGTGCTGGCGCACGCCATCGGCGCCCCCCGGACGGTGATGTTGAGCGGAGCTTGTTGTATCGCGGGAGCGGCCTGGTTCGCCAAGCAATTGCGGGCGATTCGAAAATTGATTCGACCCATCTATGTCGATCTGGGCATCCTACCAGGGGTAAACGCGGTGATCCGGGACAGCCTAGGCGGCTGACAAAATCTGACGATCGGACCGGAAAGATATGGCCGAAGGATTGCTTCCGCACCATTCTGGCAATTGACAGTGCGGGCCCCGTATTCAACAATTGCTTCAACATTTCACTTCAACCAGCGGAGGGGCATTTATGGCGGACGAAGGCGAGGTTCACGTCGCGTCGGACAGTAGTGCGGGTAAATGGATCCTGTTGGCGCTGGCGGTGCTTTACGTCGCCGGGTCGCTCTATTTTATCTTTGACTTGCGCGGGCGTCTCGACAAGTTGAGCAAGAGCCAGGCCGCCGATAGCGCTCAACTGGCCGACCTGGGCAAGCGCATGCAGTCCGCGGAGGCTGACGACGAGACTCTCGCCCATCAATTGGGCATGACCAAGAAAGAGATGGCAGCCCGGTCTGCCGACCTGTTGCGGCAGCAGCGTGCGGCAGAGGCGCGCCTGGCGGAGCAGCAGAAGCAGCAGATCAGCGCGGTCAGCGGGGAAGTGGCGGGTGTGAAGAGCGACGTGGGCGGAGTCAAAACCGACGTGGCTTCCACCAAAGCCGACCTTGAGGCCACCAAGGCCAAGCTACAGAGCACGATTGGCGACCTGGGCGTGCAGAGCGGCCTGATTGCCAATACCCGCGGAGACCTTGAAATCCTCAAGCATCGAGGCGACCGGAACTACTACGAGTTCACCCTGATCAAGGGAGCCAAGCCCCAGCCGGTTTCGACGGTCGCGTTGCAGCTGAAAAAGACCGACATGAAAAAGGGAAAATTCACCCTCAACGTGACCTCGGACGACCGGACCATCGAGAAAAAGGACCGCAACGTCAGCGAGCCGATCCAGTTCTACAGTGGGCGCGATCGCATGCTGTACGAGCTGGTGGTCTGGACCGTGGACAAGAATAAAGCCACGGGCTACCTGAGTA
>JBARIF010000648.1:0-3053 GCA_049799615.1 Terriglobales bacterium
GAGGTGGCCGAAGCGGTGGTGTGGATGTGTTCCGGCGCAGCCAGTTTCATGACCGGCCAAAGCCTGGTCCTGGATGGAGGCTTTCTCGCCGGTCCGAATGTGCCCCCGGAATAGAAGAAACAAACTAATAATCCTAAGGACGAAATCTTATGATCAAGAGAATGATCGGGCGCAAGTGCCGTGTGCTCTTGGCGGTTTTATCTGCAATCCTGGTGTTCACGAGCGGGGCGGGAGCACAAGCTCCGGCGAGGCCGTCCGACGTTCTGGTAATTGACGCCTCGGCGCCTGCTCATCCCTTCCCTCACTTCTGGGAGCACATGTTTGGATCGGGCCGGGCCAACCTGACGCTGCGCGAAAGCTACCGCAATGATTTGCGCCAGGTGAAACAGATCACGGATCTGGAATACGTCCGCTTCCACGCCATTTTTCTCGATGACATGGGCGTGTACGACGAAGACAGCGCGGGCCGTCCCATCTACAACTTCTCCTACGTTGACCAGGCATACGACGGCCTCCTGCAGAATGGCGTGCGTCCTTTCGTGGAGCTGAGTTTCATGCCCGGGAAACTGGCTGCGAAGGATGCGCCGCATGCTTTCTGGTACAAGCAGAATGTTGCGCCTCCGAAAGATTGGGCCCAATGGGATGACCTGATCTACCAGTTTACGAAGCATCTGGCTGACCGCTACGGTGTCGACGAAGTTGCCAAGTGGTACTTCGAAGTCTGGAACGAGCCCAATATCGATTTCTGGGCGGGAGACCCGAAGCAGGCGACTTATTTCGAACTCTACGACCACAGCGCGGCGGCAGTCAAGCGAGTGAGTCCGCGTTTCCGCGTGGGCGGTCCCGCTACAGCGCAGGCTGCGTGGGCCGACGCATTCATTCAGCACTCTGTGGAGAAGCACGTCCCGGTGGATTTCGTTTCCACCCACGTGTACGGCAATGACAGTGCAAAAGATGTGTTTGGCACGGATGAAAACATTCCCCGCGACCGCATGGTGTGCCGGGCGGTAAAGAAGGTGCACGATCAGATCAAGGCCTCGGCTCTCCCCACGCTGCCCTTGATTTGGAGCGAGTTCAACGCCAGTTACAAGAACGAACCGGAGATTACCGACTCCATATATATGGGTCCGTGGATGGCCGACACCATCCGCCAGTGCGACGGGTTGGTGGACGAGATGTCGTACTGGAGCTTCTCCGATGTTTTCGAAGAGCAGGGCGTGGTGAAAAAGCCTTTTTACGGTGGCTACGGCCTTATTGCCGCCGGGGGAATTCCCAAGCCGGCTTTTGCGGCGTTCAAACTTCTGCACCAACTGGGGCGTGAGCGCCTCGCTCTCGATTCCGATTCTGCTTTGGCAACTCGCGCCGCTGACGGTTCTCTGGTGGTAGCGGTATGGAACCTGGTCGCACCCGAGCAAACGGGAGGAGCCAGAACGGTGTTGTTGCGATTCAAAAACCTGAGTGGGGCGCGCCGCGCGTCCATTTCCCGAGTCGATCGCGAGCACGGCGATCCGCATCCTGCGTACGAAAAGATGGGTTCGCCGGTTTATCCCACCCAGGCGCAGCTTGAGAAGCTGCGCCACGCGGTCCAGCTTGGGGCGTCGGAGGTCAAGGAGATCAAGAGCGGTGAGTTAAGCCTGACGCTGCCGGTGAACGGCCTGGCAGTGATTGCGATCAGGTAAACGTGGATGTGTGTGTGTGTCGAACACTTCTGTCCTTGTAGCGCCGGCATCCTGCGGGCCCGATGAGAGGGCTCTCCCCGCCTGGTTTTGGACTTTGGATTCGTCGGCGGAGGGCGGGATGCCCTCCGGACAGCCGGCGGGACGCCGGCGCTACCAGAGTCCAAGTCAAGAGCGGCGGGCGAGGGCGCCCTCCCCACACTAACTTACGTATAACCCTATGAAGCGACAAACCTTACGGGCTTGTGAGGCATCTACATGTCGCGGCGATTTTCGGTATAGCTTCTAGAAACCCCCAAACTTAGTTAGGATTCATGCATGGCGGAGCAGCAGAGTTTCCTGAGCAGCTGGCAGGAGCGGCTTACGGCGCTCCGTAATACGCCGCCAGTGCTCAAGATCGTGTGGCAATCCGGACCCGGGGTTGTGGTGTTTGGTCTGGTGGCGCGTCTCTTCGCTTCGATGCTGCCGCTCGCACTGCTCTGGATTCCGAAGCTGATTGTTGACGAGATCGTGCACCCGAAGTTCGCGGCACACGTGATGTCCCCCCGATTGTGGTGGCTGGTGGCGAGTGAATTCGGCCTCGCCGTGTTGGGCGGCGTTCTCGCCCGCACCATTGATTACTCCGACTCGCTGCTGGCGGACAAATACACCCGCTACGTAAGCATTCAGGTAATGAAGCACGCCGCGGAGCTGGACCTGATCGCCTACGAGGATCCCGTCTTCTATGACCGCCTGGAACGGGCACGAGTACAGGCCACGGACCGGCTGGGCATGATTCAGCAGATCGGACGGTTGATCCAGTTGGTGATTACCACCACGACTTTGTCCGTCACTATCATTGTTTACTCGCCCTGGTTGATGTTGATGCTGATTGCGGGAGTGCTTCCCGCATTCCTGGGTGAAAGCCATTTTGCTTTTCTGGGATACGCCAAGAACTTTCGCCAGACTCCGGTGCGGCGCCAATTGGATTATCTGCGGCAGGTGGGGGGGAGCAAAGAAGCCGCCAAGGAACTCAAGTTATTTGGACTCAGCCAGTTCCTCACGCAGCGCTTCACCAAACTCTCCGACGGGATTTACGAAGAGAACGTCGCCCTGTCACGGCGGAAGCTGATTGCCGGAGCTTTCCTTTCCGTGATCGCTTTTGCGGGCTACTACTCGGCTTACGTGTTCGTAATCTGGCGGACGGTGACGGGCGCGTACAGCATCGGGCTGTGGTACCTGCTGTCGGGCGCGATTTTGCAGGCCAGCAGCAATATCCAGCAAATTTTCTCCACTGTTTCCGGCATCGCTGACCAGGCCCTATTTCTCACTGATCTGTTGGCCTTCTTTGATATGCAGCCGACGATCCAGTCCAAGCCTGACGCCTTGCCAGCTCCT
>JBARIF010000649.1:0-5045 GCA_049799615.1 Terriglobales bacterium
GGCGGAGGCTTAAAAGACCGGGGACACAAAGACGGGGGAGTGTCCCCAGGTTTCCGTCAGAGCATGTAATATCCCGACGTGGGAGCGATTTTCCTGCGAACCGATCCCTAAATCGAAAACGCCGGATTGCCTTCTATCACCTTCTGCTCGAGATTCGGACGTTCGTGCTTGCGCCAGAGCCTTGCAGCGTGTCGAACCCGATAGAGAATAGGTCCGCCATCCGGCTGGTCCTGGCGAACGATGGGACGCGGCAGGCAGATGAAATCCGTCTCTAGCCGGTCCGCTGCTGCGTGCACTACCGCATACCCATGGCCGCCCATGTCAATAAACGACAGGTGCGGTGACAAATCTCGGTTGGAAAGCTGGCGTGCCTTGTGCACGTCACCACTCTTCGCATATTCCAGGCATGACCGAACACCGTGACGCACCAGCATATTAATAGTGGGTTGCGGACGGTTGTCACCGGGACCTTGCCAGACGAACAGAGCCTGCAGCGGATCGTCTTTCTTCTGCTGATGTTCCATTGCCTCCACTGCGCCGGGCGCGGAGACTGATCCAGTCACGAATGCCACACCTACGGGATCAAAGGATTTCGGCGGCAGCGACTTCGCCGATAAACCGGCCCAGAAGCTATGCGCGTCGCCCGCCACCGTGGCAAGCCCCGTAATCCCATGCTCTTGAATGAAATCGTAAATTTCACCGCGCTCCTGATACGCACTGCTAAAGTCCACGCCGCCAAAGCTGGCATACCCGGCACCGGGCCAGGCGCTGGCAACCATCCCTGGAGGAAGGTTCTGAGGGTCGGCGCGCATATCCAGCGTCGACGTTGTGCTTCCCCAGATCTTCCAGGTAGTTTTCGAATTCCGCAGCCGTTCCAGAAACCACGCTTTTTGCTCGGCTCCGAGGATGGTCTGCGCGGGATCCGCCTTGCGGAGGTTCGCAACTTGCTTGTCCCCGAAACGGATCGTGTTGGGCGGTTTGCCTCCGTTGTACTCCCGGCCACCATCGATGATCTCAAGCACCTCCTCAGGCACAAACTGCGAATAGTTCTTATTAAAGAAATCTGCGTCAGCGAACTTGGTTCCGGGGTTTTCCGATCGGTAGCTTCGCTCGTCGGTGATCATGAGTTCCACGTTCCGGCCCCAGCGCAGCGACCGGTATCCCTTCAGACTATTGATCGCCGCAAGATTGTTAGCCTCCTGCCCGAGTCCATGCTCATCGAAAACTGTGACCGGGGCATCCTTAACCTTAGGCGGGTTGAACTCTTCTGGCGAAGGGCCACCGCTCTTCACCATGCGCGCCGGCTGATACTCAAAAAATGCCTGCATGGCAGCAACCTTGCGCGTCTGCGCGGGCCGCGTTTTGCCATCGAACACTTGCAAGGCTTGCCATCCTTGCCAGCTGTACTCATGGTTGTCCCACATGGGAACAAAGGGAAAGCGGGCACGAGCGTCTTGTAGGTCGGGATCATGCAAGTAGGCGCGATACACAGCACGGTAGTCACCCACGTCCACGGGGATGTGGAAGTCGTCAATTTTCTCTCCCTGAGGATAACGAACGATGTCCTTCACCTTGCGGTCGTAATAAGTGGCGCGGTCCTCCGGATACCAGACCAGCTCATATATGAAGTCGCCCAGGTGCAGAACAAAGCTGAGCCGGTCCTGCTCAGAAGCGTGCTCATCCTCGAAGATCATTCTTCGGTATGCGTTCTGCGCTCCGAGGTTTGCGTTCTGACAACTGACGAACGCGAAGTGTACTGGCCGGGAATCGTCATCGGCAGGCGCGGTGATGGTGCGGCCGACGCGACTGCCGGAACCGTCGGGATCGGTAAAGCGATACCAATAGACCTGGGCCGGCTTCAGTCCTCCGACCAGCACACGACAGGTCCAATCCGCCTCCGCCGAAATCGAAACTTTCTGAGTTGCGATCACACGCTGGAACGTCTGGTCGAGCGCCACTTCGGCGATCAATTCCTGGGCCGGTTCAGGCTGCGGGGCGCGCCGGGTCCACAGCAATACGCTGTTGCTGTCGGGATCGCCGGAGGCTACACCTTCCGGGAAAAGGTCGCGACGCTCGCGCCAGGAAATCTTCGAGGGAGTCGAGAATGAGCGACCCCAAGCCGCTTCCGCACCAAGCACCGCGGCGACAGCCAGAAAATCGCGACGGCTAATATTTCCCATGCTGTAACTCCTTCTTTCCGCTGCAAGGCCCACGCACACACTCGAAATGAGACGTCTCGTCCCAAATAGTGAGAGCGAACATGTCGGCCCACTATCTTGGACGGTCTAGCGCTGCGAGCGTGATCACAAGATCTTGCCTATTGGGTTGGTTTGCCCTTGGACGAAATTCTCCTGACTTGATTCCGGCCGTGAACCTAGTCATGCAACGGGAATCCAGACGGCAAAGCTGCCTCAAGATTGATTTGTTCGCCGGTGATGGGGTGGTGGAATTTTAGAAATCGGGCGTGCAGGAAATATCCTCCATCGCCCGGGAGCCCGGGGAGATTGTCAAGAGGCTGGCCGGATAAACCGTACAGAGGATCACCCACCAGGGGATGGCCGATGGATGCCAGATGGATTCTGATTTGATGAGGGCGGCCCGAATTTAGGTTTACCTCAAATGTTGTGGTGCTTGTCGTGCGTGAGATCACCTTCGCTAATGACTGTGACGGCTTGCCCCTCGGATTGGCGGCCCACACCGATCCCATGCGCGGGTGCGGTACAAGGCCGATGGGTGTGAGGATTTCGTAGGCGTCGTGCTGCGCAATGTTTTGAGCCAGTGCCCAATAGATTTTTTTAACTCTGGGTGTGTTCCAGTCTGCGCCTAGTTTAGAGGCGGCCTGCGCTGTTTTGGCGAACAGAACGATGCCGGTAGTGCCTCGGCCCAACCGGTGGACAGGGTTTGCGTTGGGGGTTTGCTTTTGCACCAAGCGCAGGAGGGTGTTTTCCATGAAGCCGCCGCCGGGGAGGGTGGGGAGCCCGCTGGGTTTATTGACGGCCAACAGATGGGCGTCTTCAAACAGGCCTTCGAAGTGCTGAGGAGTGTCTGGTTCGATCCAGGGTGGACGATTCCAGACAAGGGTTTGGCCTGAAGTGAGCGATTCGCTTCCGGCGGCGGTGATGCCGTTGACGGTGACTTCTCCGTTGTTCAGATTTTGTTGCCAGGCTTGTGGGGTAGAGTGTGGGTAAAGGCTTGCCAAGTGGGAGAGCAGGGTTCGTCCATGATATTTGCTGATGATGATTGTGATATAGGCATAGCCCCGGTTGAGCATGTTGTTTGAGTGTAAGCTATGGCATCTGCGGCAGGAGCTGCTGGGTTTCGAGCGTCACTGGATTTAGGCAGTAAGCGGATGACCTACAGTGTTTTTTATCGGCGTTCATCCGCCATTGGTACACCCGCTGGATTCGCCCTGGAAAGAACTACCAGATGCGAAAAGGGTCTACGAGAAAACCACAAGCGGACGAGCCCGCGACGCACATCAAGAACTACATCACGCCGAGCGGGCTGCAACGCCTCAAAGATGAGCACCGGTTTCTGCTCACCAGGGAACGCCCGGCCGTGACGGCAACCATCCGACGTATCATTCTTTTCGGCGTGGCTGCAGCGTTATTGCAGATTTCGTTTTGCTTCCCTCTATGCTAGTTTGTGAATCCTCTGGTCAGCAGCTGCTGCGCTCACAACATAATCGGCCCAAAATGAGGTCAATATGAAAAGAAGACGCCTAACACAGATTGTCCTGGTGATCGTGGGACTGTTGAATCTGGCGATGATTTATTTTCTATATTCGGACCTGCGGCATTCCAGCTGGCTTTTGGTGCAGAAGAACGAGACCGAACCGATGTTTCTGAGCTTTTTTATTCCGGTCGGGGTCTTTCTCCTCATGGCCGCAAGGAGACCATCTGAGCATCGCTCGATGATTGCCCTAGCAGCCTGGTGGAACATCTCCCATGGCACGGTGATGGCGATTCAAACCGTGGAAGCGTGGATTCACGGCGTCCACAGGAACTTTACTGATGTGATCATATTCCTTGTGATCGGAGTCGTCCTGTTAGTGCTTCTGCCAGCAAAACGAGAGGCAGTCGCGGCAGGAGTTGCGTGAACGAGCGCAGAAACCCCACACCATGAACGCGGATAACCTACGGTGTTTTTTATCGTTCATCCGCGTTCCTTGGGGCACCCACTGGATTCGCCCTGGAAAGACTACGAGATGCGAAAAGGATTTACGAGAAAACCACAAGTTGACGCCCCCGCGACGCCAGTCAAGAACTACATAACGCGGAGCGGGCTGCAGCGCCTCAAAGATGAGCACCGGTTTCTGCTCACCAGGGAACGCCCGGCCGTAACGGAGGTGGTGGCGTGGGCTGCCAGCAACGGTGATCGCAGTGAAAATGCCGACTATCAGTACGGCAAGCGGCGGCTGCGGCAGATCGATGGGCGGATTCGCTTTCTCACGAAGCGAATCGAAGCCGCGGAAGTGGTGGACCCGGAAGCTCCGAGAGCGGGACAGGCGGCGACGAGGGCATCCTTCGGAGCGACCGTGCGCTATGCCAATGCCGCCGGAGCGGAGCGAGTGGTGAGCATCGTTGGCACAGACGAAATCGATCTCAACCGCAACCACATCAGTTGGGTGTCACCTCTGGGGCGCGCGTTGATGAAGTCGGCAGCCGGTGACAGCGTAGTTCTTCAATTGCCGGGCGGTACCGAATACCTGACCGTGCTGGAAGTGTGTTACCAGCGCATCTCTGTGGAACCGTTCCGTGAACCACCCGGATCCGAGGCCTCGGCAAAGAGACTCCCTCGCCGACGCTAATCCACCTGATGAAAAAAGAGACGAAACGGCGCAGGTGGTGAAAGAGCGACGACCGTAATAGCGCGCTATCGGCTTTTGGCAAGCGACAGGGATGAGTTGAGTCCTCATAAACGATAGATCCCTATCGGGACTGCCCCGAAGCAGAAATGCGGGATGCCGAAGTTAGTGTGGTCGGGGCAGTTTCGATAGGGTCGTTTGAAGTGAGCCGCTAGCGTTTGCGGCGGACGCGGGGAGA
>JBARIF010000650.1:0-8758 GCA_049799615.1 Terriglobales bacterium
GTTCAGCGACTTCGACTTGTCAGGAATGACCAGGTCCATATCGAAGTCGATGGTGTTGCCGAAACCCTGGCAGCGCGGGCAGGCGCCGTAAGGATTGTTGAAGGAGAACAGGCGCGGCTCCGGTTCCTCGTAACGCAGGTTGCACAGCTTGCACTCAAAGCGCTGCGAAAAGCGGAGGCGCTGCGAGGGCTGGTCACCGCGCAGCGCGGTCTCGAAGATGACCTCGCCAGCCTCGCGGTAGCTGATCTCAATGGCGTCCACAATGCGGGCACGGGTGTCGGGAGAGACCACCAGGCGGTCAACCAGCAGGAAGACTGGCTGGCTGAAGTCCACATCGAGCAGGGATTCCGGGTTGGAGAATTCAAAGATCTGGCCGTTCTGGTAGAGGCGGTTGAAGCCGCGCTGGCGGAGCTCGAAGAGGCGGGTTCGCAGGTGATCGGACAGGATAGACTCTGGATCGCTCTTCCGGCGCGGGCGAGACACCCCCGCGACAGCTGGCGGGACGCCAGCGCTACGGTCATCGGTTCGTTTTTTGGCGCGCGCTTCTTTCTCGTCTTTGGGAAGAGCGGTCGAGGCAGAGCCGGTTTGCAGCGGGAACAGCGCGTTGAGGCGGGTGCCTTCGCCTAACGCGAGAACCGTAGCAGTTACTTCGTCAACCGTGTCTTTCTTTACTTCCTTTCCGCATTGCAGACAGAAGGTGCGGCCGATCCGGGCGAACAGCAGCCGGAGATAGTCGTAGATCTCGGTGGCCGTGCCTACCGTCGATCGCGGGTTGCGGGTGGTATTTTTCTGGCGGATGGCTACCGCGGGGGCGATGCCGTCGATGGAGTCGGCATCCGGCTTCTCGATGCGCTCCAGAAACTGGCGGGCATAGGCGGAAAGCGACTCGACGTAGCGGCGCTGGCCTTCGGCGTAGATGGTGTCGAAGGCAAGAGACGACTTGCCGGAACCGGACACGCCGGTTACCACCGTCAATGAATTGTGCGGGATTTCGAAGTCCACGTTCTTGAGGTTGTGAACCCGGGCACCGCGAACCACTATCGTTTCCGTGGACATCAGTTAAGTAAGAAGGACCCGTCCCAGCCGCTTTGGGCCTGCCGAGGGTGCTCAGAAGGCTTCAGAGGCGAGTGGCGAATCTTTCTATTATAAGGCAGGGCGGGAGGTGCGGGTGAAACCCAGTCGTCGGTCCGGGTCGTTTCACGTAGGCCCGGACGCCCTCATCCGGGTGGGCGAGCGCAGTTCGCCGAGGTCGAGATCAGAGCAAACGATTGCGCGGTGGCCGAGCTTCGCTCGGCTGGACGGGTGAGGGCACCCGTCCCTACGTGGTTTGTGGGGGTTATTGGTGTTCGTCGTCGCGCTTCCGGCTGTAGCGCACTACCATGCCCGCTCCCAGGGTCATGAAGGCAAGCGGGGGAAGCAGCAATACCAGCACCGCTCGACTGATCGCCCTCTGGCCTTCCTTGGTCGTTCCCTTGGCGCTGCTGTAGCACATGGCACAGCCCTGGCTGAAAGCGGGCGCGGCCCAGAGCAGCAGAAATACTGCGAGCGTGGCAAAACGTAGCTTCATTTCGATCCCGTGGCGATTCCTACCCCGAGTTGCAGAATCCGAAATGCATCGGGCAGAAAGACCAGCATCATGGCCAGACAAAATACCAGCGAACTCATGGTAACCCACTTCATGGCCGAAATCTCAAACTTCAGGTGCATGAAGTAACCGATGATGAGCCCGGCTTTTATCAGCGACAGTCCCATCAGGATCGACAACATGCGGATGGGTTCCATGTTCTGATAGGCCAGATAGACTTCAATGCCGGTCATCAACAGCAAGGCGGCCCAGACCCACAGAAATTGTCCTTTGGCATGGTGCCGCTGCTCTGCCGCGGCTCGCTGCTCCAACGCTAACTGGGTTGCGTCCATCATTTGAAGTCGGGCTCCTCAAAAAGTTTGGCTTACACAATCCGCGTTGACATCAGGTAAACCAGCGGAAAAATAAACATCCAGACCAGGTCCACGAAGTGCCAGTAGAGACCGGCGACTTCGACATCCGACGCGTCGTAAACCTTGGGCTTCAACCAGAGAATGATCGAGATGACGACTGCCGCCACCAGCAATATATGGGCGCCGTAATGGAACGGGCTATAAGCAGGCGTAGCGAGCCAGGCGACCAGCCACAATCCCAGCAGGACGGGAATAAACCATCTTCGCAGGGCCACGACACCCAGGTAAACCACCCCCAGCGTGACGTGCAACATGTGCATGCCGGTCAGCCCGAAGAAGGTGGCGGCAAATTGGGGCGCGGTCTTGGTGACGTTCACAAACTCAGCATTGCCCGCTTCGCCGGGGGGAGTGGGAAACACCGGCAAAGTCAGGCCTTCGGCGATGAGATTGGTCCATTCGCGGCCGTGCAGCACAACGAACCCCAAGCCGCACGCCATGGTGGCAAACAGCCACAGGCGCTGCGCCTTCTGATTTCCCATCACCGCGGAGCGCACAGCAAACACCATGGTCAGGGAACTGGTGAGCAGGAACGCCGTCATAAAGGTCGCATTCCGGATGCTTTCGGAATGGAATGGAGTCGGCCAGTTCGGCGTGGATATCCGCCCGTAGGTGTAAGCGTAGAGCAAGGCTCCGAAGGTCAGCGAATCGGAGAGCAGGAACAGCCACATCCCAATTTTCTTGGAATAGGTGCCGAACAGGGAAGGCTCGTAGACGCCTGGCACCTGCTGCAACGCCACATCAGACATGTGTTGATCTCCCGGGCTTAGTCTTGTCAAACCGTGTTGCAAGTGCCGCTAACGTACAAACTCCAGAAGCGCAAAGATGTAAAGCCACACCAGCGCCATGAAGTGCCAGTACCAGGCGGTGACATCGACAACAATGCGGCGATCTTCCACCGCTTTTTGTAGCAATGCCGTGGCGCCGGCGTAAAGCAACACCAGCAAACCTCCCGCCAGGTGAATGGCGTGCGCCGCAGTGAGCACATAAACCATCGAACTGCTGGGACTGGTGACAACGTAGAAACCACGATTCGCCAGTTCGCGCCAGGCCATCCATTGTCCCGCCAGAAAGGCCAGGCCGAGGGCGACGGTGGCGCCCAGCCAGGGAAAGTTGCGTTCCTTCCCGATTGAAACGCCCGGAATGGAACGGATCGGCGCTAGCGCCGCCTGTCGCGTAATCTGGCGGCGTGCCAGTTCCACCGTAAGGCTGCTGAGCAGCAGCAGAAAAGTATTGACCAGCAGCAGGGTAGTAGGCAGATTCACCTGCAGCCAGTCGCTGACATAAGCTCCCGTGCGATCGTCCAGCGAAGGCAGACCCCGGCGCATGATGTAAACGCTGGTGAACGACACAAACAGCATGCTGCTGGCCACCAGGCCGACAATCAGCCCCAGCCGGGTCCGGCGCAAGCGCCCACCATAATCGGATGAGCCACCGCGATCGCCGCCACCACCGCCGGGGAGAGGGGGGCGCGTCCCCCCGCTGCCGCGGTCGGCCTTGGGATCTTTGACGGCCTGATCCGTAATCGTGACAGTTGAACTGAACGTTGCCATTTTGCCTTTTGTAGCGCCGCCGTCCCGGCGGCTGTCGCGGGGGCGTCTCCCCGCGCAGGGGAAGGCAAGATGCCCTCCCGACAGCCGGCAAGATGCCGGCGCTACTTCAATGCGGCGTTACCGTTGCCGGGTCCGTCTGCATTACGTAATCTTTTGGAGCTCCCGGAACGCTGTACTCGTAAGGTCCGTGATAAACCACGGGAGTCTTGCCCCCAAAATTATCGTGCGGAGGCGGCGTAGCCGTGGTCCACTCCAGCGTGGTCGCTTCCCAGGGATTGTCGCTTGCCTTCGGTCCCTTGAACATGCTCCAGAAGAGATTGATCACAAAGATGAATTGGGCGCCAATCGTCACAAACGCCGCATAGGTCATGAAGGTGTTCAGCGGAATCAGATGCTGCAGGTAAGCCAGTTCGGTGAACTGCGAATACCGGCGAGGCTGTCCCGCCATACCCAAATAGTGCATCGGCATGAAGATGGCGTAGGTCCCTGCCAGGGTAATGAAGAAATGTACCCGGCCCCAGGTCTCGTTCATCATGCGGCCGAACATCTTGGGGAACCAGTAATAGGTTCCGGCGAACATGCCGAAGATGGCGGCCACCCCCATGATCAGATGGAAGTGTCCGACCACAAAGGCAGTGTCATGCAGTGGAATATCAAGCACCGGCTGCGCCAGGAACGGGCCGCTCAACCCGCCCGAGACGAACAGGGAAACGAAACCGATGGCATAGAGCATCGGCGTCTGAAAACGTACGCGGCCGCCGCGGATCGTCCCCAGCCAGTTAAAGGTCTTGATCGCTGAAGGTACGCCGATAGCCATGGTCATGATGGAAAAAGCAAAGGCCGAGTACGGACTCATGCCGCTCATGAACATGTGGTGGCCCCAGACCATGAAGCCCAGGAAGCCGATGCCCATGATGGCGTACACCATCGCCTTGTATCCGAAGATTGGCTTGCGTGAGAACGTGGATATCAGCTGCGAAGCGACGCCCATGCCGGGCAGGATGGCGATATACACCTCGGGATGTCCAAAGAACCAGAACAGGTGCTGCCACAACAGCGGCGAGCCGCCTTTGTGTCCCATGATCTGGCCATTCACTACCACCAGCGGGACGTAAAAGCTGGTGCCGAGATTGCGGTCAAGCAGTAACAATATTCCCGCCGAAAGCAAGACGCCGAACGCCAGCAGGCCGAGAATGGCGGTGATGAACCATGCCCAGACGGTCAGCGGCATGCGCATCATGGTCATGCCTTTGGCACGCAGATCGAGCGTGGTGGTGATGAAGTTCAGTGCGCCCATCAGCGATGCCACGCAGAAAATCGCGATGCTGGCAATCCATAAGTCAGCACCCAGTTGCTCACCCGGCCCAGCGCTGGGCAGCGCGCTGAGGGGAGCGTACCCCGTCCAGCCGTGCAGGGGAGCGCCGCCAGTGACAAAAAAAGCGGCCAGAATAACCACAAACGCGATAAATGTAGTCCAGAACGAAAGCATGTTCAGGACGGGAAACGCCATGTCCGGCGCGCCGATCTGGATGGGCAGAAAGTAATTACCGAATCCGCCCTGGGGCGCCGTCGTCAGCACGAAAAACACCATGATGGTGCCGTGCATGGTCAGCAGGCTGAGGTAGGTTTCCGGCTGGATGTGACCCAGCAGCGGCAGGTCCGCCGTCGGCCAGATCATGTGGATGCGCATCAGCAGGGACAGAAACATCCCGACAAACACGGCCGTCAGCGCCAGAAAATAGTATTGCAGCCCGATGACTTTATGATCCAGGCTGAAAATGTACTTCCGAATAAAACTGGTCGGGGCCGCGTGCGCGTGAACCGCGTGTCCGTGCGGGTCGTTTCCGTGGGGATCGTGAGCGTCCTGAGCAACCATTATTGTTTCTCCGCCTCCCGCGCCGCCAGCCATTTGTCATAATCTTCCTGGCTGACGACCTTCAGCATGCCGTGCATTTTGTAATGTCCGAGACCGCAAAGCTCGGCGCAGGCAATTTCATAGTCTCCGATCTCGGTGGGGGTGAAGTGCATGTGGATCTCGAGGCCGGGGACTGCGTCCTGCTTGAAACGCATATTGGGAACAAAGAAGCTGTGGATCACGTCCACGGCGCGCAGTCGCAGGTCGACCTGGCGGCTGACGGGCAGGTACATGGTGCCGGTGACCACATCGTCTTTCGAGGCGGGATCGGTTGTGTCCAGGCCAACCGCGGCTTCGTTGCCGGCGGAAGGGTCCATCAACTTGGGACTGGTGGCGCCGAACTTGCCGTCCGCGCCGGGGTAGCGGAAGTACCAGGCAAACTGCATGCCCGTCACTTCCACCGGAACCGATCCTGCCTCGGCCGGCGCAAAACGTTCGCGGGCCCAGACGTTACTGCCCATGAGGTTAAGCCCTACGAAGAGAATGGCGGTGAGCACCGTCCACAGCACCTCGAGCTTGGTGTTGCCGTGGGAGTATTCGACCTTTTTGGAGTCGGGCCGTTCGCGATATTGCCATACGAACAGTCCCAAGGCGCCCTGCGCAGCCACAAATACGATTCCCATCAAGACATAAGTCAGGGCGAACTGATTGTCGATGAAGGCGGCTGCGGCGGACGCACCGTGGGGCAACCACCAGGTTTTGGCCACGAAGAAGTAAGTGCTGAAGAAGGTGATCAGCCAGATAATCGCGAGCAGAGCGAGGCCCATCTACCAGACCTCCTAAGGGTCGTGGAATTCGGACACCTGCAAAGACACAGACTCGACTGGTAAATCAAAAAACAAAATCTGCGGATCGCCCGGAAGTCTATCACAGCTACACATGAGGGGCGCAAGCCCTAGAGTGAGCGCTAACCACGGAGGCCACGGAGATCACAGGGAAAGCCAACCGCCCCTGCTCGCCGGTATAAAATCTCCTGCCTATGCCCAGGAAATCTCACGGTCGCGGTCACGGTATCCGCGGAGTTCGTTTGCCGAAGAACAAATGTTTTGCCTGCGGACCCGACAATGCGGCCGGCATGCATTTGAAATTTACCTTCGACAAGAAACGCCGGGTATTCGTCTGCCGCTTCCGCCTAGACCAGCGCTATACCGGACCTCCGGGACACTGCCACGGCGGCATCATCGCCACCCTCCTCGACGAGGCCATGGGCAAGGTGAACAAGCTGCGAGAGGTCATCGCCCTGACTTCACAGATGACGGTGGACTACCTGCGGCCCGTGCCCCTCCACAAACCGCTGCGCGTGGAATCGCGCGAGGTCAGCGTGCACGGACGCAGGCACGTGAATATGGGCGAGATCCTGAATCAGAAAGGCGAAGTGCTGGCTCGCGGACGCGCGCTGTTCATCGCCATCGATCCACGAATATTCGCGAAGTTCATGAAAAAGTGACTCGCAAGATGTGGGCGTAGGCGTCCTGCCCGTGCGGCGGAGCTGAGCTCCGCGAGATTTCCTGAACCTATCGTCTGCCCTCGACCTACCGGCTCTCGCGCCGGCATGCCTCAAGCGCGCGCCCCAACTGCTCAACTCCGCGACCCAACTCTCGCGCGTCCACGGCTGCGAAACCGAGCAACAAACCTTGCCGCCCAGATCGCCGCCGCGACGAGTAGCGGCTCAGAGCAATTGCCTCGACATCATGTTTTGCCGCTTCCTCGGCCGCCCGCTCGGCGCGGATTCCCGATGCCAGCCAGCCCACCGTTTGCAATCCGGCTTCGATGTCAGGGATTTCCAGTAATCCTTCAAGCCGGGAGCGGGACGCTTCCAGAAACACGGCAAGCCTTTCGGAATACAGCTCGCGCATGCGTCGAATGTGCCGGGCGAAGTGCCCTTCGGTGATGAAGTCGCAGAGCGCGGCCTGATCGAGCAAAGGAGCATGCCGCATGCTGACCGCCTGCGCGGCGGCAAAGCGATCCACCATGCCGGGCGGCACCACTAGATAGGCCAGGCGGAGGGCGGGGAACAGAACTTCGTTGAAGGTGCCGGCATAGATGACAACGCCGGCGCGATCGAGTCCCTGAAGCGCAGGAATGGGGCGTCCCTGGTAGCGATATTCGCTGTCATAGTCGTCTTCGAAAATCAATGTGCGTGAGCGCCGGGCCCATTCGAGCAGCGCCAGCCGGCGGCGCAGGCTCATGGTCACTCCCAGGGGGAACTGGTGGGCTGGCGTCACATAAACGAGTTTGGCGTTGGTCCAGCGCCGCTGTCCCCACTCCAGGTCCAGACCTTCAGCATTTACGGGGACGGGGTGGACCTGAGCGCCGACCGCTCGGAACACAATGGTCGCACCGGGATAGCCGGGGTCCTCCGTCCATACCGGATCTCCGGGATCGAGGAGCAGGTGGGCGGCGCGCTCCAGGGCTTCCTGCACTCCGGAAATGATCAGCACCTGCTCCGTCGAGCACTTCACTCCGCGTGAGGTATTCAGATATGCAGCCACGGCCTGACGGAGGGGACGGTATCCCAGCGCCTCGCCGCCGGACAACAATTGTGCCGATGCGCGTCGCAAGCGGCGACCGACCACCTGGGCCCACAGCGTAGTGGGAAAAACGTCGAGAGCCGCCTGGTTGGCCCGAAAGGCGCGGGTGATGCGCGGCTTGCCCCCTGGAGCCAACTGCAGACGGCGTGCGTATGCCGACCAGTCCACGCGGCGGGGACCGGCGGCCTTGCCAGTGCTGGTGCCGGCCACCTGCAGCAGATCGTCGGGCAGTACCTGACTGACGTAGGTGCCTGCGCCGACTTTGCCTTCCACGTAGCCTTCGGACTTGAGTTGCTCAAACGCAGTTACCACAGTCGCACGGGAAAGCCGGTATTCGGCAGCCAGGTCCCGCGTAGCAGGAAGGCGCGCGCCGGGCACGATTCGCCCCTCGAGAATGGCAGAGCGCAGTTCGTCATAGAACCAGCGGTAGAGAGGGGTTCCCGAAGGAGGGCCGGGCAGGCTTAAAGGCAGAGATGTGGTCTGTTTGGGCATCTGATCGTGTGAACCCGTCGTCGGTTTTGGTCGTTAGTCGTTGGTCCTTAGTGGTTTGCCTCTGGCCGTGGGGTTTTGACTTGGCCAACGACCAAGGACCAAGGACCAACGACGATCACATGGCAAGAGCCAACGACCAACGACCAACGACCAAAGACCACGGCCAAAGCCTAGCGACCAAAGACCAAAGCCCAACGACCAGCATGGACCTGCAGCCCGAACGCGCATCGACGTCGATCTCACTGTCCTCGTATTTGCGGCTGGTGCGCCAC
>JBARIF010000651.1:0-15854 GCA_049799615.1 Terriglobales bacterium
GCTCCGTTTACGCCCCCGGGGGTCCGCATGTCGGAGACGACACCAAGAAATTCTCCCGACTCCAGCAGCCGTAAACCATCGGCGCCAGATTCACTGCACACCACGGAGTAGCCGTTACGCTCCAGAGTGGCTCGGACGTAGGCCATGACGGCGGGCTCATCCTCGATGAGCAACACCGGTAGAGTTGCGGGTTTGGTGACAGGTTGTGTGGTCATCGTTGTTTGACTCCGGCAGCGGCCCCGAGGGAGGCCGTCTCTGGCGTTGCGGGCAGGCGGACCACGAAGGTCGCGCCCGGCCCTTCGCTGTTGTTTTGGCAAAGAATCTCGCCGCCGTGCTCGTGCACAATGCCGTAGCAGATGCTCAAGCCCAGGCCGGTCCCCTTGCCCACTTCTTTGGTGGTGAAGAAGGGATCGAAAATGCGGTCCGGGTGCGAGATTCCGGGCCCGTTGTCGCGAAAGGAAATTTCAACCGAGTTGCCCGTGCGCCGGGTTGCGATCTCAATCCGCGCCGCACGGCCGATTTCACCTACGGCGTCGTAGGCGTTGTTGAGAATATTCAGAAATACCTGCTGCAGCTGGTGCGAGTCCCCGATTACGTTGGGCAGGTCCTGGTCCAGGTGTTCAATGACTTCCACTCCATGACTCTGGAAGTCGTAGGAGCGCAGTTGTACGGTGCGTCGCAGAATGGGGTTGAGTTGCAGGGCCTTTCTCTGTGGGGGCATCTGGCGGGCAAAGCTGAGCAGGTTCTGGACGATCTGCTTGGTGCGCTGGGCCTCCTGCAGGATCACGCGCATGTCCTTGCGGGCGCTTTCCGGCAACTCCGGATTTTCCATCAGCAGATCGGCAAAGCCAAGGATGGCGGTAAGCGGATTGTTGACCTCATGAGCCACTCCGGAAACCAGCTGGCCCACGGCCGCCATCTTTTCGGCGTGCATCAGTTTCGACTGCAGGCTGGCCGCGTCCGTCACATCCGTCATCACCACCACCAGGCTGATCACGTGCGACTGCTCGTCGCGCATGGGGCTCAGATTGATGGAAAAGTGGCCGATTCTGCCGTCCCCGCGCAGGATTTGCAGTTCAAGATTGTCTACCTGGCGCCCCGCCAGGGTAGCGCTCAGGGCCTCGGTGAGAATAGTGCGCCGGGCCGGCGCCACCAGGTTTTCGAGAGGCAGGCCGAGCAACTGCTTCTGTTCATAGCCCATGTCCTGCCAGCGCCGGTTGGCGTAGCTGATCAACCCGGCCGTGTCCGCCACCAGAATGAGGCTCTGGGTGTTGTTCAGGATCTTTCCGGAGAAGTCCCGCTCGCGCTGCAACTCGGCCTGGAAGGTCTTCAGGCCGCTGATATCGAGCATCAGGCCGCGAAACTGGGTCACGTGCCCCTGATTGTCCCGCACGGCAAAGGCATTGATGAGAACGTAGACCGCGGACCCGTCGCGGCGGCGCAACGTCTCTTCATGGTTCCGCACCACTCCGTGCTCCTGCATCTGCTGGGCAAGTTCCTGGTGGCGCTCGGGCGAAAAATAGACCTGGGTGCGAACGTCGGCTTGCAGCAGCTCTTCCCGGCTGCCGTAGCCGAGCATGCGAACCAGCGCGTCATTGACCTCGATAAAGCGGCCGTCGGGTGTGGAGAAGAATAGCCCTTCCTGAATATTGTCGAAGAGTTCGCGGTATCGCTGCTCCACTTCCAGGCGGTCGCTGATGTCCTTCAGAACGTGAATGGTCTGCATGCCCTCGCTGTTGGCGCCGTGTACCCGCGAGGTGGAGACCAGGTAGGTGCGTTCCAGGACGGGATGGACATACTCATCATCACCCTCGCTGGTGCTGCGGCAGAAAGGGCAGGAGCGTCGCGGCGGGACCTCGCCCGCGGCCAACAGAGCGGACATATTAACCCCAATGAGAGCCTGGGGCTGCACCCCAATGAAGTCGGCGAGCGAACGGTTTACCCGCAGGACGTTGCCGGCCTCGTCATGGGCCACGATGAAATCGCTGATGGCATCGAAGATTTCGATCCAGTGGCGATTGGCCTGGTCCATGCGGGTAAACAGGCGGGCATTCTCCAAGGCCACGGCGGCATGGCCTGCGATGGCCTGCAGGATCTGCTTGTCCTCGTCGGCCAGGAGCTGTTCGCGATCTCCCAGGCACAGGACGCCGACCAATTCCGACGACGCTCCCTGCAAACGGACCAGGGTGCCATTGCTTTCACCCAGTTCCGCGGCCAGCGCAGCACCGAACAATACCGTGGCAGGGGCGGAGACAATGACGCCCGGGTGCCGTGAAAGGGCGTCCTCGATGGCATGGCTGAAGCGGCGCAACAGCGAGGGTTCCAGAATCTCCCGGCCGTCCGCACCTTGCAGGATCAGGGTCTCCATGCCGGCCTCCTGGTTGACCACCAGCGCCGTCTGATGCGCACCCAGGATATCCGCGGCCCGGCCCACAAAGCTTCGGGCAAAGTCGGGAAGTCTCAGGTGGCCGTTGAGTTCGAGGGCCAGCGCCATCAGCGACTCGGCCCGGTGGCGGTGCTGTTCGGACTGGTGGAGGTTGCGGGTCACCTCCAGGGCGACCGCCACCTGCGCCGCCAGAGCGCGGGCGCGACGTACTTCCTCCGGCGAGACGCCGGTGTTATCGAGCCGGTCCAGGACCCCGAACATGCCCAGGACTTCGCCTTTGGTATCGAGCAGAGGGACGGTCAACAGCTGTCGCACTTCGAACCTACCCAGCATTTCCAGGTTGGCGCCGGGCAGCTTGGCCGGCTCGTCCGACCAGAAGACTTCCTTGTTGAGCAGGGTTTGGCTGGCGGGCCCGGCGGGAAACAGGAAATCCACCTGCCTGGGATGACCGTTTTCCGCCGCCCAGCGCACGTGGAAGGTGCCATTCTCCAGCAGTCCAATGAAGCCGCGTCCGAAGCCGAGGAAGTCCGCGGCCCGCAGCGCAAACTGTTGCAGGAACTCATCCAGTTGGCCAATGGAGCCGAGCTCGGCTGAGATATTGAGCAATTGATGAAGTTCGTGGGCCCGGGCTCGAGCCGTGTTGTAAAGCTCGGCGTTGGCCATAGCCACCGCGGCAAAACCGGTAACCACCGAGATCAGCGATTTTTCCTCGGCGCTGAAAACGCCCTCCTGGCGCGGATAGACCAGCACTGCCCCCTGGCTGACGGAAGTGCGGAAAGGTGCGGCAATCAACATCCCCGGCGGGACCAGTTCGCCGAGAGCGTGAGTTGCAGGATCAATGGCTACGCTGATGGGTTCGCCCGCAGCCACGGCCCGGCTGGCCAGGTCGGCGGCAAACTGCAATCCTCGGCGATCATGCCGCGCTCTTACCGAAGCGGCCAGCTGTGGAGACTCGGCTGCAACCGCCCGCAGACTGAAGGCGGTCCCTTCTCTCAGCAGTATGCAGACCAGGCGGGTGCGCAGCAGGACCCGAAGCCGGTCCGCGACCGCCTCGACCACCGCGGTGGACTCGGGGGCGGAACGGAGAGCTTGCGCAACTTCCGCCAGAATCTTGGTTCGGCGGTGCTCCTCGCGCGAGACCTGGGTCAGGCGATTGGCCTCGAGCAAGCTGCCCAGCTGCCCTGCCAGAATGGTGGCCTTGGCCGCCAAATCGGGGTTGAAGAAGTCGGGATCCGAACAGTGCAAAAAGACCGCCGCCCCGATGGAGTCATTACTTACCACCAGGGGCGCGGCCATAATGGAGCGAGCGCCGAACTCGGCCGCCATAAGATAGCGGGCCGGATCCAGCTGATTTTCGTACACCGTCTTGCGCTGATGGATGGCTTCGACCGCGATGGCCACCGAGCTTTGGCTGGCCTTGACCCTGGTTCCCCGAAAGCGGTCGGCCAACAGCCCGTCGGCCTCCGCTCCCAGCAACTCGTCTGCGGAAATTCGTTGCCAATAGTAGGCGCCGTCCACTTGGAAGAGTTCGCGGGTGGCCTGACAAAACAGACGAATGAGAGCCTGGGCCGGGGTCCCTTGAGCTGCGGCTTCAGAGAATTTGAGCAGAAGACGCTGGAAGGCATCGTCCGAACGTGAACCACCGCGTTGTACTGCGGTCGCATCTTCAGCGGACAAGGTCAAAGGGTCACCGTCCAGCCAGCCTCAAATCCACAAGTGGTTGATATACAGCAGATTAGACTTACATTCTCAATTTGAGTCAAGCGAATAAGAAGGTCAGGTACCGAGTTGGTGAAATCGTATGGGCCGTATTTAATTTGTCTCACCCTGAGATGATAGCCGGTTGATGAGACGATTCTAAACTCCAATCAGGGCTGCGATCAAAACCCTCGGATGAACGATAAATATTTTAAATAGAGGGCCTTACACGACTGCTTCCGGTTCTGGCATGGTCCCTTTTCGGGCTGGCATCGGCATTGCACTTGAACGCATGGGGAATTCTTCCCTGGGCAGGAGAGACCTGTGCGCTTGAGGACGATACGCCGGTTGCTGCTTAGTGTGGTTCTGGGACTTTGGGTAATGACAGCCGGAACGCGAATGCTTTATCCGCCGGCGATGGCGCAGGAGAGCGTGAAGACCGATGAGTTGTCACGCAAAGCCAAGACCAAGGTGGCGCCCATTTATCCCGACGTGGCGCGCCGCATGAATGTCTCTGGCACCGTGAAGCTGGCCGTGGTTGTCGCGCCCAACGGCACGGTAAAGAGTGCGAAGGCAATCGGTGGGCACCCGGTTCTGGTCAATGCCGCCATGGACGCCATGAAGCAGTGGAAATTTGAGGCCGCCCCAAGCGAGAGCAGCGGAATTGTGGAATTCAAGTTTCAGCCTCAAGAGTAGTTCGAAAGCGGAGCGGTTCGCCCCGCGTCTAGCCACGCGGCAGGAGAGCGGAGGGGGAGAGCATGACGATCGGCAGAAAACTTTATTTGAGCTTCGGCGCGGTGCTGGCCATGGTCGTGGTGCTGTTTGCCGTAAACCTGGCAGCGGTATTCCGCGAGCACAGCGCTAAGGCGGCTGCGTCGCAGGCCCTGGAACTGGCCGACGCCACCGACAAGATCAGATTTCAGATGATGCAGAACCGCCTCTACCTGACCAACTACCTGCTCAGCGGAGACAGCCGCGAGGCCGACCATGTGAATGAGGGCGTCCGCTCCCTGATTGACCGCATGCAGAGTACGTTGGCCTTGGCCACGTCCGAGCAACAGCGAACCGCGCTGGCGAAAGTACAGCAGACGGAACAGAACTGGGCCCGCGACTTCGCCGAACCGCTCATGCAAAAGCGCAAAGAGGTGGACCAGGGAAACTCCACCGTGGCCGAACTGCAGATCTTCTACTTGCAGAAAGATGCCGGCTCATGGGTGAAAAACTCCACCGAATATCTTGACCTGGCGGACCAGGAAAGCAAGCGGGTGCTGGAGGAGCGGCGCAAGAGTGACGATTCCGCCAGCAACTGGACCATCGGGATCGCGCTCCTGGGTACGCTGGCGGCGCTGGGCCTGGGGGGCCTCATCGCCTTCCGAACCGCAAAATCCATCACCGAGCCGCTGACCGACCTCATGAAGGTCACCAAGCAGATCGGCACGGCCGGGGACCTGGACCACGAAATCGATATCAAGCGCGAGGACGAGATCGGCGAACTGGGCCGCACGTTCAATGGCATGGTGGGCTATCTAAGGGAGATGGCATCGGTCTCCGAGGCCATCGCAGGAGGAAATCTCTCGGTTGAGGTCAAGCCGCGCTCCAAGGATGACACCCTGGGCAACGCTTTTGTCCGTATGGTGGATGGCCTGAGAAATCTGGTGCGCAATGTACGCGACGCCGCTTCGCAGGTGGCCAGCGCTTCCAGCCAGGTGGCGGGAGCGTCCGACGATTCGGCCAAGGTCAGCCTGCAAACCGCCTCCGCCATCGACGAAGTCACCAGCACCATGCACGAGATGAGCGTCAACGTGCAGAACATGGTGAAGAACACCCAGACCCAGGCGTCCAGCGTGAGCGAGACTTCCGCCTCCATCGACCAGATGGTGGCCTCCATTCAACGCGTGGCTGACACCGCCAAGGTCCTGCTCGACATCTCGAATCGCTCGCGGGAAGAAGTGCACAGTGGCATCAACACCATGGAGAAGGCCACCGACGGGCTGAACAAGATCAACATCACCATCCGTTCTTCGGGCGAAATCATCGACGTGCTGGGTCAACGTGCCGACGATATCGGCAAAATCATCGAAGTCATCGACGACCTGGCCGAGCAGACCAACCTGCTGGCCCTAAACGCGGCCATCGAAGCGGCGCGCGCCGGGGAGCATGGTTTGGGATTCGCCGTGGTCGCCGACGAAGTGCGTAAGCTGGCGGAAAAGTCTGCTCAGTCCACCAAGGAAATCTCCGAACTGATCCAGAGCATTCAGAAGGAAGCCCGCAAGGCGGTTGAGAACATGGACCGCAGCACCGGGATCGTGAACGACGGGCTGGGCCTGGGACAGGAACTCAACGCGGCGCTGCGCAAGATCTCCAACGTGGTGACCGAGGTTTACAAGTTCGCCCAGGAGATCGGCGCCGCCACCAACGAGCAATCGCATGGGTCGTCGCAGATCGCGCGTGCGACGACTCGTTTGAACGAAATCACGCACGAGATCAACTCCGCGGTCGAGGAGCAGGCTTCCGGCGCCCAGGCGGTGGTCAAGGCCATGGAACGCATGCGCGAACTGGTGCAGCAGACCACTTCGGGCTCGACCGAGCTGGCGGCTTCGGCGGAGCAGATGTCCAAAATGTCCCGCGAATTGCTGGATGCCATGCACCGTTTCGCGCTGGAGCAGGCGGAACGGGGTCCGGTGCGTTACGACGAGCACACCCCTGGCAACGTAAGGCGTGCCGCGGCCGGCGCCCGGGCCTGATCTCCAGAGTGCACATGAACCCCGAATTGCACATCGTCGGATTCCAGGTGGGGCGCGAGACCTACGGCGTACCCATCACCTCTTTGCACGAGATCGTACGTGTGCCCGAAATCACGGCGGTGCCGGATGCGCCTGACTACATGGAAGGCGTGATCAATCTGCGCGGCAAGATTGTTTCGGTCATCGACCTGCGCAAGCGCTTCGGTGAGCCCAAGACAGCGTTAAACCGCCGCAACCGCATTCTGGTAGTGGAACACGGCGGACGCCTTTCGGGATTGATTGTCGATTCGGCTTCGGAAGTCCTCAAGATTCCGGCGAATGAGATCGAGCCTTCTCCGACAAGCTTGCAGGACGGCGGACTGAACTGCGTGACCGGACTGGGCAAATATCGCGGCCGCCTGATTGTTTTGCTGGATATGGCCAAGCTGCTGGATAGCGGCACAGCCCGGAAAGATCGACTGGAGCGGACAAACAGCGAGACGCGCAGCGCAGCCGCTGCCAAGTAGCAGCAGTCCTGGGGCAAGGGAAGACGCGGAACTCATGGGCACATCCAGCATACCTGCGCAGTTTACCGAGGCGGAACTGAAGCTTCTGCAGGTGCTCGTGTACCAGGAGTGCGGCATGCACTTCGACGAGCGGCGCACCCATTTCCTGCAGGACCGCCTGCAGCGCCGCTTGAAGGAATGCCACCTCGATTCCTTCTACAGCTACTACCGTCTGCTGATCAGCAAGGAAGGCAAGGACGAACTGGCCAGGCTGCTGGAAAACCTGACAGTTAACGAAACCAGCTTCTTCCGCAACAAGGCCCAATTGGATTTGTTCCACAAGCACATTCTCGACGACCTGATTCGCCGCAAGCAGGCGCAGCGGGACTACACCTTGCGCATCTGGAGCGCGGGTTGCTCCACCGGCCAGGAGCCCTACACCCTGGCCATGCTGATTGCCGACAGTCTGGCTTATTACTACCTGCGAAATCCACAGTCAACGGCCATAGCTTCGCCCAAGCCTCTGGTTCCACCCCCCTGGAAGGTCGAAATCATCGCCAGCGACATCAGCTACTCGGTGTTGCGGACGGCCCAGGAAGGCACTTACTCAGAAACCCAAATGGCGAGCGTGGACTACAGCTACCGCTTGCGCTACTTCGACAAGACCGGCGATCGCTATGCCATCAAAAAGGCGCTGAAAGAGATCGTCCATTTCGACTTCCACAACTTGAAAACAGAATATCTGCCGCAGCGCAATGATGTGATCTTCTGCCGCAATGTCATGATGTATTTTGACGAAGCGGAACAGAAGCGTTTGCTGGAAAAGTTCGCGCGCTGCCTTAACCTCCAGGGCTACCTGTTCGTGGGCCACGCGGAAAGCCTACTGGCCCTGACCGACAAGTTCACCATGGTCCATCGCAATAGTGGGACCGCCTACCAGAAAGTCGAGGTGAGCGGATGACCCAGTTTCCCGATGAGCGCGGCGCGGAAATGCTGGAACTCTTCTTCGAGTCCGCGCAGGAACTGCTGCAGTCGCTCAATGAAGAGGCGCTGAAGCTGGAAAAGCGTCCGGCCGACGCCGAACTGGTGCGCAGCATCCGCCGCATCGTACATACCCTCAAGGGTGATGCCGCGGCTTGCGGTTTTCGTGAACTGAGTAACGCAGCCCACGATCTGGAAGACGCCCTGGCACTGGAATCTGCTTCGTCGCACGGCAGCCTGGCGGAGATCGCATTTGCCGCTGCTGACACCTTTGGCGCCATGCTGACGGCTTACCGCCGCAAAGGCAAGCTGCCCTCGTCCGCGCCTCTGGCCAAGATGATTCGAGAGCTCACGCAACAGCCCAAAGGAAAAAAGCGCACGAAGAAATCGGCCAAAGCAATGGTTGCCCCGGTGGCCTGGACCGAGTACGAGACCCTGGCGACGCAGAATGCAGTGACCGCGGGCAAGCATGTGTACCACATCACTGCCGCCATCGATCCGAAGTGCGTGATGCCGATTGCGGCCCGACAGCTGGTGCTGAATGCCCTGGCCCCGGTGGCCGAAGTCCTGGGAGCGCGCCCCGAGGCGGGCTCGCCGGCCAGCACCAGGCGACTGGAATTGCTGGTGGCAAGCGACAAGCCACCCGATCAGTTGTCCGCCCGCTGCCGCATACCCACCGTGGTCTCAAGCGTGGTCCTGGAGGTGGTAAAGGCCGCTGAGTCCACTGCCAGGAAAACTGTTGCTGCCGACCTGGCAGGACAGGGTACTGCCTTGCCCGATGCTTCTCACCACAGCCTGCGGGAATCCGGTGATGAAGCCCCGGTAGCCGGTAGGCCCAGTCATCCCGTGCTGGCGGAAAACATTTTGCGCGTGGACGCCGAGCGCATCGATAGCGTGCTCAACCTAGTGGGGGAATTGATTATCGGCAGGTCCATGCTGCAGCAGGCCTTTACCGAATTCGCCCGCCATGTTCCCAAGGAGGCCCTGCGCGGCCGCTTCAGCGACGCCATGGCATTTCAGTCTCGCGTGCTTAGTGATCTACAGCGTTCCGTCATGAAAATTCGCATGGTGCCCGTGGAGCAGCTTTTCCGGCGCTTTCCCCGCATGGTGCGCGACGTTGCCAAGCAATGTGGCAAGGACGTAGGCCTGGTGATGAGTGGGCAAGACACGGACCTGGACAAGAGTCTTTTGGACGTAGTCGCCGAACCCCTGACCCACTTGGTGCGCAATGCCGTCAGCCATGGCATCGAGAGTGCCGAGGAGCGAGTCCGAAGTGGGAAGCCGGCGCGCGGAACCATCCAACTTACTTCGTATCACCACGGCAATCAGGTTATCGTGGAAGTTACGGATGACGGCGCCGGCATTGACGTTCAAAGAGTCAAGGCCAAAGCCTTGGAAAAAGGACTGGTTACCTCGGAAGAGGCGGACAGGTTGGGCGAAACCGAGATTCTCGCGCTGCTGTTCCGGCCCGGGTTCAGCACCGCCGACGAGATTACTGAGATCTCCGGCCGCGGCGTCGGCCTGGATGTAGTGCAGACAGTATTACACCGGCTGAAAGGCTCGGTAGAAATTGAGACCCGGATAGGACAGAGCACGACCTTCCGCCTCAAGTTGCCCCTCACTCTGGCCATCATCAAGGCCCTGCTCTTCCGGGTGGAGCAGAGGCTGTACGCCGTGGCCCTGAACGCAGTCGCGGAAATTGCCCGCGCCCGTGAATCCGACGTGCACCAGGTGCATAACTATGAAGTCCTGCAATTGCGTGATCGCGTGTTGCCCCTGGTCCGATTGGGGCGCGCCCCGGGCAGGGGGCCGCAGGCGGGCTCGGGAAAGATTTTTGTGCTCGTGATTTCCATGGGTGAGCGCAAGTTGGGCATGATCGTGGACAGCCTCGAGGGCGAAGAGGAGTTGGTGATCAAGGCACTCGACGACCAGACCGTGGCCACCGACTTGATCAGTGGAGCCTCCATCCTGGGCGATGGACGGGTGGTGCTTATCGTGAACCTGCCGGCGGTGGTGGAGCGTCACGGAAAAGTACGTCCGGAACAGGGAGAGGGCATCATCTCCGGCCTTCTACTCTCGCACGCCGACCGCAGGGCTGTGGGCGAAGGCACCCCGGAGGTGCGTTCATGACCCCGGTACGCGTACTGGTAGTGGACGATTCCGCGCTCATGCGCAAGCTGATTCCACAGATCCTGCAGACCGACAGTACGATCCAGGTGGTGGGGACGGCCATGGACGGCAATTTCGGCCTCAGAAAAATCGACGAGCTGAAGCCCCAGGTCATTACTCTTGATCTGGAGATGCCCGGCATGGGCGGCATCGACATGCTCAAAGAGATCATGCGCCGCCATCGCCTTCCGGTGATCGTCGTGAGTTCCCACAGCACGCAGGGAGCTTCGATCACGCTGCAGGCTCTGTCGCTGGGCGCGTTCGACTTTGTCGCCAAGCCCAATGACGTCTCCGCCCGCATGCCCCAGATCGCAGCCGAATTGATCGGCAAGATCAAGGCTGCAGCCCAGAGCCGTGGGGGCACCGTCAAGCCTTTGGGAGTCACTCCGCGTCCGGGGCAGAAAGCGCCGCTGGATGCCAAGAAACCTCCCAGGAGAGTGATTGCCATTGGGGTGTCTACCGGAGGACCGCAGGCTTTGCAGTACGTTTTCTCACAATTACCCGCGGATTTTCCCGGCGCCGTGGTGGTGGTGCAACACATGCCGGAGGGTTTTACGGAAATGTTTGCCCGGCGTCTGGATGAAATCTGCGCCGTGCGGGTCAAGGAAGCGCAGTCGGGAGACGTCCTGCTGGCGGGGCGGGTGCTGATCTGTCCGGGCAGCCGTCATCTGAAGGTAAAGCGCCTGCCCCTCGGCGACGTTGTGGTCCTGAGCGATGAGCCCCGAGTCAACGGTCATCGTCCTTCTGCCGATGTGTTGTTCAAGAGTCTGGCCGACGAATTCGGCTCCAAAGGCATTGCTGTCCTGATGACCGGCATGGGGGATGATGGGGCCCAGGGTATGGGCGCGGTCAAAGCGGTGGGAGGAATGACGATTGCGCAGAGCGAGGAGTCTTGCGTGGTTTATGGCATGCCCAAAGCGGCCATCGATCGCGGCTTCGCAGTGCGGGTCGTCGGGCTGGATGTTCTGGCCAACACCTTGCAGGCCCAGTGCATGGCAGATCGCAAGAACGGATTTGAGAGTGATTCCGGCGGCAAAGCCGCGGGCGCGGGACGAGATTAGTTTTGCACTGAGATGTCAGGTTCGATTTTGCAACCAAGGCAGGAGGGGTTATGGAGCAGTTTGCATCGTTAAAACGCAGCAAGGACGGTCAGCCGGTCCGCTACCTGGTAGTGGACGATTCCGTCTTCGCCCGCAAAAATCTGGCGCGAATCGTGGAAACCTTCGGCGGCCAGGTGGCGGGTGAAGCCGGCGACGGCATGACCGCCATCACTGAATACGACCGTACTAATCCCGACATCGTGCTCATGGATATCACCATGCCGCAGATGGAAGGGATCGAGGCGGCCGAAAAGATCGTGGCCCAACATCCTGAGGCGCGCATTGTCATGGTGTCTTCCGTAGGCTATCAGGAGAACATCGTGGCGGCGCTGCAGCGCGGGGCGCGGCACTTCGTGCAGAAGCCGGTCAAACCGGAGGTTCTGTACGAAGTCATCAAGTACGTTTTGGGCGAAGATGGGTCTGTAGCCAGTGCCGCGGGCGCGGGAGCCTGATTTATGAAGATGGAGCTGATCCAGCCGTTCATCAACGCGGCGGATGCCGTCCTGGCCCAGGGCCTGCAGTCCCCCATGTCCATTGGGAACCTCAGCATGGAACAGGAGGCTTACCGGCGCAAAGGCGTGGCCGCGCTGGTGGCGATTACCGGCGACATCGAGGGCAGAATTGTGTTCGACCTCGACCCCGAGACCGCGGTGCGTGTCGCCAGCTATTTTGCCGGCGGCGAGTTGCCCGAGTCCGATGACCTGGTCCGGGAAACGGTTTGTGAGTTGGCCAATCAGGTGACCGGAAATGCGGTCACTGCCCTGAATGATCAGGGCTTTCACTTCCGCGTTCATCCCCCCGTACTACATACTTCCGAACATGGTCCCACCAGCAGCGAGGACACCGAAGCCCTGGTGATTTGCTGCGAGACCGATCGCGGCAGCGTGTTCATGAACATCGCGCTGCGCTACAGCGTTGAGCTGTCAAGCGAGCGGGCGGCAGCCTCCGGCGAGTAGCGGACCTCGGACCTCAGACCATTCTCTCAGAAAGCAGTTTCGAGTTTCTCTGGAGACTGGAAACCAGAAACTCGAAACAGTTAGCTCCGGTTTTGCCGAGGTCTGAAGTCTGACGTCTGACGCCCGAGGTCGCCTTAAGGTCCAGCCAGCACGAACACCGGGTTTTGGGGCAATGCGTTTCCGCCGTTGAGGGGAGTGGTGGTGCCCAGCGGAGCAGGCATGTCAAGCACCGGAGTGTCATCGGAAGTGCGAATGACGCTGGTACTCCCGGCATCGCACTTTCCCACAATTACCTTCGTACTGTCTGCCGAGGCGGCTGACGAGACGCGGAAGCGCACGCCGCCTGCCACTCCTCCCGGGATGCCCAGGCCGTTGACGTCGCAACCGGTCGGGTTCGTTGTAGCAATTTCGACGACGACGGTCCCGGTCCCACTCTGACTGCTCGCGGTAGCTCCGATGCTATTGGCAACGGTAAAAGTTCCAGTGTTTGCCGCCACCAGAGTAAAGGTTCCGTTATTTCCTGCGTCAGCCATGCCTGCGACTACGATTTCCATTCCAGGCCGCAGAGCCGGACCGGAGATCAAGCTATAAGTGTAGGAGGTATTGTTGCCGCTCTGGGCCGCCGCCGTGATGCTGACCGTGGATTCCAACGGTATCGTCTTTCTCACGCTGCCGTCGCCGGCGTTAATCACGGTGACCGCGGAACTGATGCAAAGCTGACTATCGCTGGGATCAGAGGTGCAGGGCGGGGTCTTGCTGGAACTCACGGTGTAAGCCCGGCTGCCATCAGGCAGCACGGCCACGGTGAGCGGGCCGGGGGCAACCGGAGTCAGAAACAGGACAGTCGGCGGGTCGGCGGCAGCGTTGAGTGCGGTCACAGTATTGGCGGCCGGGTTGGTGACGTAGATGCGGTTCAGTTTGCCGTCGTACACCATGTAGTTCGCACCCGCGCCCACGGACGCAGAGCCCACTACGGAGTCGGTGACGGTATCAATGGCGGATACGGTGCCACTACCGCTGTTGAGCACATAAATTCTCGCACTGTCAGAGCGGGCTACCACCCACACCGGATTAGTCCCAGTAGTGATGGTCTGGGTTACGGTGCGGTCCGCCAGGCTGATGGCGGTCACGGTGCCGTCGCCCTGATTCACCGCATAGAGCTTTTTCTGGTCCGGTGTCTCGGCCAGCGCGACGGGCTGATTGCCCACCGCAATCAGTGGGTTCAGCACCGCATTGCTTGCAGTCGAGACCGCCGCAACCGTGTTGTTCCCGAAGTTCGCCACGTAAACCGTTCCGCTTTCCGTGGTGTGGACAAATACCGGGCGGGAACCCGCCGGCAGGGAAGTTGTCGTCACTGATGTGGCGGTCGATCCGGGGGTTGGAGAAAATGACGAAACCGAGTCCTCGAGTGTGTTCGCCGCATACACTCGAAAGGCATTTGAGGTCAGAGTGGCGTGGGCCGGGCCCAGGCCGAGTTTAGCCACGCCGATATTGGTGTCGCCCGATATATCCAGCCGGCTGCTGGCGCCGGGGTCAATCGAACCGTTGTCACTGAGCACCAGAACGAAGTGAATGGCCGCGGGATCGGGTGGGGGTGGAACGATAGGAATGGCAACGGGACGGTATTGGTCGCCGCAGCCGACGCAGATCAGGAAAAGAGTCAGAACGCCCAGCAAGCGGGCCCCACGCCAACCAATCATCCGCACCCCAGCAGAACCATCCATGAACTCACAATGACCCGGAAGAGGTTTCATTTTAATGGTTGGTTGGAATATGCGCCAGCGGAGTCGACCCAGCTGTTAGCCTTTGGCTCTTAGCTCTTAGCCGTTAGCCTCTCCAGTCTGATGCCCGTTGGCAGATCAAAGGCTGCTCTCAAGAATTGGCAGGGATGATGGGCAGAAGATGGTTCGGCGGTATCCTAGGTGGGCCCGACCGCAATTGCTAGTGCCGGGAGCTAAGAGCTGCCCCTACGCTTTCCCTCTTGACCGCTTTCCGGAAGCCGCTTCCCGTGCGGGCGCTGCCGGCTTCTTTTTTCCTTCCATCTCGGCCAGGCTTTGTTTGAGGGCAGCCATCAGATCGACCACGGGGGCGAGTTTCTTGGGCTTCTCTACTTCAGTGATCTTGCCGCCCTCGAGCTTGGTCTCGATGAGCTTTTTCACGTTCTCCTGGAAAGTGTCGTGATATTTCTCCGGGTCCCACTCGGCGGCCAGAGCTTCAATCAGCTGGTGAGCGACTTTGACTTCCGCGTCCTTCAATTCCACTTCGGGAGCGCCGAAGCCTTCCACCTTGCGGACCTCTTCCGCGTAGTACATGGTGTGGAGCATGAGTCCGCCTTCGTGCGGACGCAGAAACACGGTGTACTCGCGGTTGTGCATGGTGAGCTTGGCGATGGCGACGTATTCGCTCTCTTCCAGGGCCTTGGTCAGCAGGGCGTAGGGTCTGCGTCCCGCCTCTTCCGGCAGCATGTAGTAGGAGGACTCGAAAAAGACGGGATCGACCTCGCTGGTCTTGACGAACTCGAGAATCTCCATGGTCTTCGCGGTTTGCGGCTCGATCTTCTTAATCTCTTCCGGTTCGATCACTACGTATTCGTCCTTGCGGAATTCGTAGCCCTTTACGATCTCGCTGCGCTCCACCACGCGATTGTCGGCGGGACAATAATATTGCTGCTTGACCCGCTGCAGGTCATCGCGATGCAACATGTTGAAGGAGATGCCGCTGCTGCGCGCGCCGGAAAAAAGACGAACCGGCATGGAGATCAAGCCGAAAGTGAGATATCCCGACCAAACCGAGGCTGCCATAGTTTTCCCTCGAAGCAGAAAAGGCCCAAGCGTAGTGCAGTTTAGACTACGCAGGGGAGTTTGATGCAGCCCGTAAGCACAGGGAATCCGAACAAGAAGCCCCATCTGTAGGACTGCCGGTGACGGTACACTATATCTTGTGCATGATCGCGTTCGTAAGTGTGAGTGATGTGTATGGCCACTCTCCATTCAGCGCCTTGACCATTCTCGACTTTGCCGGTCATGAAGGGCGGTGGGTCGTTGCCGGCCTGCTCACGGTGGCCTTTACGGTGCTCGCCCGGCTGCTGCGCGGGGTGACCAACTCGGGCGCGCTGGCCGGGGCTTTCAGCTGCTTTGTGCTCTATGTAGGAGGCGGGCCGGGCGCTTTTGCGGCGCTGATCACTGTCTTCGCGCTGGCCTGGGTCACGACGCGGCTCGGCTACACGCGCAAACAGAAGCTGGGGACCGCGGAACGCCGCGAGGGACGGAAGGCCTCCCAGGTGGTGGCTAATCTCGGTGTCGCGACGGCCGCTGCCGCGGCTTCCGTCGTCATCC
>JBARIF010000652.1:0-1806 GCA_049799615.1 Terriglobales bacterium
TTATTACGATGCTGCCGGTCACGACTGGGGGCGCCGCAGCCTATTCTCTAGCCATGTTCGCAGCCGGAGCTTTCCTGCTATATCACACCGTCAAGCTCGCGACGTCCGCCTCGCGAGTCCTGGCCAGCCGGGTGGTCCATGCTTCCGTCATCTATTTGCCCGTGATCCTGGGGATAATGATGGCCGCGAAAGCCTGAGGTGTCTGGGTGCCCGGTCTCCGAACTTCTCCACCGGAAATAATCTGTCAGTCCACCGGCCCGCTTCGGTCTATCTCCGCCGGATTGTTCATTCTGGCCAGCGTGCTGCTGTTGCTTACGCGGCTACCGCTTGTGGCAAGCGAAACAAGGTACAGGACCCAACGCGTCCGCCGCGTAGGTACAGAATCCAACGGAAGATCTCAATCAAATTCCGCAACCACCTTGCTGAGAATAGAAGAGAAGAAACCACGAATGCACCTGGAGCCTTCTTGATGATGAAAACAGACTCACAGCAACTTGCGCCCCCCATGCAATCGCGAGAGGCTAGCCCCTCTGACTCTTTTGTGTTCTTTGGCGCGACCGGAGACTTGGCGTATAAGCAGATTTTTCCCGCGTTGCAGCAGATGATCCTCCGCGACAATTTCAATCTGCCGATCATTGGCGTGGCGAAATCGGGCTGGACGATTGAGCAGTTACAAGCGCGAGTGCACGACAGTCTAGTGCAGCACGGTGGAATCGACGAAAAGGCCTACGCCAAACTCGTCCAATTGCTTCAATACATCGACAGCGACTACCAGGATCCGAAAACCTTTCAAAAGTTAAACAAGGCTCTTGGTGAAGCGCGCAGTCCACTGCACTATCTGGCAATCCCTCCTGACCTCTTTGGATCGGTTGTACAGGCACTAGGAAAAGCCAACTATGCCGGGAATACACGGGTCATTGTTGAGAAACCGTTCGGACGAGACCTGGCGTTGGCGCGAAAACTGAATGCGACCCTGCACTCGGTGTTCCCTGAATCCGCGATTTTCCGAATCGATCATTTCCTCGGGAAAGAGGCGGTGGAGGATCTGTATTTCTTTCGGTTTGCCAACACCTTCCTCGAACCGATCTGGAATCGTCACTACGTCGATCATGTGCAGATCACCATGGCCGAATCGTTCGGCGTCGCCGGACGCGGACGGGTCTATGACGAGAGTGGCGCCATCCGGGATGTCGTACAAAATCACCTACTTCAAGTCGTGGCTCTTCTCGCCATGGAACCTCCCGCGGAGTTGACACCCCGCGCTCTGCATGACGAACAATTCAAGGTCTTCCGTGCGATCGCGCCCATTGCAGCAGACGATGCAGTTCGAGGTCAGTTTGCGGGGTACCGCAATGAAAAAGGTGTGGCGCCCGATTCCCAGGTCGAGACCTATGCGGCGGTTCGCTTGCATCTTGATTCCTGGCGCTGGACAGGCGTGCCTTTTTTGATCAGAGCAGGGAAATGCCTGCCAATGGACGCAACCGAGGTGTTTGTAAGACTGAAGGTTTCTCCCTTGCGAGAACAGATTTCTGACAGCAACTACTTCCGGTTTCGGTTGAGTCCTAATTTTTCGTTGAACTTAGGAGCGCAAGTGAAGCGTCCCGGCCCGCAAATGCTGCCTATGCCAGTGGAACTTTCCGCCGTCGAAAAAGACAAAACTGAGCAAGAGAGCCCGTATGAACGTCTTCTGACCGATGCCATGCACGGGGACAAATTGCTTTTCGTTCGCGAGGATGTAGTGGAGGCTGCGTGGTCGATTGTCGATCCGATTCTTGACAACGTCGTGCCTCTGCGTACTTACAATCC
>JBARIF010000653.1:0-2060 GCA_049799615.1 Terriglobales bacterium
CGACGAAGTTTTTGGGGCGCGAACAATTCGCCCATCACGCCTGAAGTCGCGAAAAATTCCGGTCGGATGCTCTCTGGTGACTTTGGTGCACGGGTCGAATGCGCGCGTGAGCGTCATTTTTTTCTTGACATCACTTTTTATTGACTCTATACATTCAATTAGTTGCAACGGACGATCGTTGCTATAGCAAGTCCATGAAAAATGGAAAGGGAGAATAGAACCATGGCAACCAAGAAAAAGGCAAAGAAGAAAAAGAAGCACTAAGAGAAGTATCAGTAAGCAGCAAACAGGGGACGCGGAAGCGTCCCCTAAGTTTTTCCGGCCCCAACTACTCCTCTGTCATCCTGAGCGGAGGAATGCGATTCGCTTGGCGAATCGCATTTCGCAGTCGAAGGACCCCTATCCGCCCGGTAAAAGTTTGCTCGGGCAGGCTTTTCCCTCGCAAACCAAACACCCCATGATGCCGGCCTTGCAGTAACTATAGGGGTCCTTCGACTCCGTAGCTGCTTCGCCACGCGAAGCAACTACTGCGCTCAGGATGACTGCGCTCGGTTTGACAACTATCTTGATCGCGCGGTGGCGGCTTTATTCTGGGGCGAGTGATCCTGCAGTTGCTTCTCGGTGGCGGGGCACAGGTTGCGATAGGCGCAGAATTTGCAGTAGAAGCCGGGTTTGGGCTGGAATTTTCCGGCGGCAACGTTTTCCGAGACTTCCTGCACCCGGCTCTTCGCTGCTTCCAGCTCAAAGTCGCTGCGCCGCGTTACCACCGCGCTGTTCCCTTCGAGGTTATAGAGCACCAGGCGGTCGGCGCGATATCCCCACTTCTCACGCGCCGCCAGGGCATAGATGGAAAGCTGCATGCTCTCGTCGGAATCCTCCTGCGATTGGGCCCTGCCGGTCTTGTAGTCGGTAATCACGACTCCGCCGTCCGGCGACTGGTCGATGCGGTCGATACGCCCCACAACGGTTACTTCGCCTACCTTCACGTCGAAGAATTCCTCGGTGTGCAGCACCTGGGGTACTGGATTGCGCCGGAATGCGGCCAGAAAATCTTTCAGCTGCTGCACCCCCTGCGCCTCGTAGAGGTCGTGCTGGTAGCGGTCCTGCATGCCGGCCTGGGCGAGATCCTCGCGGAAGAACTGGAGCAGGTCGTCGTCTGCCATCGGGCGCTCCAGGCGTATCGAATCGTAGTAAGCGCGCAACACGCGATGCATGACCGCGCCATACTGCATGGCGGCGGGGACCTCGTCAGGAATTTTCCACTCCCGCTCCAGCTTGAACTGCAGCGGACAGGTCTCGTAGGTCTGCACCGCGCTGGCGCTCAACCGGGAGTGCAGGCTGGCAGAAGGCGGCAGGGCCAGCCACTGGTTGACGCGGGTCATGGTTTCCGGGACCGCAGCCTCGGCAAACATGTCAGTCTGGAAGCCGCGGGCGGGGGCTTGCACCAGCCAGCGGCGCAGGCTTGTGTCCTTCAGCAGATCGCGCAGGAAGCCGGCTGGAGTAGGATCTTTCTTTCCCGTCCCTTTCTTGGCGTACATAGTGAGCGAATCACGCGCCCGAGTCATGGCCACGTAAAACAGGCGGCGCTCCTCCTGCTGGCACAATTCCTTGTCATCGCCCTGGGCGATCGAGTCCTTGTCGTACAGCTCCCGGGGCAACTCAATCAGGGCCTCCTGATAATTCAAGGGAAATGAACCCGAGTTGGCCCGAAGGATGAAGACGTGAGGAAACTCAAGGCCCTTGGCGGCATGCGCCGTCATGAGGGGGACTGCGTCATCGTCGCTCGAGGAAAGCGGAATCACTCCGCGGGCTTCCCGGAAATATTCGAGGTAATCGAGAAGCTCGGCAATCTCGCCGGTTTTTGTGATCGCCTTCCTCTCCCACCCGGCCACGAACTCAAGGACTGCTTTCAGCACTCTTGAATTCCGGTTCAACAAGAAACTGTTCACGAGGATTTCCACCGCCGCGCGGCCCTTGGCGTTGGCGCGGGAAATGTCGGCTCGAGTCTGCCGCACGCGCTCAAGCACAGCTTCGCCGCCTTCGATCTGGGACAGCACGAG
>JBARIF010000654.1:0-2216 GCA_049799615.1 Terriglobales bacterium
AACGGAGCTCTTTCCCTCAAGGTAAAGTGTCATTCTTCAGCCGATTTGCCTATCTTCTCCTCTGATTCTTGCCCTACATCCCGCTTTACGCCACTCAACAGGGCCGCTCTCTCATAATGCATTGACCTGTCGATGAGTGTAACCGCGATTTTTCGCCAATCACATTGAGCGGGGACGATGAAATCGGCAGAGAACCCTTACTAAATACGTTCGTCATTTCCTAACGCACCAATGTGGGGGACCAAAGGGTTGACCCGCGCGATTTCGTATCAGATTAGACAGCAAAAAGAGGGACGCTCGTGGCGTACCTCTCTTGTCATGAATCCGACTCCGCTGGTTTCTTGCTGTGCCTCCGCCAGCTTCCTACTTTGCCGGGAGGACGTAGCTTAGTTCGGGTTCGTACTTCCACATGCTCCATTCCGTGCTCTCGATCAGCGGCGACAACTTGGCCTGAAACGCTTTAAATTCGGAAGCACTCATCGCCTTCTCGGCGCCAATCGGTCCATCCAGTTCCCCCCAGCCGCTTAAGCCTAAGTAGCTGTGGATTTCATTCGACGGCGTTCCGAAGCGGGCCACAGCCACTCCGTAATCGGTGGTACCGGACTTCTTCACGGCCGGCACAATCTGATCTCGGAATAGGGCTTTGAGGTCATCCATCTTGCCGGAGACGACGCGCGTCCGGCCGACTCGCACATAGGGTGGAACCTCCTTCGAACGAATCATCATGTCGGGCTGCATTTCGTCGATCCAAGTTTCGAGACCGTCGGTCACTGTGTCCAGCCGGGCAAACATCCTTGCCATGTCGGCCTCGACGGACTGCAGTTTCGGGTTCTGCTCACCCAGTTGCTTCCACTTAGCGGAATACCAGACGACCGCGTGTTGCGACGGTCCACTTTGCGATTCCCAGACAGTGAATCCCTGGTCGGATCCTGCTTTTTTCACCAACGCAGCATAGTCTTTGACGGCCGCCTTCCAGCTATCTTCTTGGCCCATTTTCACCCTTACGAACAGCACCGTGCGGATGTTGCCCTGTGCCCAAGACGCGGCGCAGAAAGTTGTCAATGCAATCGCAGCCAGCAAACAGCCGCGCAGGGAAAACGGTTTTTTCATGGGTAGTCTCCTTGGCCTCGCGAACGCGAATCGCACCCTTAGACCGCCGGAAACAATAGATTGTGTTGGTGCTGAGGCGGCACAAGTATACACGTTATCTATGAGAACCACGCATGGCTGGAGTTAACAGGCGTTCTCGCAAGTTTGCGCCTTTTGTTCGCCAGATAGGCGAAAGGAAAGCGCAAACTTGTGCTATCGCGATTTATCACCAACCATCTAGATTGCACTCCGCTAAACTAAATCGCGCAGCCTGCCTTCGCAGGCACACCGAAGACGGAGATCGCGAGTATGAAACCCAAGGCACTCATGGTAGTCCTAATGTGCCTCAACCCAGTCATCCTCATACACTTACGGAAATCACGCGGCACCGATAGAACCGATCAATTCTTTCAATTTCCATTTCTGCGCTCGAATCGGTATCAGTAGGTTAGTTACAGTTGAGGTTAGCTCTCAGCGAGGAATATCCGGGTGAATCAGATGACCAAGCAGAACCGATCGAGACGGCGCAAACCGTACAATCACATCATGCGAAGGGATGACCTCAGCACGATGTTGGACATCCTCTTGGCCTTCGATCGGAGCGTGGTGGAGTTCTCGATGCATCTCTACAACGTCCCTCGACGCGACAGGGTCGCCTTGCGAGAACAGAACCAGCGTGTGCATCATGCACTCAGAGAACGCTTACCCCAACTCCTGGGGCCGTCTCAAAGTTTGTTCTAGCCTTCCGACTGAAATCAGGCGATTACACTCACAACCTGGCTGTTGGTGTAATGGCAGGGTCGCGCCAGCAACGAGCACGGTTTACTTCGGATTTGCGCAACGAGGATAAGCGATCACTGCCCGGCTGAAGGCGCTACGACGTGGCCGCGGACGCGCAGGGTAAGGGGCAACACACCTGCAATCACCAGCGCGACCACGAGGCCCGCAAAGCCTGACCTGAACGAGTGGGTTCGTGCGGCCTGATAGCCAACCAAGGCCGGGCCGAGAAAGCCGCCGAGGCCTGCTGCGATGCAGTTGATGGTGCCGGTAGCCATCGCAGCTGCGGTATCAGAAAGGAACGCGGACGGCATGGCCCAGAAGCTGGGCAAGAAGGCGAGCAGGCCGGC
>JBARIF010000655.1:0-2624 GCA_049799615.1 Terriglobales bacterium
GGGAAATCGTCCGTCTGGATAGGCGCGGCAAACCGCAGTTTCGCGACTTGCTGTTTCATCGCGACCAGCCTTACTTTTTTGCCTTCGACCTCTTAATGTCCGACGGCAAGGACCTGCGAACCGAGAAATTAACGGATCGCAAGCAGGAACTGAGGCGTGTGTTGTCGAGTTCCCACATCTAGGATGCGGGACGCGGATCACGTTGAACAGTATGGTACGGCGTTGTTTCACCATGTGTGCAAGCTGGATCTGGAGGGCATCGTGGCGAAACATGGCCTCGCGCCGTACACGACAGAGCGAGAGCGAACCACATGGTTCAAAATTAAGAACCGCAATTACTCCCAGATGGAAGGCCGAGAGGAATTGTTCGAGCGCGAACGCCACAAAGAACCTGTCGCTGGCTGGCATTGTTGCGAGTTGGCTTGCGCGGAGTTGTAGGGGTGAGGTGTGCCCGTGAAAAGAAATCCGTAACTGTGAAGATGCCAGATGCACCGCCAGAGCCGATGCTCGAACAGGCGATTCGCCAATGTGCCTACGAGCTGTACATCAAACGCGGGATGGCTCCTGGCCATGCCCTTGATGACTGGCTACAGGCAGAAGCCGAGCTTGTACACGGCCACTCAACGTCCGATTCCAACTAGGCAGAGTTATGGACAACTCAAGTGAGATCAGCATCGAATTGAGCCGCCTGATAGAGCGGCAGACAAAATTCTTTGAAAAGATTGATCCGACTCCAATCGAACTGCAGGAATTTGAATGGGTAGGTCAACGCATCCGCAAACTGTTTGCTGAGTTGGCGCAGAAAAAGGCGGCATGAATACCTATTGCCAAATCGAACACGGAGCAAGCGACAGCGATATAGGGTCACCCTGTAGCAATCGTGCTGTGGCCACATGTAGTGATTGTGGAGCGGCTATCTGTGCCGACTGCCGCACCTGGTGTTGTGGGGAATCATTCTGTCAGTGGTGTGGTGATTACCACGAGACTCATTCCTGTCTGAAGAAGCCTGTTCAGAGTGAGTCTCGATTCCCTTCGTCTTTTCGTCGCACGAACGATATCTTTTGGTGATGCAGGCACCGCAAGAATTACTAGTGAGCCTCACCGCTTTCGTGATATTCGATTTACAAAGTCGTATCGGCCCCCCTCCGCACGACGAATGCGAAATGGGGCCGCCTCTCGACGCCCCCCTTGATTCCACGGAGACCCATGGAACATCTAATCAGATGGAATCCTGCAACTAGGGAACACTTCTGTACAAAATGCGGGCGAACTTCGGACGCGATCAGTATTGCCGATGCACAAGAACAATTGGAACAATATGAGTGCGAGATTCCTTCCGTCGAAACTCCGAGCGCAGAGCCTGGCATGAAAACCCGGCGCCTCAACCGAAAGTACAAACGATCACTGGAGTAACGCCTATATCTTGGCGACTACCACGTACGGATTTCATGCGCAGAAGCCCGTTCAGAACGAACGCAATTCATATCCACCATCGATTGTCGATTGACGCATCACATCCATCTGCCACGAATCGGCAGGGTGAAGCAGAACTACCAACGCCAAGAAGTGGCGATTGCGGCGCACGACAAAGTTGAAATTTATGTCGGATCGGGATCAGTGTTCATAGGGCTCCATCAGAAGGCCACTCTTCCCATCTAAGCTCTCAAGGCGTTGGCCCAAGGATTTGCGCCGTAGAAGAGGTGCAGCCCGCACAATCCGAGAGCAGCAAGACCTGTAGCGGCGGTGTCTGGCTCCGTACACAAGTGGCCCGCATCATTGACCACGCAAATCAAATGTCGTGAAAGACGCCGTTGTCATGTGGTATACGAACTCCGAATGCGTTGCGCAGTCTGGGATCAGCCCCTTCTCTCCCAGACTGTGCAATCTCGGGGCCTTTTGTTTCGGGAGAAACAATGAGGCCCTGAGTTTTGCATGCTGAGTACTCCAGCGTGCTGACTTCATTCGTACGCCTTGGTATCCTTTCACCATTGTGCCTAAGCCAAAGCAGCCCAGCTCACCCGAAGAGACCCTCGAAACACTCCTCGATAAAGTGTCGGTCGCACGCGAAGAGCTTCTCGTCATTGAGCGATCCCTTGAACGTCTACGAGCGGATATCGCAAAACCCCAAAACCAGAAAGACGGCTCAGGCAAGACACTGCGCAAGAAGACCTGAGTAAACCTTCCGCCCTTCTGTGTAGCCCATTCGGGCCATATACATGCCTTCGCATCGCCGTTACGCTAGTTTGTGAGCAGACTTTCGGGGGAGGGCTGTTCGAAGAGCGTCCCATGACTCTATGAGTCTGGGACGTTTTTCTTTGCAGTACAATTCCCCGATGCCGCGCTGGGGTAAAAAACACACTCCCACCAGCTCCTGTCCTTCGTACTCATCCGCGCGGCTGTCGGAAACGTTTGTTTGGAGGTGGGCACCAGGGTCGCAGCAACGAGAAGTTGGTGGGACGCTAGTCGTTCAGAACGACATTGAGAAGTGAACTGTGAACTTGCACGCCGTTCTCACCATAGTCAACGAAGCCCAATTTTCTAAACCGATTCATAAAGAAACTAACTCGTGAGCGCGTGGTACCTACCATCTCGGCGAGCGTCTCCTGACCAATCTTGGGGATCAC
>JBARIF010000656.1:0-21830 GCA_049799615.1 Terriglobales bacterium
ATTCAGGATAACAATCAATCAATCCGCCCAGGGCTGCGGCTTGCGGTCCCAGCGATGTGCTTTCAGCTTGTGCAACAGCGCCTGATCCAGCGGGCCGGCGTCGCTGGCCGCAATGTTCTGCCGGACATGCTCCGGCTTCCTCATCCCTACGATGATGGTGCTCACCGCCGGGAAAGAAAGAACGTAGCGCAGCGCCATCTCCGGCAGCGTCATTCCTGAAGGCACCACGCCTTTCAGCCTTTCCACTCGCTCAATGGTCGGCGGCAGGTTCTTCGGACCAAAATACATCGCGCGCCAGTCGCCTCTGGGGAATTTCGTTTCCAGAGTCATCTTTCCGCCCAGGCTGCCCTCATCGAGCGGCACACGCGCGATCACGCCGATGTTCAGCTCCTGACAAACGGGAAAGAGTTTGTCCTCGGGCGCCTGATCGAAAATGTTGTGGATCACCTGCACCACGTCCACCAGTCCGGTGCGCAAAGCCTTGAGGCCATTCTCGGGCTCCCAGCGATTGAGGCTGAGGCCGAAGTGACGGATGATTCCATCCCGCCTGAGTTTCTCGACCGTGTTGCGAAATTCGGGCAGGTCCGTCCAGCTATCGTCCCAGACGTGAAATTGCAGCACATCGATGGTGTCCACCCGAAGCTTTTTCCGAATCAGGTCAGCGTGCCTGAAAACATGGTCCGCGGGAAAAACGTCCTGATACTTGTATGACGGCCGGGCCGGCCACTTCCCATTCATGGGCGGAATCTTCGAAGCCGCGTACAAACGCTTGCCCGAATTGCGGGTAAGGATTTCGCCCAGCAGGCCGTCGCTCTTGCCATCGCCGTACGCCCAGGCGGTGTCGAAGAAGTTGCATCCCAGGTCGGTAGCCAGTTGCAGTGCCGCGAGTGACTCCTCGTCATCCGAGCCCGTCCAGCCACTCATCCCCCAAAGTCCGTGTGCCATTTCGCTGACTTCAAAACCAGTGCGGCCGAGCTTCCGATATTTCATGGTTCTCCCAGGAACAGTCTAAAGCTCTTCGATTGTATTTGTTGCAGGCTAAGAAATGTATTGTGCAGCGGCCATCAGCGCTGTATCATCTAACTAACTGGTTAATTAATGCAAGGTCAGGAATGAAAGCCGCTCCTTCCAAACCGCGCCTGGGATCACGCGGACGTCCCGAGGAAAGCCGCGCCGCCATCCTGGAAGCGGCGGTGCAGGAATTCTCCCGTGAAGGCGTCGCCGGAGCCCGCACCGACGCTATCGCTCGTGCTGCGGGCGTGAACAAAGCCCTCCTGTATTACTACTTCAAGGACAAGGACACTCTTTATGGTGCGGTGCTCGATCAGGCATTTGGAGGATTGACCAGCACACTCCTGAAAATTCTGGAACTCGACTTGCCCCCTCGCGAGAAGATCCTGGCCTACGCGGGAGGGCATTTCGACTACATCGCCAGCCACGCGCGTTATCCCCGCATCGTGCAAGGAGAGATGATGCGCGCCAGCCGGGGAGGATCAGCCCAGTTTCAGCGCATTGTGAAGCAATACTTCCGCCCTCTCGCCGGCAAACTTGCTGAGGCCATCGCCGACGGACAGGCCAAGGGCGAGTTTCGACCAGGCAACCCGCAACAATATCTGCTTTCGATCATCGCCGTGGTTGTCTTTTATTTTATTAACGCCCCGGTTATGCGAATGGTGAGCGGCTCCGATCCCTTGTCTCCGGAGCTTATTGCCGCCCGGCGGGCCGCGGTGCTGGATTTCATTTCGGCGGCCTTGTTCCGCCAGGAAGTGGGCTCTGAAGGAGAACGAGATTGAACGCGCGCAATAAATTTCTGATTATTCTGGGGATCATCCTGGTCGCGGCCACGGTCTATTACCTGGTTTCCACCCCGCACTCCAGCGACCTGGTGCTGATCGGCACTGTGGATTCCAATCAGATCATCATCAGCCCGCAGATCCCGGGCCGGATTGCCAAGCTGCTGGTGGACGAAGGCACACAAGTCAAGCAGGGAGACCTGATCGCGATACTTGACCCCTCGGAACTGGAAGCAGAGGCCCGCGCCGCCGCGGCCATAATCGACAGCTTGCGTTCCCAGGTTTCAGCCACCCAGGCCACCAGCGCGGCGACCCACGGTTCCACGTCGAGCAACGTGGTGAATGCCCAGGCCCGGCTGCAAGCCGCCCGCGCCCAGTTGCTGCAGGCGGAAGCCATGTTGCAACGGACCGAGAGCGACAGCCGCCGCATGATCGAACTGGCAAAACAGGGCGTCGCGTCCGACCAGGACCGGGTACAGGCGGAGAGCAATTTGAAGGCGCAGTCGGCGACGGTGCAATCCCTGAAAGACCAGGTGAGCGCGGCTGACGCTGACTTGAATGCTGCTGTCGCAAACACCCATCAGGCCCACGCCGCTGCCAGCACCGTGCAATCCACGCGCGGGCAACTGGCCAACGCCGAGGCGCAGCTCAAGGAAGCGGAAGTCCGTTTGGGCTACACCAAGATATATGCACCCTTGAGCGGCACCGTGTCGGTGCGGGCCGCGCGCGAAGGCGAAGTGCTCACTGCCGGCCAGCCCATTGTCACCCTCGTGGATTTAGGAGACACCTGGGTACGCGCCGCAATTCCGGAAACCGAGTCCGACAACATCGGCCTGGGGGACACACTCCGCATTCGCCTGCCGGGCGGCACCATCACCTCCGGCAAAGTCTTCTTCAAGGCTCCTGAAGCCGATTTCGCTACTCAGCGCGACGTGAGCCGGCGCAAGCGCGACATCCGGACCATTGTGCTCAAAGTCCGCCTGGACAATCCCAAAGGAGCATACGTCCCTGGTATGACGGCGGAGGTTCTGGTGTCACCGGACCAGTTGAAGACATCAGCTTCCGGCGCCTCCGCGGAGAAATGACCGTGACTTCGAATTTCAGATTGCAGACTTGTGATTTCAGATTGATGGCAAAGTATGGTAGCTGACTTCAAACCGAACGGCGGATCCGGCGCGCGCGAGCCCGCAACCGACGGTCGCGCCAAGCCCATCAACCCGGGCAATGCCATCGAAGTGGACCACATTGTCAAAAAGTATGGCGAGTTCACTGCAGTCGATGATGTTTCCTTCAACGTTCAGGAGGAAGAAATCTTCGGCCTGCTGGGTCCAAATGGAGCGGGGAAATCCACCCTGATCCGCATGATGACCACGCTCATCCCCATCACTGCGGGCTCGGCTCGCATTGCCGGGCACGACGTGAGCAAGGAACCCGACAGCGTTCGCCGCACCATCGGTGTAATCCCCCAGGCGCTGACCAGCGACCTCGATCTGACCATCGAGGAAAACATGAACATCTACGCCAAGCTGTACGACGTTCCGGCCAAAAAGCGCAAGTCCACGATCGATGAATTGCTGGAACTCGTGGACCTGACCAAGTGGCGCTCGGCGCAAACCAAGACGCTCTCCGGCGGCATGCGGCGGCGGCTTGAGATTGCGCGCGGCCTGGTGCACAGTCCGCGAATATTTTTTTTGGATGAACCTACCACCGGACTCGATCCGGTTTCCCGCGTGGCGGTGTGGGAGATGCTGACCAATATCAAGTCGCACCGTCAGCTGACCATTCTGATCACCACGCACTATATGGACGAAGCCGATCGCCTGTGCGACCGCATTGCCATCGTGGACCACGGCAAGCTGGTGGCTCTCGATACGCCCACCGCCTTGAAGGCCAGCGTGCCGGGGTCGAATGTGATCGAAGTGCAGTTCGAAGACGCGCCCGTGGGTTGGGAACAGCGTCTGCATACACTAAGCGGCGTCACGTCAGTGCAGCACGAGGGTGCGGGCATGTACCGCATACTGACCGGAGACGGATCGCGGACCACCGCTGACCTGGTGGAGGCGGCAGTGCACGCCGGAGTACAGGTGAAATCGCTATTGGTACAGAACACCAGCCTGGACGACGTATTCGTCCATTACACGGGACGGCAGTTGCGCGACGAACTGGTGAAAGCGCACAGCTTCGTGATGCCGCCCAGACCAGGAATGCGGCCATGAACCGGATGTTGGCAATAGTCGAACGCGAAATGCGGAAATTTTTCCGTTCCCCCGCCCTGATGATGGTGTCGATGATCTTCCCCCTGGTGCAGCTCATCGTACTGGGCAACGCCTTCGGCGGCAAAATTCGCGACGCCCGCCTGGGACTTGTAGATCAGGACGGTGGTACCCAGGCGCTGAAGATCCGTGAGGCCTTTGATTCGGTCCGCGCCAACATGCGCACCTTTCTGCCCGTCTATTACACCGACCAGCAGAAGGCGATGGAAGACGTGCGCAACGGAAAAATCGAGGGCGCCGTCATCATTCCTCCTCAATATTCCCGCCGGGTTTACGAGCAGGACAGACCGCAGATCGCGCTGGTGGTGGATAACAGCGACAATTTCATGAGCGCGGCGCTCGAGGAGTCGCTCAGCCAGATTACCAACGCGCTGAACAATCCCGTGGTGGAACCACGTCTGTTGCAGAAAACCGTGCTGCAGATCGTGGAGCTTTATCCCTACATCGAATACATGAAATTTCTTTTGCCGGGATCGATCACGCTGGCCATATTCATGTCGGTCATGATCGGCGGCGGCATGCTCTACATCGACGACAAGGCCCGCGGCGTCCATGAAGGCTATCTGGTGACTCCCATTACAAAAGCCGAACTGGTCTTGGGGCTCAACGCATCCAGCGTGGTGAAAGCGGTGATGGTGGGAGTGGTCATTACGGTAGTGGGCAGCTTACTGGCCGGGGTGGGCACGCTGTTCAGCTTCTCGACCGCGCTGGGCTTGATTCTGATGATTGTGCTCACCGCTGCGGCCTTGAATACGATGATGTTTCTCCTGGTCGTTCGCGTCGAGGATCCCCTGGTGCCGCGCGCAATTTTTGGCATCCTGAACACGCTGCTGTTCTTCCCCAGCGGCGCGGTCTATCCCATCCAGGCCTTTCCCTGGTGGCTGCGCGGGATCGCCAAAGTGGACCCGTTCACCTTTGCCGTCCACGGTTTCAAGATCTTGTTGCTGAAAGAAGCCGGTTTGTCCGCCATCGTGCCCGACATCATCTATCTCTCGCTCTTCGCAGTGGTTGCCCTGAGCATCGCCACGCCGCTGTTCAAGCGCACCTTGTAATTGTGTGGCGCGGGCGCCCCCGCCCGCGGCTTTTGAAGTTGACCTTGCTGGATTCTCACGGTTAAGGATTCTCTGAATTTGCAATCGCCAGCTTAAAATCCAGGTCAAAGGCAAACCCGGGTCAAAAGCTGCGGGCGAGGGCGCCCGCCCCACACTTCGACTAGGGAACTTTTACCTTCGTCCCGCAATCTATTATGCTTAGAGAGCCATGACCCTGCTGGATGCCAAAGTGTACGATCCCGCCCCAGCGCGCCGTCGCAAAATCAGGATAGCTGTCGCGGTGGCCGTTGTACTGATTCTCGCGGCGGTGGTGTGGATGAATCGTTACTGGTCAGAGAAGCGGGTGGTGGACAGTTTTTTCCACGCCCTGATGAATAAAGACTACGAAACCGCCTACGGAATCTACTTTGCTGATCCGCAATGGAAGCAACATCCCGGCAAATATCCCAGATACCCCTTGAACCAGTTTATTCAGGACTGGGGTGCGGGCGGACAGTGGGGAATCATCAGAAGCTACAAAGTGAACGGCGCCAGCACCTGCTCGAGCGGCGCCAGCGGCGTGGTGGTGGACGTCATCGTCAACGACCGCGCCGAGCATGCTCAATTGTGGGTGGAGAAGTCCGACAAGACCTTAAGCCCGCCGCCTTGCGAACTCCTGTTTCGTTGAACGCTTAGGCCGGCTGCGCGGTGAGTTGTTCCAGAGTTTTCTGCAAAGAAACCTGGTCGCCCACGTTGAGGCTGGCCTTGGAGCGGTCGATCTGGCGCATCAGTCCAGACAGCACCTTCCCCGGGCCGACTTCCACGAACGTCTGGATTCCTTTTTCGATCAGCAGGCGCACTGACTGGTCCCATTTCACAGCGCCGGTTACCTGACGGATCAGAGCATCGGGGGCACGGTCGCCATCTTCGAGCAACGCTGCGTCTACATTACAAACGATCGGAACTCCGGGCTTCTGGAATTGCAGAGCCTGCAAGTCCAAGGCCAGCCTGTCCTGGGCCGGCTTCATCAGGGAACAATGGAAGGGCGCGCTCACCGATAACAGGATCGCGCGCTTGGCGCGGCGTTCGCTGGCAAGTGTGGTGGCGCGCTCGACTGCCGCAGCATGGCCGGAGATCACGATCTGCTCCGCGGAATTGATGTTGGCGGGCTCGCACACTTGGCCCTGCGCGGCATCGACGCACACTGCCGTCACTTTCTCCACGTCCATTCCTAAGATCGCGGCCATCGCACCTACACCCACCGGGACTGCCTCCTGCATATACTTCCCGCGATTACGTACGGTGCGTACGGCGTCGGGAAAACTTAGCGTGCCGGCGGCGACGTTGGCGGAATATTCGCCCAGGCTGTGTCCGGCGACAAAACTGGGGTTCACGCCTTTCTCCCGGAGAACCCGCCAGGCGGCGACGGACGCGGTCAGGATCGCTGGCTGCGTGATCTCCGTCAACCGCAGTTTCTCTTCCGGGCCCTCAAAACATAGTTGCGACAGCTTGTAGCCGAGAGCTTCATCGGCCTCGGCGAAAGTCTCCCGCGCGACAGAATACTTTTCCGCCAGTTCCTTGCCCATCCCGACAGCCTGAGATCCCTGTCCAGGAAATAGAAAGGCGATGGATAGCGATGTAGTCATAGGGTTTTGCTTTTACGTAGGGGCAGGTGTCCCAGCTGCCCAGCCGAGCAAAGGTAGGCTAGCTTGCTTGGTAGACTAAGCCGCCACACCCAGGCGAGCTTCGCTCGCCCGCCCGGACGAGGGCGTCCGGGCCTACGTGCTCACCGGCACTGCGGGCCTTAACCCGGCCACTTCTTTCGCAATCTTGTCGTTGATATTGCGTTCGGCAAACTCGGCCGCCACTCGCAGGGCATTTTTGATCGCATTCATATTCGACGACCCATGAGTGATGAAGCACACGCCACGCACCCCGAGCAGCGGCGCGCCGCCGTATTCCGTATGGTCCAGGCGTTTTTTGAAATCGGCGAAGGCGCTGCGCGACAGCAGATATCCCACCTGGCGCGTGATGGTGGCCTTCAAAGTTTCTTTGAGCGTGGCGCGCACCAGGTTGGCCACGCCTTCCGAGGTCTTCAAGGCCACGTTGCCCACGAAGCCGTCGGCCACAATCACATCGACCTTGCCGCTATAAATGTCACGCCCTTCCACGTTGCCGATGAAATTGAGCGGCAGCCGCTTCAGCAGCTGGAAAGCTTCGCGGGTCAGCTCGTTGCCCTTGCTTTCTTCTTCACCGATGGAAAGCAACCCGACGCGCGGACGCCGGGTGCCGAACATGCTGCGAAAGTAGATTTCACCCATAACCGCGAACTGTTCCAGGTTCTCAGGTTTGCAATCGACATTGGCGCCGACGTCGAGCAGGATGGCGACCGTGCTAACGGCGGTGGGAAAAACCGCGGCCAGCGCCGGCCGGTCCACTCCCGGAATCCCGCCCAGCACCATTTTGGCAGTGGCCATCGCCGCTCCGGTGTTGCCCGCGGTCACGAAGCCGACAGCGCGGCCTTCGCGCACCAGCCGGACGCCGACATGAATGGAGGAATCGCGTTTGGAGCGGACCGCCTGGACGGCTTTGTCGTCCATGGTGATGACTTCGCTGGCGTGGACAACTTCAATGGGAAGGCCCGCCGCGGCAGGATAGTCCACGAGCTCGGCCCGCAGCTCCTCTTCGTTGCCGACAAGAAGGACATGAACGCCGTGGTGCCGGGCCGCCTGAATCGCACCTTCGATCTCAGGTTTTGGCGCCCGGTCCGAGCCCATCGCGTCCAAGGCTATGACGCTTGGCATGGAGAGTTCAGGCTAGCTGGCTTCTTTGACGTCCAGAACTTCGCGGCCTTTGTAGTAGCCGCACTTGGGGCAGGCGCGGTGCGGCATCTTGCGCTCGTGGCAGTTGGGGCACTCGGAGAGCGAGTGGCTCTTCAGTGCATCATGAGCGCGACGAGTGCTGGTGCGCTTCTGGGAGTGTCGCCGTTTCGGATTTGCCATTCGATTCCTCGGTTACTTTCTTCAATCTCAGTCAGTGGTCCAGCTTGCCTCGAATATCCTTCAACGCCGACCAGCGCGGATCCTCCAGCGGTTCGGCGCAGGCGCATTGTTCCACATTCAGGTTCTGGCCGCAGTGTGGACAAAGACCTTTGCAGTCGTCGCGGCAGATTGCCTTGAGGGGAAGCGCCAGCAGGAGCTGTTCCTGCAAAACCTCTTCCAGCTCCAATCCCTCACCTCGATAATAGCTGACCTCGGCCTCGGCGGTGGTAACAGAAAGCTCCTCCCGCCCGGCGTCCGCCCCCTGTGGACGATACAAGAGATCAAACTTGTGCGCGACATCCTGTAGGACCGGTTCAAGACAGCGGGCGCAGGTCATTTCGACCCGGGTCTTCAGGTCCCCGGCAAGCCGTATGTCCTTCACTATCTTGTGCTTGCCGTGTTGCTCCTCAACCAGTTGGGCGCGTCCGGCGGCGTGCAGCGCTTCTACCTGCCGCAGGTCCTCGCCCAAGTCAAGCACGCCCGGGCGAATTTCTTCTTCGAAATCAATGGGATGCAATTCAAGTTCGTGGATTTCGAAGAACATCAGGCACCCCCCGCGCTGCTGAATCGTACCGCGAAGACCCGCGGAAGTACGCTCTGAAGAGCAAATTCTCCAGGAAGTAACTTAAAGAATAAAGGCCGTAAGAAAGAGTGTCAAGGAAGGGCGTCCGTCGTGTGGGGCGGGCGCCCTCGCCCGCCGCCTTTGAATTTGGTTGATCTTAAACTTCAGCGGCACCCCTGCACGAGCGGGACGCTCGCGCCCACATTCAAAGCATCCGCGTATCATGATTAGCCCGAAACTTTGAACGCTCCATGACCGAAAGTCCCGCACCCACGACCTGGCAATACCGGCTGGAAAGTCAATTCAGGACCCAGTGGAATCCGGCCGCGGGTTTCGTGCTGGCTCTGGCCTTTCTGCTGCGCCTGTGGAGGGCCTCTGGCACCTTTCTCAATCTCGACGAGGCCATGCATTTTCTGGCCGCCAACAAGCTCACGCTGGCGGACGCCTACCGGACAAGTCTTACTCTGGCTCATCCCCCACTGCTGATCTTGTTCCTGCATGAGTGGGGCAAGCTGGGCCGGTCGGAGTTGTTCCTTCGACTGCCTTCCGTAATCGCCGGCACCATTTTCTGCTGGCTGTTTTTCCGCTGGCTAACCCGCCTTCTGGGTCCTGTGGTGGGCTGGACCGGCTTCATCCTGGTGTGCCTGCTGCCGGTATTCATCGAGTTGTCCGCCGAAATCCGCCAGTACCCGTGGCTATTGTGCTTCATGCTGGCCGCGGCCTACATGCTTGAGCTTTCACTGGCAGAGAATTCCGCCGGGAAGATGGTGGCCTTCTTCATCTTTCTCTACCTCGCCATGCTGACGCATTTCTCCGCGCTTCTGTTCGCGGGCGCGGTGGGGACATATTCACTCTGGCGGCTGGCGAGCGACCGCCCGCCGCGGCGGATTGTCGCCCTCTGGATCGCCGGGCAGGCGGTGGCGCTTGGGCTCTTTGCCTTCCTTTACTACATCCAGATTTCCCCATTGAAAACAGGCGCATCCGCGCAGCACATGCAGGTCCTGCTGGCCAATTCCTACTTTCATTGGGCTAAGGATCACCTGCCGGCGTTCGTCTTCGCCCGCAGCTTCGGAGTTCTGCAATACACCTTTGGACAACTCGCGGTCGGAGACATCGCGGGCGTTCTCTTCGTCGCAGGGATTGTTTTTCTGTTGACCGGGAAAGAGGGGGAAGACCACAAGCGGCCGTCACCGGGACAACTGGCTCTGCTTCTGCTGCTGCCTTTTGTGATCAACACCGCCGTCGCGATTGTCGATCTGTATCCCTACGGCGGGACCCGGCACTCAGCCTTCCTGACACCGTTCGCAGTCGCCGGTGTCAGCCTGACGATCGCCAGGTTGGCTGGCAGGCGATTGTTTCCCGCCCTGGGTATTGCCGTTCTCATCGTTGCGTTTTGCCAGGCGTTCGGCGTGCCCCATCGCCCGTATATGCGCCGCGAAGACCAGCGCCGCAGCCACATGACCCAGGCCATGGGTGCGATCCGGCAAAGAGTCTCTCCCGACGATTTGATCTTTGTTGATTTCCAGACCAGCTTTTTGCTCAGGTTCTACCTCTGCCCCGAAATCAGCTTCACCGGCCTGCCGCCTGCCGCCTTCAGGACATTTCCCTGCGGCGGCCTTCGTGTAATCTCCATGGGCCCGGAAACCAATCTCTTGACCGCGAACCTGTTTCCCCGCCGCTGGCATGAGTTGGTACGCGCCTACGGCTTGAAACCCGGCCAGACGGTCTGGATATTCCAGGCGGGATGGGACATTGGCCTGGCGCAGGAGTTACAGGAAAAGGTCCCTGAATTTCGTGATTTGAAAGCGGAATCGTTCGGTCGGAATATTTCGTTGTTCAAGCTGTCCGTTGGTCAGGAAGCTACGACTGGGCCATAATGCTCTGCTTGCATTCATCCGCAACTTTGCGACTTGGGCTTTTCCGGAGGTGCTGTAGTGCGTCCACTTTCTCGACGGAATTTCATGCAAGGTATGAGCAGCCTTCTGGCCCTGCCGCTGTTGCGAAGCGAAGAGCCGGAAACCGTCTTGTATAACGGGGATTTCTGGACGCTGGATGAAGCCCAACCGCGAGCCCAGGCTGTGGCCATAAGCAGCGGACGATTTGCCGCCGTGGGCTCGAACGCTGAAGTATTACCCCTGGCGGGCGCGCGCACGCGGAAGATTGATCTGGCCTACAAGAGTGTGCTTCCGGGATTCAACGACGCGCACGCCCATCCGGTGGCGTCAGGCGTCGAGCATCTGCACAAGGTGGCCTGCGACAAGGACTCCATCGAAAAAATACAAGCCGCATTGCACGAGCGCGCGCAGCAAACACCGCCCGGACAGTGGGTTCTCGGGTTCTTATATGACGACGGGAAGACTCCACGCCCCATAAATCGCCATGATCTCGATCAGGCAGTCCCCGACCGTCCCGCGCTGGTGCAGCATCGTGGCGGACACACCGCCTTTGTAAACTCCCTCGCTCTCCAGTTGGCGCAGGTGACCGACCAGACGCCCGATCCGGCGGGCGGCCGCTTTGAGCACGACGCCGAAGGTCATCTCACCGGTTTTGTGGGCGACGCCGCAGCGAAAGTTTTTCTGAAACTGATTCCTGACAACAACACGCGCGACGACTATCGCCGCGGCGCAGCCCTGATCTCCAAACTCTTTACCAGCAAGGGCGTCACTTCGGCGTGCGATGCGGACGCCTCGCCCGAAGACGTGCAAGGCTATCAGGACGCGCGCGACACCGGCGAACTGGCGATGCGTGTGTACTGTCACGTCTCCGCCGCTTCGCTCGATCGTTTCATGGCCGCGGGGATCCATACCGGCTTCGGCGATGAATGGGTGCGCATCGGCGGCGTAAAGCAGTACGCCGACGGCTCGATCTCGGAGCGAACGGCCTGGCTCTCGCAACCCTACATCGGGATCCCCAATAGCTATGTCGGATTACAGCTTTCCAGCCGCGAGCAGCTCTACCAGACTGGGCGTAAGGCACATGCGGCAGGTTGGCAACTGGCCACCCACGCCAATGGCGATCTGGCGATCGACCGTATTCTCGGAGTCTACGAACAGATCCAGAAGGAACTGCCGAAAAAAGATCCCCGCTTCCGCATCGAGCATTGCACCCTGCTCACCGACGCCTTGATCCAGCGCATGCGCGCTCTGCGAGTGATTCCCGCGCCGTTCTCCTGTTACATCTATTTTCATGGTGACGTCATGCACTTTTACGGTCAGGCGCGCACCCAACACATGTTCCCCATGCGCAGTTTTCTCGACGCCGGGCTGCGGCCTACCGATGCCTCCGATTACACCGCCAGCCCGTCCGATCCCATGATGTGGCTGCAGTCGCAGCTCACCCGCACCGACATGAAGGGCAATGTCTGGGGCGCGAATCAAAGGATTACCCTGCAGGAAGCGATCCGCTGCGGCACCCTCAATGGTGCGTACGCGGCTTTTGAGGAAGATCTGAAGGGCTCCATCCAGCCCGGGCAATTGGCGGACCTGGTGGTCCTCTCTCAGGATCCCTTCAAGGCCGATCCGTCAGAGTTGTTAAAGATCCAGGTGGAGCGAACCATGGTGGGCGGACACTGGAAATATGAGTCTTGAGCGCCAGCGGCGATTGCCGGAATGCGGAGCGACTACCAGCCTCCCTATAAGATCATCGGAGGCTTTTCGGCGGGCACCAGTCTGGCGAGAGGCTGGCCTCTCTTTCGGCGCACCTCGTCGCTTACACCACCGTCAAGACCAGGGTCGAAGCGACATGACTCAGGCCATGGACGCGATCCGGCAAAGAGTAAATCGGGCTGCGTCTTGCGCCGCTTGCCCTGTCCTCTGCGACTAGTTCTTAGCTCTTTGTTTGGGTGTGATCCTGTTCAACACGAACTCCTGTACCAGGCTGCTGAGCATGCGCTCGCCGGTGGAAATAAAGAAATTCTGGAACACTAGCCCTGCGCCGCGGTCCGATGCCGGATAGTAGAGGTTAGAGAGAGCAGACGAGCCCAGATCACCGCCGATGCTCGAGTAGTTGGGTTGCAACCGTCCGTTGTTTCCCCTGCAGACGAATGGGCTGGAGAGGGCGTGAAGAGTGCGAGACTTATTTGTGCCCGTTCCCTGGTAGTAGTAGCGGGGGTCCTGGCGCAGCAGCGAGGGCAGGATGGCGCCCCCGATCATGATGTCGGAAAAGCCGTCGGCGGCGGCAGCGCCAAAGCGTTCACCGTACCCCTTCGCACCCTGGACGTAGCCGGGAGTGCCACCCGCCTGGTTGATGCCGGAAAGCACACCTACCCCGAGAACGGTGAAGAGGTCGGTGGAGGTTTTCAGGGCGAGGTGGAACTTCAGCTTGGTGGTAAGCGGCGCGGGGTTGGCATCATACACGACGTAGAAATTGGGGATGACGCCGAAGACTCGCTGCGTCTCCTCGATCTTGACCTGCTCGATGGCGACCTCCTCCGGGGTATAAACCACGCTTACCGAAGTGGTCATCTGCGCGATCTGGAGCTTGGTGCCGGTGAGGATCAGGTACTGGCCCGGATTGAGGACAAAGTCGGGCGAGGTCCAGTCGGCAAAGTCCGGGGCGGTGATGGTGACGCGATAAGTCCCAGGATCGAGTTGCTTGAACTCAAAGAATCCGTAGTCGTCTGACACGAACTTGTGGGCATCTTTGAGGCCAGGGCCTTGCAGGACGACGGTGGCGCCGGCAAGCGTGTCGCCATTCACATCGGTTACAGTGCCGGTGATATGTCCCGCGTCCGGCTTGGGCGCGTTTGTGTCCTGTGCCGCCAAAGGCGCGGCTATCGCAATGGCAGCCAAAGTCAGCAGCCAAATTCCTAGGGTTCTCACGGCAAGGTCTCCAATGTACCAGCGTGGGATATAACTTACCGTATCTGTCCTGGTCGTCCGCAACTTCCGGAAGTTCAATACGCAGGTGGGAATTTGGATTTGTTAAGGTTACTTTGAGCGAAATGCGGATCAATCGCGCCCACTGCCTTAACCCCGTAAGCGTAGCTCTCCAAAACTCCTGGCGGGCAGTTAGGCCAAAATCGGCAGCGCCCGAATGCGCTTTTTCGTGGCTGCATAGATCGCATTGCACCGGTTTGCCCCAACCCGCCTTTTCGGCGGCGAGCTGCAGCACACCACGAATGCGGGCGGACTGCCAGCCGTTGATGTTTTCATCTTTCGAAAGCAGATGGAGGCGCAACTCCAGGGGGTCCTTTCCGCCTGCTTAGGCCAACTCGTCGAGAAAAGACTCACTGGCGAAGCCCGCCTGCAGCGCTTTGACCGAACGCATCCAGCCCAGCGGAACCGGGGTCTCGGTCATTACGTATCGTCATGCCTTCGATCAACATCCAGAAGGGGCAAATCGTCTTCGCGCGTCCACAGCACCTGCATCGGGCCGGCTGCGTTACCAGCCAGACCAAAACGTGAGTCTCCAGAACGATCAACGCAAGGCGTCCCAGTCTCCCAACGGTGTGACCGGCGACACGGCTGCTACACTACTTTCCATGCTTCCCGGACATGCGACTGAAGCCGGCACCGCCCGCTATCGCGACCGCTTCCCCAACCTGCGCGATGCCGGCCACTTCCGCCAGGCCGAGCACGTGCCGGAGGTGCGCCAGTTATGGCTGTCGTCGATTGGGCTGGGAACCTATCTCGGCGAGCCCAGCGCTGCCGCGGACCAGGCCTACATCGCCGCCATTGAGTCCGGGCTACGGTCCGGAATCAACGTGCTGGACACCGCCATCAACTATCGACATCAGCGCTCGGAGCGCAATATCGGGGCGGCGGTCAAGCACCTGATCGATGACGGAGAGTTGCACCGTGATGAAGTTCTGATCTGTACCAAGGCCGGCTATCTTTCCTTCGACAGCGATCCGCCCGCGGACCCTCGCGCCTACTTCCATCGCGAATACGCCGAGACTGGCGTCCTTGATCCCAAGCAGTTGGCGGGCGGGATGCACTGCATGTCTCCGGCATATCTCGAAAATCAGATCGAGCGCTCGCGCCGCAACCTGGGCCTGGAGACCATCGACCTGTTCTACATCCATAATCCGGAGTCGCAGTTGGCAGACGTGACGCGTGAAGTGTTTCGCCAGCGCTTGAAAGACGCCTTCGCGGCCCTCGAAAAGCAGGTCAAGGCAGGCCAGCTTCAGTATTACGGAGTTGCGACCTGGAGTGCCTTCCGGGTGGCGGACAGCTCACGCGACTACATGGACCTGTTTGACCTGGCGAAAATCGCGCATGAAGTCGCGGGTGAACACCACCGTTTCCGTTTCATCCAGCTTCCCTTCAATCTGGCCATGCCGGAAGCCTACGGGCTAGTCAACCAGCGCACCGGGAGAGAGAGGATGTCGCTGCTTTCGGCGGCGACCCGTCTGGGGATCGCGGTGATGGGCAGTGCCACGTTGTATCAGGCCAGGCTCACGCAAGATTTGCCCGATTTCGTTGGCAGTGTTCTGGGAATGAAGACCGATGCCGACAACGCAATTCAGTTTTCGCGCTCCGCCCCCGGCCTCGCAACTTCCTTAATCGGGATGGGACGCAAAGACCACGTGGCGATGAATCTGAAACCCGCTTTGACCAACCCCACTCCGCCCCAGGAATGGAAAAGACTGTTCACCAGGGCAAAAGAGTAAATTGTTCGCTGGGGTCTGAAGTCCGAAGGCTGACGTCCGCTACTTCAGCCCCTGTAGTTTCTGGGTGGCCAACTGCGCCACCTCGGTGGCAGGATTTTCTTTCTGGATCTGCTCGTAAACGCGTTTGGCGTCAGCCGGCTGCTGAGTGGACGCGTAGGTGTCCGCCAGTTCCATCTGTGCTGTCGTCTTCCCCACACTGCGTGTCGGCTTCGCCATCAACTGGTTGTAGAGGTCAATCGCATCCTTGGTGCGGTTGGTGTCGCGGTAAACCGACGCCAGGGCCAGCTTGGCGAGCGCCGCCAGGTCCTCATTGTGGGTCGAGGCTACACCCTTCAGATCTCGTTCGGCGGCGGCATTATCGCCCAGCTGCGAAGAAGTGAGGCCCAGAAAATAGCGGGCGAATTCGGCCGTACGAGTGTGCGGATACTGGTCCACGATCTCCTGGAACTGCTTGCGGGCCTCGGTGGTGCGTTCCTTGGCGGAAGTGAAACTCGGGAAATCAGGTTCGGCGGGAGTCCCGGCAGGGCGTAACTGGGTGTCCAGCGTACGCACTGCCTGGTTCAGCTGAATGCTGGCCTTCTGGTCCTGCTGATTGAGGTAATACCAGCCACCAAAACCTGTCCCCAGTACCACGGCCAGAATCAGGCCTCCGACGATGAGCCTTGACTTGTGCTCCTCGGACCAATGGACGGTCGCTTCGGCGGCTCCCATGGTGGCCCGGCTGAACCTATCTTCTTTGAGTCGATGACGAGCTTCTGCGCGCACGAACATCCCCTCGGATCAGATTAGCGCTGTGAATTGACCGTCATTGAGTCTAACACGATGGCGGAAATCCCGGCCCCGCGTAGGTGTGGGGCCGACACTCCTGTCCGCCGCCTTTGATTTTGATCTTGACTCTGATCTTGACCAGATCGTGGGCGTGATCTCGTTCTTACCCGACTGGGTTCCAAACTCCAGAACCAACTTCAAAGGCGGCGGACAGGAGTGTCCGCCCCACACTTGCTCAGAACTAACGCGAGCTTTCCTCCAGAATCCCCTGTTCCAACTTTTCCTGACACTCGATGCAGTGCCGGGTCCAGGGCACCGCCTCCAGGCGTTTGACGTTGATCTCCTTGCCACAGGCGATGCACTCCCCAAACTCGCCTTCGCGCAGGCGTTCCAGCGCGCCGTCCACCATCTGCAGCAGCTGGCGGTCGTTGTTGCTCTGGTGAAAGAGAAACTCCTTGGTGTAGGAACTCGCGGCCCGGTCGGCAATGTCCTGGGCCGAGTCTTCGTCCACGGTGCGGCCATCCTGCTCGGTGCGCGTGACCATGCGGCGCAACTCCACCTGCCGCGTTTCCAACCTCTTCTTGAAGTAGTCCAGCTTCTTTTTATCCATGGATAATAACTTCGCGGCCCGCAGGCCGCGTCCTTAATGCGTTCGGGTATGAGTCAAACGCAAATGATATGCGCTTAAATTGAGATGCGTCAACTGCCCCTGGAGTCTAATCCCGGGCTGGAGCATTTTTAGGCGGGGAGGCTCCGCGCTTGATGGCTCGTTCCAGGGTCTGGTCCAATGCGGCCCGGGCCCGCTCGTATTCCGGCTGAGAAATGGTACCCTGCTTGTGCTCCACTTCCAACTGGAACAGCTCTTCTTTCAGCGCTTCGAGCAGCAGCCCGGGACGACCCGAGGCCGGCCGCCCGACCGGAAGGCTGTCAGGCACCTCTACATCAGATGCGCCGAAACCGGAGACGGTCGCAAGCGATGGTTCCGCAGAACGAGAGCGATTTGTTATGTAGAAGGCGCCCGCAGCCAGCGCCGCGGCAAATCCCCCTAGGATGTACCAGCGATACTTCTCCAGCGGATCGGGAGCGTCGATGGGCGGACCCAACCCGCCTCCGGGACGGGAGTCACGGCCCGCGGTGGCGCCGTTATCGCCTGAAGGTGCGGCTGCGCCGCTGCTATCCTCGCCTTCACTCAAAGTCCCTGTGCCTGAAATCTTGAATGCCAGCGGCTGTCCCAGTTCGGTGTTCGAAGCCACTTGCACCACTGTGCTCGGTTCCTTGGGATTTGCCCGGGACTCATAGCCGCTGCCTGGCCCCGCTGAAAACTGCATGGTCTTGGGTAACATCACGACAAAGTGCTGTGCCGGATACAGCGCCTTGGGATCGATGCTCAGCTCGCCGCTGTAGGGGAGTTCGAAGCCAATCTGAAACAGGGTCTGGCCCGGGCGCAACGGGAAGATGAACGCATAACGGTTCTTTTCCTTCTGGGGAACCGGGTCCGTCTTGATCGGCTGCCCTCCCGCGGTCTCAGCGGAGGACTCCAGGATGCGCGCGCCCTCGGGCAGATAGAACTCGAAGTTCTGATCGTTCATCTGGGTGCGCGGCGGGGTGGACGTGTTGTTCACCGCGAACAGCCGCGTGCCCTGCAGTTCGTTCCCCTGGGCCTGAAAACGCATGACGTCGGCGGTCACGCTGATGTCGCTAAGCTTCTTGGCTACGTCGAAGACTTGCACTTCGACCGAACTCGTCCCTGGAGGCGCCATGCTGTGGTAGGTCACGCCCTGGTGGACGGCGCGAATCAGGTGCGGGCCCGCGTCCGGAACCTTGAAGCTGAAGTGGCCGCTCGCGTCGGCCTTGGTGCGAGCGGCTTCTTCCATGCCCTGGCCCAACTGGATGAGAATGACGTCGTCTCCGGCGGCGGGCTTTCCCGTGGTCCCGTTCTTAAGCGTGCCGCTCAAGGTTTGCGCCGAAGCGACGGAGGAAAGCAGGATTGCGAGCACAGCAGCAACTACCTTGGGGGAGAGCTTCAAACTCTGGTTTCCTTTCGGTTGGGGAGTGGGCGGGTAGCGGCCCGTTCGAGCCGTGCCATTTCCGCCAGAATGCCGGCCGCCTCATCCTCGAGCGAAGCCTTTAGCGACTGAAAGTCCTGATCGGGAAGCTTGCCCGCCTGGTGCTCGAAATTCAGATCGCGCAGGTTCTCATAAACCACTTCCTTGCGCTCCTGCAAATATGCGAACCGGGTTTTATCCGGACCCATGTGTAATCTTCCCGGAAGGTAAAAGACATAGAAAAGAACGCAGAGGGTCACCATGGCACAGGTGAGAGTAGCGACTGTCATATTTGAGTGTCCTTCCTGGCCTGGCTACGAAAGCGTTCAAGCTCCGGGCCGCTGACTGGCAAGACACCGCCGGGAGCGGCCAACGCGGGCCTCTTCTTCCATGCCAACACGATGAATATCGTGGTCAGCAGTCCCAGAACCAGCGCCAGGAAGGGCATGATCCATGCTACCCGGTTGAAGCCGGTTGCGGTCGGGGCGGCCAGTACTGTAGGACCATATTTCTGTACGAAGTCCTGCAGCGTCAAATCGTCGTTTTCGCCGCGATCGAGTCCGGCCATGAGCTCGCCGCGCATCCGGTCGGAATAAGTGCAGCCCACGTGGTTGCACTCCAGCAGGACCTGGCTGCAGCCACAGACGCACATCAGCTTGTGTCCCAGGCTGTTGAAGCGCGCTCCTTCGTCACTGGCGCCGAGCAGCACAAACACCACCAGGGCGAGGGCCCCCGCCTGAAAAGAGCGCAACGCAGAATTCGGCAACGACTTCATAATTTCAGATTTCAGATTCTTGATTTCAGATTACCTATCTCGTCGCAACTTGCTGTTGGCGCGGCCCGCGGTCTCCTAAAATCGCCCCAGGAATCAGTCTCCAGCTCCCTGAGGAGCAGTCTCGATCCGGGCCGGAACGGGGACCCGGACCGGCGCAGCGTTCGGAATCAGGCCCAGCACAGTTCCACCGATCATGATCAGCACTCCCACCCAGATCCACATCACCAGTGGATTCAGATGGGCCTTGATGATGGGACGGCCCGTTTGCTCATTCAGCCCTTCATACGTCAGGTAAAGGTCTTCCTTGTAAGTGGAGCGAATTCTAGGCAGCGTCTGCGGCTGCTGGCTGGCTTTGTAAAAGCGCCGCTCGGGATACATGGTCTCGATCTTGCGATCGCCCTTGAAGACGTTAATGATGGCCCACTCGTTGCTGTAATTCGGATTGTCATCCTGGGTGTAAGACTCGCAGACCAGGGTGTAGGGGCCGATCGTCATCTTGTCGCCAAAGCCCATTTCTTTCTCTTTGTCCTGGTTGAAAGGAGTGCCCAGGATGCCGATGATCACGACAGCCACGCCGAAATGCACGATGTAGCCGCCGTAGCGGCGAGTGTTGCGGTGGAACAGGTGCACCATCGAGGCCAGCAGGTTTTGTCCGGTGTGGCGCGAGATCACGCGCCCGCCGCGAATAAATTCCGATGCGACCGTCAGTATCACCAGGGCGGACAGCATGGCGGCCATCAGGGCGTAGAAATACGCGATGTCGGTCCAGGGACGAACTCCGAAGATGATCATCACCACGCCGACCACAAGCGCGCCCAATGCGGGCCACTTGAAGTTGCGCTTCAGGCTCTCCCACGAGGTCTTGCGCCAGGCCAGCAGCGGACCCACCGCGGTCAGCAACAGCAACAGCAGAGTAACCGGAATGGCTACCTTGTTGTAGAAGGGCGGCCCCACCGTGACTTTGTTGCCTTGTACGTATTCTGAAATCAGCGGGAACCACGTGCCCCAAAGCACGGTGAAGCAAGCCAGCAGCAGCAGCAGGTTATTGAACAGAAAACTGGACTCGCGCGAAATCAGCGATTCCAGTTTGTGCTCGCTGCGCAGGTGCGATTTGTTCTTGAAAAAGAAGTAGGTAAAAGTGAAGAACGTGATCAGCAGAAACCACTTGAACCACCCGCCGATCGAAGACTGCGCGAAAGCATGCACCGAACTGATGATCCCGCTGCGGGTGAGGAACGTGCCCAGAATCGCCAGCCAGAAGGTGGCAAAGATCAGCCACATGTTCCACATCTTCAGCATGCCGCGTTTTTCCTGCATCATTACGGAATGAAGAAACGCGGTGCCGGTCAGCCACGGCATCAGCGAGGCGTTCTCGACCGGGTCCCAGCCCCAATAGCCGCCCCAGCCCAGGACCGAATACGCCCAGTGCGCGCCGAGAAACACGCCACAGGTCAGGAAGGCCCACGTCACCATGGTCCAGCGGCGGGTGATGCGGATCCACTTTTCCCCGGGATAGCGCATGATGAGTGCGCCCAGGGCAAAGGCAAAGGGAACGGTGAAGCCCACGTATCCCAGGTACAGCATGGGCGGATGAATCACCATCTCGGGATATTGCAGCAGAGGATTCAGTCCGGCGCCGTCAGCGGGCAATTCGCCCTGCATGAGGGCAAAGGGATGGGCCGCGAAATTCAGCAACAGCAGAAAGAAGATCTGTACCGCAGCAATGATGGCCGAAGCATAGGCAAAAAGCCGGGCATCAGTTTTGTGGCGCAGCCGCAAGACGAATCCGTAAGCGGCCAGCAACAGTGACCAGAACAGCAATGAGCCTTCCTGTCCTGACCACAGCGTGGCAAACTTGTAGGGAGCCGGCAGATCGCGATTGCTGTGATGATAAATGTAGGCGATCGAGAAATTGTCCTGAAAGGCGCATATCACCAGGACGAGGGCCGCGAGAAAGACCACCGCAAAGGTGGCGATGCCGGCTCGGCGCGCGGTTTCACCTAGCCGTTCCGCCCCCTGGCCCGGGCGGGCCAATGCCAATACTCCCGCCAGGAACGAGTAAGCACTCAACGCCAGCGCGAGCAAAAGCGCAAAACTGCCAATTTGTGACATGGGGAGGCCCGAACTGGTATTTTTTCAGAAATGACGGGCTGAAGCAACTGAGATCGCGCGACGGGACACGCCAGAAGTGCAGGGTAACGTGCTTTCACGCTACCCTGCCAAACTACACGAGAGATCCCCAGCCGTACATCTCAAAGCGATGCCGGCAGAAGCTCCTGCCCAGTCCCAGGACTTAAGCGCTGTGCTGGCGGTCGTGACGGCTCAGAATTTCCTGCTCCGCTACCAGCCAATCTTCATCCTCATGACCTGGCATATATCCCCGCTCTTCGTACAGTTGGTATGCACGAATGCGGATTTCCTCTTCCAGATTCGTGGCGAACGAATCCTTCTTTACCTCAACCAGTTTCGGTGCAGGCATGGTTGCAACCTGCTTACGACCTGTGCTGCCATTCCCAACGGTCTTTGCGCGAGCCATAAACGGCACTCCTTTATATGTAGGCCAAGGTTCAGGTTCTAGAGCCCTACCACGAACCGGATTAATGAATGAGCCACTTGCGCGTTGGACTTTCACGCAGTGCCCGGAATAAATTGTGGCGAATTTGCATTCCAATCATAAACCGAATGGCTGTGAATGAGGGAGAGAAGAATCAAGAAAATATCTGTTTGCGCCAAACAATTTTGGTAATCGTTTACATCGAAGTCTTAGTAAAAATCATGCGAACTGGTCTCGGCCCGGGTGATCGACAGCGGCATTACCCGCTGCGCCTTCACCGAGATAACGTTATCCTGATTTTGCAGAATCCCTTCCACCATTAAAAACTGTTCAGAAGTCACCAGCCGGCGGTTTTTCTGAAACAGGTCGGGCATG
>JBARIF010000657.1:0-4120 GCA_049799615.1 Terriglobales bacterium
CTGTCGGCATCGGTGCGCGCCATGATCAGCGTGGGTACGCCGAGCACGTCCGCAGCTAAGCGAGCCGCTACCAGTTTCTGAATCGCTTCGGAAGTGGGAATCAGGACCTTGCCGCCCAGGTGCCCGCACTTTTTCGCGGAGGAAAGCTGGTCTTCGAAGTGTACGCAGGCTGCGCCGGCGTCGATCATCGCCTTCATCAATTCGAAGGCGTTGAGGGTGCCGCCAAAACCCGCTTCCGCATCAGCCACGATGGGAGCGAACCAGTAGGTCGAGTCATTGCCATCCATGTGGTGGATCTGGTCGGCCCGCGTCAGGGAATTGTTAATTTTGCGCACAACATTCGGTACGCTGTCCGCCGGGTACAAACTCTGGTCGGGATACATCTGGCCGGCGTCATTGGCGTCGGCGGCAACCTGCCAGCCGCTGAGGTAAATTGCCTTCAGTCCCGCCTTGACTTGCTGGACCGCTTGGTTGCCGGTAAGAGCGCCGAGGGCAGGCACATGGGATTCGTGATGGAGCAGCCACCAGAGGCGCTCGGCCCCCAGTCGCGCCAGGGTGTGTTCGACCCGGATCGAGCCCTGCAGCTTTGCCACATCCTCGCCGCTGTAAGGGCGCAGAATGCCGTTCCAGCGTGCGTCGGACTGCCATTGTTTGTCGATTTCGGATGCGGTTAAAGTGCTCATGTTGCAAAGTCCTCCCGGTTCAGTTTCTGATGTCAGTACACGCCATCCGCGGTGTGGGAACAAGCTTGCTGGTCCGCATCGGGCAAGTGGTCCGTTTCGTCCTAGTAGCCAAAAACCGTTCTGGCAGCAGGCCTCGCGGGCGCTTATCATAGGTTGTATGACCAGCGCTACCCTGCCCCTCGCTGAAGTCGAGTCTCAGATTTTGAGCCCCGAAGCCGTTACCTTTCTTACCGATCTGGCGAGGAATTTTGAAAAGCGCCGCCAGGAGCTGCTGGCTCGCCGGCATGTCCGCCAAAAAGAAATAGACGCCGGCCAATTGCCCGATTTCCTTCCGGAGACGGCTGCGATCCGGGAAGGGCACTGGAAGGTTGCGTCCATTCCGGCGGATCTGGCGGACCGCCGCGTGGAGATCACAGGCCCGGTCGAGCGCAAGATGATCATTAATGCGCTGAACTCCGGAGCCAGCGTCTTCATGGCGGACTTCGAGGATTCCAATTCCCCCACCTGGCAAAACAATCTGGAAGGACAGGCCAACTTACGGGATGCCGTGAGGCGCACCATCAGCTACGTGAGCCCTGAGGGCAAGCGCTACGAGCTGAATCCGCGCGTGGCCACCTTGCTGGTCCGGCCGCGGGGCTGGCATCTGGACGAAAGACATTTTCAAGTGGATGGGAAACCGATTTCGGCGTCTCTGTTCGATTTCGGTCTGTATTTTTTTCACAATGCACAGGAACTGATCCGCAGAGGCACCGGCCCGTACTTCTATCTACCCAAGATGGAGAGTCATCTGGAGGCGCGGCTCTGGAATGACGTTTTTTGCTTCGCGCAGGACAGGCTCGGCATTCCCAGGGGAACCATCCGCGCGACTGTCCTGATCGAGACGATTCTGGCTGCGTTCGAGATGGATGAAATCCTTTACGAATTGCGGGAGCATTCCTCCGGGCTGAATTGCGGACGCTGGGACTACATCTTCAGCTACATCAAGAAGTTCATAAACCGGCCGGATTTCGTTTTGCCCTATCGCGCGATCGTTAACATGGAGAAGCATTTCCTCAAGTCTTACGTGGAGTTGCTGATCCGCACCTGTCACCGGCGAGGCATTCACGCGATGGGCGGGATGGCCGCGCAGATTCCAATCAAGAACGACCCGGAAGCGAACGAGAAGGCGCTCGAAAAGGTGCGCCAGGACAAATTGCGCGAGGTGCGTGCCGGCCACGACGGGACCTGGGTCGCGCACCCCGGCCTGGTGCCGATCGCGAAAGAAATCTTTGATGCCCATATGAAGGAGCCGAACCAGATTCAGCGGCCGCTCGAAGACGTGCGCGTCACGGCGGAGGATCTGCTGGCCGTGCCCGAGGGCAAGATCACGGAGGCAGGCCTCAAGTGGAACATCGATGTGGGGCTGCAATATCTGGAGTCGTGGCTGCGGGGAAGTGGATGCGTTCCGATCTACAACCTGATGGAAGACGCGGCCACCGCCGAAATCTGTCGCGCCCAGGTTTGGCAATGGGTCAGACATGGTGCCAAGCTGAGCGACGGTCGTCCGGTTACCCAGGCCATGGTGCGAGAGTTCACTGGCGAACAGAAGAAGCGGCTGAAGGGCGCACGCATGGAGGAGGCGAGCGCCATTTTCAATCGCATGATGACCGATCAGGATTTCGCGGAATTCCTGACGCTGGTCGCTTATGATTACATCGACTGAGGCGCGGCCAGCCGTCCGCACCGAAAAATGAGCCAGGAAACTCGTGAGATCAGCGACGATTTTCTAGCGCAGCTCAAGCAGGATCTGGTATGCCGGCGCGTCGGTCGCGGGATGGCGCGTCTCGGCGAACACCGCCACCTGTTCATCTCGTTCGATCCGGAACAAAAAAATGCCGCGCGCTTCGCCGGCTACCTGGCGCAATGGGTTGATATCGGCTTTCAGCGTCCCGCCCTGGTGAAAGAAATCGTCGCCCGCTTTACGCGCTCTGTTCGCTCCCATCTGCCCTTGCAGGACTACCTGTATCTGCGGCTGGCGGAGGGGATGATCGCGATGTCCGAGGAGGCTAAGGAAGAGGCCATCCACCACCTGGATTTTGTCCTGGGCCTCGAGGAGCAGACCGACGACAAGGAGCTTTTGTCGATCGCCAACTTCTGGAAGGCGCGGTGCCTGCGCATGAAAGGCGAGTATGATCAGGCGCTCGCCTATGCGGTCAAAGGCAGGGAACTGGCCACGGAACTGAGTCACGAGCCCATGGCCGCCGTCATGCGGGTCCTGGAGAGCTGGCTGTTCTTCCAGAAGGGAAATGCGAAACAGGCCCTGCAGATCCTGCAGGAGGCCGAGACGGCGCTCAGTAAGACGGACGACCACCTGACCCTGGGAAACATCCATTCTTCCTATGGAAGGATTGCTCGCCGGCAGGGACGCTACCAGCACGCCATCGAGCACTTTACCGCTGCCATCGCGCAGTACCGGAAACGGGATCCGCGACATCGAAATGTCGCCCGTACCCTGAGTAACCTGGCATCCGCCAAGCGCCTGATTGCGCTCCAGCTACGGCGCAAGATCGATGCGGATGCAGCCCGCCGCCGAAAAGCGGCGACGCGGGGCCGCGCCAGTGAGAACGGCGGCAAGCCTCAGCACCGGAGCCGTTTCGAGCAACTTCGCCAGGAGGCGTTGGCAGAACTGGGCGAAGCAGCCGCCATCTATACGGAGTACCGGAATCACCATGGCCTGGGGACCGTGCACCTGAACTACGGCTATCTGCACCTGGACAATGGTGATCTGGAGCACGCGGAGTCGGAAGCGAAAACAGCCCTGCGCCTGGGCGAGGAAAAAGGAGACCACATCCTCATGGCCCGGGCGCGACTGCTGGACTGCATGATTGAGAATGTCCGCGTCGAGGAAGAGATCGGCGAGAGCGCCGAACCGGGCAGCCACGCGCGGCTCGCCCAGGATTGTGCGCGGGAGGCCATCGAGTTGGCACAACAGACGCAGAACCGGCGCCTGCTGGCCGATGCCTACATTTGGCAAGGCCTGACCTACTGCAACCGATTTTTTGACGATCCCGACTCGGCGCGCCGTTCCTACGATCAGGCCGTCACCGTATCGAAAGGTACCCACGCGGACGGCGCATGGGAGGAACTGGAGGCTCTGAAGGCGAAAGTTCTGCGCGGCGGCCGCGTGGACCCGGTGCTGCGCGCCTGGTCGCAAGGGTCGGTCGGCGACAAGACTTTTCAGCAAATCACCGAGCAATTCGCGGAATTGATCATTCCCAAGGTGTGGGAACGGGAAGGCCGCAAGGTCTCGCGGGTGGCCACTCGACTCTCCATGTCGCCCAAGAAAGTTCGCCGCATTCTGGGACGGGTCGGGCGACGGAAGCCACGTTCAGAATAGGGCGAGACTCCGAACTGCAACCGAAAGGTGTTAAACTCCGGCCACGTGCAGGGTCCTGTGT
>JBARIF010000658.1:0-1536 GCA_049799615.1 Terriglobales bacterium
ACGGCGTCTTGTTGGTGACGGCGAGTGGCACGACCTCCCGGGGTGGACTCATCCGGACGCGCAGAATTCTGGAGGCTTCGGGAGCGCGCATTCTGGGTATGGCGGTGAACAAGCTGGATACCCGGCGCCCCGGATATGGATACTCCTACTCGAAATACGCCTGCAAGTGAAGCGGTACCTCGTGGCCAATCCCCACTCAAACCCCTTCGCTACCGCAAATTGTCGCATTACGCGAATCTCAAAATGCAAAGTGAGAACACGGCGATCGTCGAATCCCAGACCGGAACAGAATTTCTCCAGTTGAATGTTCCATCGTCTCCGACGGCTCCGGGCTGGCTCCCCCAGGCTACCCTGAGGAAATGGGCGCCAATTTTGGTCAAATTCGCGTTCGTGCAGGCAATGGTCCAGGTGGTCGGGTTTACCGCTGGGCTGTTGATCGTGCGCTCGCTACCCAAACGCGAATACGCCTTCTATACCATCGGAAATACGATGCTGGCGACCATTCTTATTCTGGCTGACAGCGGTATCAGCAGTGCCCTGAGTTCAATTGGCGGACGCGTATGGCAGGATCACCAGCGACTGAGCAGCTTGGTCAACACCGCCCTCAAACTCCGGCGCCAGTTGGCCGCTCTGACCGTACTCTTTGTCGTACCGGTTCTGATCTGGCTACTGCTTCAGAACGGCGCGAACCCCTTGGTGACATTGGGTGTCGTGTTGGCGGTCTTGGCAGGCTCTGCCCTCGAACTGTTCACTCACATCTACGCTATCGCGTTACGACTTCGGTCGGAGTTCCGGCAGATCCAGACGCAGGCGTTATCGGGTGCGCTCGTCAAGTTAGCCATCGTTGGAATCGCCCTCTTCATCTTCCTGAACGCAACGGTTGCCCTGTCTGCGGTAGTTCTGGGATACGCAGTCCAGTTCTGGATGGCGCGGCGATGGGTAAACCGGGAGATCGACAGGGAAGCTCCTGCAGACCCCGAAATGCGCTCGGAAATTGTCTCTATCCTGCGAAGAGCGGCTCCATACTCGCTCTACTACTGCCTCCAGGCGCAGATCACGGTCTGGCTGATCAGCATATTCGGCAACTCGGAGAACGTGGCCAATGTGGGAGCGCTCGGTCGCCTTGTGGTCGTGTTTGCATTGCTTTCCTCCGTCACGGTGGAAGTCGTATTGCCCGCTTTTTCACGCATCCAATCGCTCGGACAGTTGCGGCGGCGATATCTTCAGATCGTACTGGGTTATTTCGTTTTTTCGGTTCTGCTAGTGGGAGTGGTCGCAGCGTTTCCCCAACAGGTTCTATCCATCCTGGGAAGTCAATACAGCCATTTGCATTCGGAAGGGATTCTCATGGCTGCCTGTGCTGTGGCATCGACCATGGCCGGGCTGCTGTGGGCCACGAATGCGGCGCGAGCCTGGATCGTGCCACCTCTGCTTCTCATCCCCTGCACGATAGCCGTCCAGACCGTGCTGGTGTTCCTACTAAGGCTGTCCACAATGCGAGGCGTTCTCTTGTTCACGATGTATACCTGGGTGCCT
>JBARIF010000659.1:0-1598 GCA_049799615.1 Terriglobales bacterium
TCGACGTGGTCGCCGCTTGGAATTTGTTCCGCTGGGTTCCCTTGGGCGCGGCCCTGCTGAAGTTCGTCTTCGCCAAGTTCGTCGAGCAGGATCGCAAAACCATGGCCGACCAGGCCGAAGGCCTGAAGTACAACCCGCATCTGATGCTGATTGACGACGCCGACCGCCCCGCCAAGTGGTACTTTCAGCTGAAGCAGGCATGGCTGGACTCCCGCCGCACGGGCTCCCCCTTCCAGCATCCAATAACGAGTCCGGTCACGTTGAAGTGGCGGAGTTGAGCAGGTAATCGTCCTCGGCGACGCGGCGAAGATCTCATGGTTATCCGGTGAGTGCTTGTGCTTACGGAACTTCAGTGCCTTCGTCTACGTAGTTTATGTCTATGCAGCCTGGAGAGCTTCAAACGGTCGAACAACTTCCCATCCCCACCCCAGACGGCCCGGTCGGCGATAAGCCTAGAGGTCCGCAATGGGTCTTTCTGGGACCGAATGGCCTGCGTGCACTCTGGCGCCTGATTATTTTTGTCGCCATCGTTTTCGGATTGCGTTTTGGGATCAGTGGAATTTTGCACCTTCTGCACTTGGTTAAGTCGCCGCCCAACGTAACGGATTTCAGTGTCCAGAAGGTGTTGGTTCAGGATGGCTTAGCCTTCCTTTGTGTGTTGGCGGCCACCCTCGTCATGGGCGCCTTCGAAAAGCGCTCACTCGGCGACTACGGCTTGCCCTTGCGTGGCGCTTTTGGGAGTCGGTTTTTCGAAGGGATGGTCTGGGGCTTTTTGGCGGAGACTGGAACGGTCGTCGTACTCTTCCTGACTGGAAACGCGACGTTCCGTGGTTTTGCCATAACCGGTGCTGAGGCTGTTCGGTACGCCGTACTCTGGGCTATAGCGTTTCTCTTGGTTGGATTGTTCGAGGAATTCCTGTTCCGCGGTTATGCCCAGTTCACGCTGGCCTCTGGAATTGGTTTCTGGCCGGCCGCTTTTTTGCTCTCCGGACTTTTTGCTCTCGGGCACATGGGTAATCCTGGCGAGACGTGGGTTGGCGGTATCTCGATCGTTCTCTTCGCCCTGGCGGTTTGCGCCTCGCTCCGACTGACCGGAAATCTCTGGTTCGCGATCGGAATGCATGCTGCCGGTGATTGGGCGGAGACCTACTTTTTCGGGGTACCCGACAGCGGGAATACCGCTAACGGACACCTGCTAAACACAGTATTCACGGGAAACAAGTGGATGACTGGCGGCACGGTTGGTCCTGAGGGCAGCGTGGTCGAATTGATCATTGTCAGCGCAGTCGTCGGATTACTTTTTCTGCGCTTTCGAAGTCCGCAACGGCTCACCGCACCGTTGTCGTGAGAAGAGTCGTTGAGCTTTCCAGAATTTTTCGGTAGAGCGTCGAAAGAACTCGCTGATGATCCCTATTCTTCGACCAGCCAATCCATCGCTTCTTCCCGCGTCTTGAAGGGAGGAAACTCGCGCTGCGAAAAGCTCTTGATGTTCTCGTAGTACACGTGGGGCACACTGTCGACGCCCACCCATGCGGAGCGTTTCACGTAAGGGCGGTCATGGACGAGCACTTCTTTCATGCGGATGGACACGGCTCGAT
>JBARIF010000660.1:0-1771 GCA_049799615.1 Terriglobales bacterium
CTTCCTGGATCAACATAGGCGGATTCGTGAACGAAGTAAGGACGTTCTTGTTTGTCAGTCTTGGAGCGCAGAGTTTCTAGAGTAACTTTTTCGTGGTGCAGGGCTTGCTGGCACAGGTCCAGCACTCGCAAAACTCTAAGGCCCTCTGCGCCATCGCTGACAGGGGAGGTTCTGGATCCCACGCAGTCGAGGAAATGCTGGCATTCCGCGCGTAGTGGTTCCAGGTCATCCAGTTGAACGAGCTCGCCTTTTGCCTTAACCGCGGTCGGAATCCGGTTTTTCCATTCGACTTTGTGCGGGTACAAGACCAGTTTATCCTCCGCGGTATCATCAAAAATTGCCATCTTCTCTGACCCAACGACTACCAGCCGTTGCTCTTTGACGGGATGTAACCAGCTGACGAAGATGTGGGCCCGAACTCCGCTCGGAAATTCGAAGTGGCTCAAAGTGACGTCAGTCACATCCTGGTTCAGATAAGCACCACCTTGGCAGGTAACCCGAGCCGGCATTTCATTAAGGAGTGACAGCATCACGGAGATATCGTGTGGAGCGAAGCTCCAGAGAATGTTCTCCTCAGTCCGTATCTTCCCGATGTTGAGCCGATTGGAATACAGATAGTTGATCTTGCCAAGCGCTCCGTCCTGAACAAGCTCTTGCAATGTGCGGATCGCCGGGTGGTACCTGAGAATGTGGCCGACCATCAAGATTTGGTGGTTGGCATCGGCCAGCTTTACGAGGTCCTCACCGTGTTGAACCTCAATAGCGAGAGGCTTTTCGACGAAGACGTCCTTCCCAGCCTTGAGCGCTGCCTTTGCCATTTCATAATGGGTCACAGCCGGCGTGGCCAGGGCCACTGCATCGATGTATGGATCGGCGAGGATCTCCTTAAAATCTGAGCAGAACCTCACCCCGTCATAACGCTTTCTGCAAGCCGCTTCCTTAGAACCTTCGGCGTCGCAAAGCACCTCTAAGGCACCAAGTTCATAAAAATTACGCGCGAGGTTCTGGCCCCAGTAACCAACGCCAACTACGGCTAGCCTCACTCTTGTCCCGTCTGATGAACGTTCCATTTTTTAAGCCCTTTGAGCCACAGTTCGGAAGGGAAACAATCTCAGTACAAATCCGCTCGGCCACTGACAATCACCTGGTTGGTAGCTTGGGGATCTGTATGCATGGAGCAGGTACTAACACCCGCTTTTTTCAACTGCAACCGAGTCGGCGGACGCCCGCTGAGACTACTCCACCTTCCGCGAAGCATAAGACTTCCTCGACGACCTGAGTCTGCTGATCGGTTGTGAGGCTGGGAAACATGGGTAGGGAGACAATCTGGGCAGCGACCTTCTCCGTTACCGGAAACTCCCCGGGTCTGTAGTTAAGGTGACAGTAGGCCTTCTGTAGATGCAATGGGATTGGATAGTGGATTCCCGTGTCGATGCCAGCCGTCTTCAAGTGCGACATCATTCTTTCGCGATCTTCAGATCGGACGACATACAGGTGATAAACAGCACGAGACCAAGATGGCTCGCAAGGCAGCAGTACTGCGCCATCCGTCGCAGCAAACAATCGCTTGTATTCGGCAGCGCGTTCGCGTCGCTGACTGTTCCATTTGGAAAGGTGCGTCAGCTTCTCGCGCAAAATGCCAGCCTGAATTGCGTCGAGGCGCCCGTTGTATCCTTCGACCTCGTGCCAGTACTTTTTAGTCTGGCCATGATCGCGTACCATCTTGACTGCTGCCGAGAGACCCTCGTCACTTGTAGTGACAGCTCCGGCT
>JBARIF010000661.1:0-1519 GCA_049799615.1 Terriglobales bacterium
ACCGACCACGTTACCATCACCAACTGCTACGTCACCGGAGGCTACGAAGAAGGCACGATGCTCGATGCCACCTACAAACGTTTCCCCCCGGATTTCAAAGTTCCCCGCAACGGACGCATCAAGTTCGGCACCGAAAGCAATGGCGGCTTTCGCAACATTACCGTTTCCAACTGTGTGATTGAGGATTGCAAGGGCATCGCGCTCGAGTCGGTGGACGGCGCCATCCTGGAGGACGTCGCCATCACCAACATCACCATGCGGGACAGCGTCGATGTGCCGTTTTTTCTCCGCCTGGGCAGCCGCATGCGGGGCCCCGAGGGCACGCCGGTAGGAGAATTACGGCGCGTGCTGATCAGCAGCGTTGTCGTCTCCAACTGTGCTTCCCACCAAGCCACTCTCATTACCGGAATTCCAGGCCACGCCATCGAAGACGTGAAGCTGAGCAACATCCTGGTACTACATCGCGGGGGCGGCACCAAGGCAGACGCCGCCATTCAGCCGCCTGAACTGGAGAATGGATATCCGGAGCCAGGCCGCTTTGGAACCATGCCGGCGCATGGCTTCTACATTCGTCATGTAAAGCGGATCGAAATCAAGGATGTCGAAATCAGACCGATGCAGCCGGATATGCGGCCCGGATTCGTACTCGAGGATGTGAGCGGCGCCGAACTCATTCACATCAAGCTGCCGCAGACTCCTGAGGTCCCGTCCATGGTGCTGAAACACGTGAAAGATTTCAGCGTCACGCAGAGCAAGCCGCTGCCGGATACGCAAGTGGAAAGCGCGGAGCTAAAGACGTTGTAATGTGGGGCGAGCGCCCTCGCCCGCCGCCTTTGACTATGCCTTTCTTTAGGTGCACTTGCAGGGGCAGGCCTTACGTGATGGGCCCGGGATTGAACAGCGCCAGTGCATTGTACAGTCCCCAGTGGTCCGCCCAGGTTTGCTTGCGCCCGCTGGCGACGTCGAGAATGTAGCGGAAGATTTCCCAACCAACTTCCTCGATGCTTGCGTTGCCGGTTGCGATGCGGCCTGCATCAACGTCGATCAGGTCAGGCCAGCGCTCAGCAAGCGCAGTCCGCGATGAAACTTTGACCACCGGCACCAGCGCCAGCCCGTAAGGACTTCCCTCTCCGGTGGTAAACACATGCAGGTTCATGGAGGCAAGCTGTTGCGTGCCGCAGATGAAATCGCTGGCAGGTGTGGCCGCGAAGACCAGACCTTTGGATGTGACTTTCTCGGCCTGCGCGGCCACCGCCATCAGCGCCGAACTTCCAGCCTTGGCGATCGAGCCCAGAGACTTTTCCACCACGTTCGACAATCCCCCACGCTTGTTGCCGGGCGTCGGGTTCGCGCTGCGGTCGGCCGAACCGCGCGCCAGATAGTCGTCGTACCACTGCATCTCGCGAATCAGGGCGCGAGCCACGTCCTGATTGATGGCGCGCGGGGTCAGCAGGTGGACAGCGTCGCGCACTTCGGTGACTTCCGAAAACATCACCGTGGCTCCGGCGCGCACCAGCAG
>JBARIF010000662.1:0-1830 GCA_049799615.1 Terriglobales bacterium
CTGTCGAGTGTGTCGATTCCTTGGTCAGAGCAGTGCAGAATTCAGCGTGCCAGCGTGTTCCAAAATCCTATTTTCGAGTTTCGGTGCCAGCCCTGCACTAGCAACGATGCGACCTAACACGAAAAACAACCAGTCGTACGAAAATCTACAGTTTACGGACTAGGCGAGACTACGCCATGACAACGTAGTCGAAGAGTGTCATGAAACCGAAATCCATGTGGAGTTGCTGGTGGCAGTAGAATAGCGTCACTCTCAGGACACCTGCGACGACAGAGGATCGGTTGGCATTCGGAAAGAGATCAGCTCCGTCATTAAAGGAACGCGGCCAGCCTGCGGCTCAACGCGGATCGACGGACGTAGTCCAGCCCACGGCAGGCTGACGGAAACGGCGGCTTAGGTTGAAGGCCGTGTTCACCAAACCGACGTGAGAGAACGCCTGGGGAAAATTGCCTAGCAGACGTTTTGCGACTGGATCATACTCTTCGGAAAGTAGGCCGACATCGTTGCGTATGTCCAGCAGTCGTTCAAATATCCGTGCCGCATCCTCATAACGGCCTTGCAAAACATAGTTGTCCGCCAACCAAAATGAGCAGGCCAGAAACTTTCCCTCTCCATAGGGCATCCCGTCGACGGCGGGGTCTTGCGTATACCGTCCGACAAAGCCATTCTCCATGAGATGTCTTTCGATAGCTTTAACAGTGCCGATTACGCGCGCATCATCCGCCGCAAGAAAGCCGACCAGAGGCATCATGAGGAGACTGGCGTCGAGGTGTTTGGAGCCGTAAAACTGCACAAAGGAATTGAGGCCGGCGTCGAAGCCTTCCCGGCAGACCTGCTCGTGGATGGTGTTTCGAAGCGTCTTCCATCGCGCGATATCTCCCGAGAACCAGCCCTGCTCTGCGGACCTGATCGCGCGATCGACGGCGACCCACGCCATCATCTTGGAGTGAACGAAATGCCGACGGGGGCCGCGCATTTCCCAAATCCCCTCATCGGGACGATCCCATCCCGTCTCAAGGAATTCAAGCAGCGCCTGGGCCACGTCTTCGCCTTCGTCCTTCGGTGGCTCGAGTCCTGCTTGACGACATTGAAAAAGTGTATTGGCTACCTCTCCGAAGATATCCAATTGGAATTGCTTGTAAGCAGCATTGCCGGTCCTTACAGGTGCGGATTTCTCGTATCCTGAGAGCCACGGCAGTTCCAGCTCCGTGAGCCTGCGTTCGCCACGAAGGCCATAGACAATGTTGAGTTCTGAAGGGCTGCCAGCCACTGCTCGCAGCAGCCATTCACGCCACTCTCGCGCCTCGTCGTGATACCCAGCATCGAGCAGGGAGTGCAGGGTAAGCGTCGCATCACGCACCCAGCAAAAGCGGTAGTCCCAATTCCGTACGCCGCCCGGCAACTCTGGGAGTGAAGTTGTAGGCGCTGCCACGATCCCTCCCGTGGGCAGAAATGTCAGGGCTTTTAGGGTGATCAGCGAGCGCAATACCGCATCGCGCCATTTGCCGTTATAGGAACAGCGATCGGTCCATTCCCGCCACCAGTTCTGCGTGTCTTGAATCGCTTCATCAATATTGAGCGGTAAAGGTTCATCCTGGTGTGAGGGATACCAGGTAAGATCAAAGGGTACTTTCTTTCCTTCAGCCACGGTAAACGTTGCGACGGTCTTGTAGTTTTCACCGCGAAGAGCCACTGCCGTGCGCAAACTGAGCATGTCCGGACCGGCAATCGCGGAAATCCCCCGATCGGTACGTCGAACCCAAGGCACAACAGAGCCGTAGTCGAATCGAATCACCAGCTCCAGGTTCATCCGGACTTGCCCTCGGGTGC
>JBARIF010000663.1:0-17080 GCA_049799615.1 Terriglobales bacterium
AGCTATAAGAGCGCAAACGGGTAGCCGGGAGCTGGAAGCTGGCGGCCAGAAGCGGTCCAGGTAAGCCTTGCCCGGGTTACTCCCGTAATCTTCGGCAGGGGGATTGGCGTTGACCGTGGCAGCCGCAGTACTTACATTCGCCACAGGGGGTCGTAATGAAGGATATTCACGAGGTTTTACGCCGTAAGCAGGCCAAGTACGCCCAGCTCACCAAGCAGATCGAGGCGTTGCAGCAGGCGGCCGAAAAACTGCGCGAAGTCGCCCCTCTGCTGGCCGAGAGTGACGAAGATGAAAGCACCGTTTTGGCCGATGCGGAGGAGCAGGGTAGCAGCATGGCGGCCCGAGCCGGGTCATCGCCTGCGGGCGGTGCAGCCTCCGCTCCCAAGCCGGCGCCAAGGGCTCCGCGCTGGCCTTAATCAGGCAAGAGTTGAGTTGGGGCACAAGGCCCGCATATGACATTTCAGTCTCTTCTGGTTTGCAAAGACGAGCAGACGACGGCTGTGCTCACGCCTGTCCTGGCCGGGTTCGGCATGGGCGTGCAGTGTTGCGGCTATCCTGACGCTCTCTGCCGCCTGAGCGAGCAGAAATTCGACGCCGTGCTCGTCGATTACGATGATCCGCACAGCGCCGCCCTGGTGCTGCAAAATGCCTACCAGTCCTCGGCGCCGCACAAGACCGTCACCGTGGCCTTGCTCGGCGACCGGACCAAGGTGCGCCATGTTTTCGGGGCGGGCGCAAATTTCGTTCTCTATAAGCCCATTTCACAAGCGCAGGCTGAAGCCAGCCTGCGTGCCGCCATGGCCTTGATGAAGCGCGAACGCCGGCGCTCTTTCCGGGTTCCGGTACAGCTTCCGGTGAGACTAAGGGTTGAAAACGGCGCGGAGATGGAAGGCATCCTGCTCGACCTGAGTGAAGACGGTCTGGACGTTCTGGCGGCGCAGCCGTTGTGCCCCTCGGCCGTCATCAGCGCTCACTTCGCGCTGCCTGACCAGGGCGCCGAGATGGATATTCGGGGTGAAGTCGCCTGGGCCAATCCCAATGGGGAATCGGGGGTTCGCTACATCGATCTCCCTGACAACCTGCGGCAGACTCTCAAAGCCTGGGTAGTCACCAGCGCCGCGGAACTTCTTCCCGAAGATCCCGAGCCCGTTTCCGAGTGCAAGCTCACCGATCTCAGCCTGGGCGGTTGCTACGTCGAAACCGCGTCGCCCTTTCCGGAACGTTCCGGCATCGTCCTGGGCCTGAAGGCCGAGGACATGGAGGTCCAGGCCGAGGGCATGGTTCGGGTCATGCATCCGGAATTCGGCATGGGTATCCAGTTTGCCTCGGGCACCGCGGAACAGCGCGAACACGTGGGTTCATTCATCAACTTCCTCACCAGCCGCCCGGGTACGCTTCCGCAGTTGCTCATCACGCCCCGTGCCCTGGCCGCCGTCAATGACCAGGACTACCGTCGCAGCAAAGCCTCTGACGAGCCTGAGGATCTATTGCTTGGTCTGTTGAACCGCGCCGATTCTCTCAGCCAGGAAGACTTCCTCCAGGAACTGCGCCAGCAGCGCAGCTCCGAGGAAGTTGCCTCCTCGTAGTAGTCGACAAGAATTACCTTCCCTATCTTGAGCGATCCATCCTGTGCATTGTCAGCGCGAGCGACGCGCCGAGCCGCGCTGGCGCGGCGAGGGCAAGGCGAGGTAGCGGCCTTTTCTCTGCTCGCAGGAATCATCCTGGCAATCAAAAGGGGCCTGTAATGCGGCTGGCATCCAGACCCCGGCGCCCTCTCGGGCTTGCTCCACCCTGTGCCTTCAAACTTAACGTGGGAATTCCGAAAAAATATTTCAGCCAGATTAATTAGTTGTCAAAATCCCGAGACATCTTCCTACCCGCCGTGGATCCTGATTGCGTCGCCAAACGAATTTGCCCATTCCTGTCTATTTGAGCAACAATCTGTTCCGTGCCAACAAGGGAACCGCTCGAACCTGTCTCCGCGGCAGCGTCAACGGAACGCGCATCAGGCGGCTCTTTTTCCGGCGCTCCCATCCTGATCATCATGCTGGCGGCCTTCGCCCTTCTACTGCCGACCTTCTTTCTCGGAATTCCGTCCGGCCACGACTTCGAATTTCATGTTAATTCCTGGATGGAAGTGCTAAGCCAGTGGAGACTTGGCATCCTCTACCCGCGATGGGCGGAGATGGCGCACTTTGGATACGGCGAGGCCCGCTTCATTTTCTATCCTCCGGCATCGTGGATGCTGGGAGCGGCACTGGGATCGTTTCTGCCGTGGAAGATCGTGCCCAGCGTTTACGAATGGATCGCGCTTACGCTCTCCGGATGCTCGATGTTCCTGCTGGCGCGCCGCTATCTGACGCGGCCGGATGCCATCTTCGCCGCCGCCCTGTACACCGCTAACCCGTACCACATTGTCATCGTGTACTGGCGCAGCGCCTGTGCCGAGTTACTTGCCGGGGTGCTTCTGCCTCTGCTCCTGCTGGCTGTGCTGCGCTCGGAAAAATCCGAAAGGAAGGCCACTCTCTCCCTGGGGCTGATCGTGTCCGCGGCCTGGCTGACCAACATTCCGGCCGCCGTGATGCTGACGTACTCCCTGGCCTTGCTGCTGACCATCGCCGCCATCATGCGCCGTTCCTTGCGGCCCTTCGTGATCGGGGCTGTGGCTCTTTTGTTAGGCTTGGCATTGGCCGGATTTTACGTAGTACCAGTCTTGTACGAGCAGAAATGGGTGGAGATCGCGCAGGTGCTGTCGCCGGGTGTGCGGCCGCAGGACAATTTTCTGTTCACATCGCTCAACTATCCCGATCATGATCGCTTCAATCTGTTGATCTCGCTGCTCTCAACCGCCGAGATCATCCTCATTTGCATCGTCTGCTTTCTGTCGCGCTCCTGGCGTACGCGCGCCCCGGGTTTGTGGTGGATGCTTTCCGCCTGGTCAGCCGCCTGCGCCCTTCTCCTCTCTTCCGTGAGTTTTTTGCTCTATCGCTTTCTCCCCGAGCTGCGTTACGTCCAGCTGCCGCTGCGCTGGCTGCTGTGCCTGAACGTCGGGTTCGCGTTGCTGGTCACCATGGCGGCTCCGCGCTGGCTGGTCCGTCCTCTGGCCTGTCTGATCATGCTGGCAGTGCTGGGTTACGTTTGGCATCGCGTCCAGCCTCCCTGGTGGGACGACGCCGGCGACGTCGCGGAGATGCTCGACAACCAGCAGAACGGCACCGGCTATGAAGGGATCGACGAGTATGTCCCCAAACCCGCCGACGTGTATGAGATCAAGCACGACGCGCGGCGGGTGACCTTGGAGGGCGAAGGCAGCGCCCGCATTCGTATAGCCCAATGGGGACCTGAGTCAAAATCGTTCAGCGCGAACCTGAGCCAGCCCGGCAAGCTGGTGCTCAAGTTGTTCAACTATCCGGCCTGGAAGGTCACGGTAAACCATCGTACGGTTACAGCTGGGACACGCGAAATCACCGGGCAAATGGTGATTCCCGCAAACGCGGGAGAGAACCAGGTCCAAATTATTTTCGCTCGGACTCGCGACCGGCAAATTGGCGGATTAATTTCGCTCATCACGGTTATTCTGATATTGGCAGCTTTGCTTTACGACCGCCGCAGACTTGCGCTATGACTCCTGTCCTCGTCGCCACCTCCAACCCAGGCAAACTGCGTGACTTTGCCGGAGCCGCAGCGGCCCTGGGCATCGCCATCGAGCCTCTGCCGAATTTTGGGTCCATCCCCGGCATGGTCGAGGATGGCCTCACCTTTGAGGCCAACGCTCGTAAGAAGGCCGAGTACTACAGCCAGTACGCCCCAGGAGAGATCATTCTGGCAGACGATTCCGGGCTTGAGGTGGACGCGCTCGGCGGAGCTCCCGGAGTTCATTCCGCGCGCTACGCCGCCGACCAACCTCATCTGGTGGGAAACAACACTGACGACCAGGCCAACAATGCCCGCTTGATTCGGGAACTTAGAAAGATTCCGGCGGAAAAGCGCGGCGCCAGGTTCGTGTGCGTAATCGCCGCCGCCCGCGACGGGAAAATCCTGAATGTATTCCGCGGCCAGGCCGAGGGCCTGCTCCTCGACTCTCCCCGGGGCTCGGGTGGATTCGGGTATGACCCATTGTTCTACTTTCCTTCCATTCAAAAAACCTTCGCGGAACTGACGCCTGAAGAGAAAGCCCAGTACAGCCATCGCGGCGCAGCCTTCCACCAGTTCCTCAGCTGGTACCTCACTCAGAACTAAAACTGGGAAGAGAGACTTGGTTTCCTTGACTTCCATTCCGCCCCACCGGGATAATAAAAGGTTCTCCAGTCATCTCTGACGGTACAAGGGGTCCAGTGGCGACAACCGCCAGTCCAGCAGCTCCGGTCAGCACCCACGAAGGCGTTCCTCCACTGCGCGCCGGTCAGGGACATTCGTTCCTGCTGCGCAAGCTTCATTCTTTGAGCGGCATCATTCCGGTGGGGGCATTTCTGGTTGAGCACTTCGTCTCCAACGCCTTCGCCACCCGCGGCCCGGGCGCTTACACCAAGCAAGTCGAATTGCTGTCAAGCTTTCCTTTCGTTTTCTACCTCGAGCTCTTCGGGATCTGGCTGCCGATTCTGTACCACGCGCTTTATGGCTTCTATATCTGGTTCCGTGGCGAGAGCAACGTCACCGACTACCCCTGGGCCGGAAACTGGATGTTCACCCTGCAGCGCTGGACCGGCGCCATCGCCTTCTGCTACATCGTGTGGCACACCTGGCATCTGCGCTTCAGCGGGGTGCACATCCTGACGCATCCCGACGCGGCTTTCGGCAAAGTGCAACTGGAATTTCAGCACACCTGGGCCATCGCGTTTTACGCGCTGGGAATTTTCTGCGCCTCCTGGCACTTCGCTTACGGCCTGTGGCTGTTCGCCGCCAAGTGGGGCATCACCACCGGGGACGCGGCCCGGCGCCGCTTCGGCTACGTCTGCTTCTTTATCGGCTTGCTGTTTATCACGGTGGGAGCGCTTACCATGCGCTCGTTTTTGAATACGCCGCAGCAACCGGTTGGTCCAGGAAGCGGGACGCATGATTCCTTTGCCGGCGCGGTGGCGCCCGGAAACATATCGCGCCCGATAGGAAATCCAAACTAGATGGCCTCAAATCCGAAAATCATAGTGATCGGCGGCGGCCTGGCCGGACTGGCCGCGGTCATCAAAATTGCCGAGAGCGGCGGGCAGGTCGATCTGTTCTCCATCGTGCCGGTGAAGCGCTCGCACTCGGTCTGCGCCCAGGGAGGGATTAACGCCGCCAAGAATCTCAAAGGCGAAGGCGACTCCACCTGGCAACATTTTGACGACACGGTTTACGGCGGCGACTTCCTGGCCAACCAGCCTCCGGTCAAGGCCATGTGCGACGCCGCCCCCGGCATCATCGATCTGCTCGACCGCATGGGCGTGCCTTTCAACCGCACACCCGAGGGACTGCTCGACTTCCGCCGCTTCGGAGGCACGCTCTTCAATCGCACCGCCTTTGCCGGCGCTACCACCGGTCAGCAACTGCTTTACGCCCTCGACGAGCAGGTGCGGCGCTACGAATCTGAAGGCAAGGTCCGCAAATTCGAGCACTGGGAGTTTCTATCAGCCGTGCTCGACTCCAACCGCGTCTGTCGCGGCATCTGCGCCATGGACCTGCGCTCCATGGAAGTTCGCACCTTCCCCGCCGATGCCATCATCATGGCCACCGGCGGCAATGGCGCCATCTTCGGCAAATCCACCAATTCCGTGGTGTGCACCGGTTCGGCACAGTCGGCGCTCTATCAGCAGGGCTGCTATTACGCGAACGGCGAGTTCATTCAGGTCCATCCCACCTGCATTCCGGGAGAAGACAAATTGCGCCTGATGTCGGAATCGGCCCGCGGCGAAGGTGGCCGCGTCTGGGTCCCGAAAACGCCCGGCGACAAACGCGACCCGCTTTCGATTCCACAAGCCGAACGCTGGTACTTCCTCGAAGAGTGGTATCCGAAGTACGGCAACCTGGTGCCCCGCGACATTGCCACCCGCGCCATCCATAAGGTGGTGTACGAACACAACCTCGGCATCGACGGCAAGCCGATGGTGTATCTCGACCTCACTCACATCGACCGCAAGACTCTCGATCGCAAGCTCGAAGGCATCCTGGAGATTTACGAGAAGTTCGTGGGCGACGACCCCCGCGACACTCCCATGAAGATTTTTCCCGGCATGCACTACACCATGGGCGGCCTCTGGGTGGACTTCACGCAGGCCACGAACATCCCCGGCATTTTCGCCGCGGGCGAATGCGAGTATCAGTACCACGGCGCCAACCGCCTGGGAGCCAATTCCCTGGTCTCCTGCATCTTTGGCGGATTCGTCGCCGGTCCCAGCGCGGTGAACTATGCGCGCAACCTTAAGGCCGCGCCCAGCAACGGTTTTTTCGATACCGAGCGCAGGCGTCAGGAAGAAAACAACGCCATCATGATGAAATCGGACGGCACCGAGAACCCGTTCAAACTGTGGCGTGAACTCGGCGAGTTGATGACGAAGAACTGCACCGTCATCCGCTACAACAAAAACCTGCAGGAAACCGACGCTGAACTGTGCCGCCTGCTGGAGCGCTTCCGCCACATCAACCTGAGCGACCGTACCCAGTGGGCCAACACCTCGATTGTCTTTGCGCGGCAGCTCTACAACATGCTGCAACTGGGCCGGGTGATCGCCCAGGGCGCCGCCCTGCGCAACGAGTCGCGTGGCGCACACTACAAACCGGATTTTCCCGAGCGCGACGACAAGAACTGGCTGAAGACGACGAAGGCAACTTTCGCGCCGGATGCCGACGAGCCGAAGTTTGAATTCGAGCCGGTGGATGTTTCGCTGATTCCGCCGCGCCCAAGGAGATACGACGCAGTCAAGTAAGCAACGCCCGCGTAGAGGCGGGCCCCCTCGCCCGCCCAGCCGAGGGAAGCTCGGCAGCTTGGGTTTGAGGGCCGCGAAACCCTGGGCAATCGAAACCCTGGCGAGCTTTGCTCGCCCGCCCGGACGAGGGCGTCCGGGCCTACGTGGTTTGAGCTAAAAGCACATGGCTAATTCCAAGACCGTACTTCTGAAGATCAAGCGCCAGCCGAACCCAAACGTCCGGCCCTACTGGGAAGAATTCGAACTTCCCTGGCACCCGGGCATGAACGTGATCTCATCGCTCATGGAGATCGCGGCCAATCCGGTCACGCGCGAGGGCAAAGCTACCACGCCCATCACGTACGACTCGAACTGTCTCGAGGAAGTCTGCGGCTCCTGCGCCATGCTGATCAACGGACGCGCCCGCATGGCCTGCTCCGCCCTGGTGGACAAGCTCGAACAGCCTATCCGGCTCGAACCTTTTTCGAAATTCCCTGTAGTCCGCGATCTGGCTGTGGACCGCAGCGTGCTGTTCGAAAATCTCAAAGCGGTGAAAGCCTGGGTTCCCATCGACGGCAGCTACGATCTGGGCTCCGGCCCTCGCATGACCATGGAGGAACAGGAAGCCGCTTACCCGCTCTCCCGCTGCATTTCGTGCTGTTGTTGCATGGAGGCGTGTCCCCAATTCAATGAGGACACCGGTTTCGTCGGGGCGGCCACGATTTCCCAGGTCCGTCTCTTCAACACGCATCCCACCGGGGCTGCGCTGAAGCGCGAACGCCTAGCGGCCCTAATGGGAGACGGCGGCATCCAGGAATGCGGCTACGCCCAGAACTGCGTCGAAGTCTGCCCCAAGGACATTCCCCTGACCCGCTCCATTGCTGAGGTAGGCGGCGAGGTCATGAAACAGGCGATTGGTGATTTGTTTAGCAAATGAACACTCCTCAGTAACCACACTAAAGTGGGGTGTCGGGAAATGTCATCGCGCGACGCGGAGTGTCATTCAGAAACGCCAAAAGCCGCGTGCGTAGGGCTTTTCGGCCCGTAACCTCTTCTAATTTACTTACCCCCTGATTGGCATGCCGGTTGCTCCTATATAGAACGGTTGCCACGGGCGCGCCGTTAGCGCGAGTCAAGTAACCAAGGGTAACGCCCGGGGGCTCTTCCAGAGCCGCCCGGGCTTAAAAAAAAGCACTTGTTTTTGTGCAGCTCGGGTTTAGAATACGCGCCTGTCTCAAGCGCCCTGAGACCTGGCAAGAAAAATTAAAGGCCACTTCGTGAAACACAGGATTCAAAGCGCGACACTTCTCTTTTTGCTGGCCACTCTCTGTGCGCCTGTTTTTGCTCTGCACAGTTACGTTGCGCCGCGTCGCGCTCACCGGGTTCGTCGCGCTCACCTTCGCCGCCTCCGCTGGAATCCCGTGTTTCGTCCTTCTCGCGAATCTCTGCTGCTGCAGAATCAAGAGATCGACCGGATGGATTTGCCCCGCATTCAGGATGATGCCGAACTGGAGCAACTGAAGGCCAGCGAGGATCTGGTTCCGATTATTGCCGGCCCCACGCTCCGCTTCGATCCACGTCTTGATCCCGACCGGCGCTATTGCCGTCCCTGGACGCGTGAATTTCTCGATGATCTGAGCGCGGCTTATTACAAACGCTTTCAGACGTCGATCCAGGTAAACTCGGCGGTCAGAACGGTGAAAGTGCAGAAGAAACTTCGCCGCCACAATCGCAATGCCGCGCCCGCCGAAGGCGAGATCGCTTCTTCACATCTCGCGGGCATCACGGTGGACATTCAACGGCGTGGACTGAGTCGCGAACAGATCAAGTGGGTCCAGGACTACATGCGGCCGCTGAAAGAGCAAGGCCTGATCGAACCGGAAGAAGAGCGCCATCAGTGGGTGTTCCATGTAATGGTCTCCGGCCGCTACACCGACTGGCGCGAGTCCATGATGCTGGCCGGCGAGCAGCCGATCCCGGAAGCCTCCGAAACCGCTGAACTGCCACTCCAGTAACAAACACTAATCTGATAACACTGGACGGAGTCTAACCCTTCGCCTGTTCTCACTCCCACTCGATTGTCCCCGGCGGCTTCGACGTGACGTCATACACCACGCGGTTCACACCCTTCACCTCATTGACGATGCGGCTGGAAATCGTTTTCAGCACCTCATGGGGCAAAGGTACCCAGTCAGCGGTCATGCCATCTTCAGAATGAACCGCACGCACGGCGCAGGTGTAGGCATAGGTGCGCTGGTCGCCCATGACACCGACCGACATCACGGGAAGCAACACGGCAAAACTTTGCCAGATCTTGGTGTAGAGACCGGCCTTCTTGATTTCGGTTACCACGATGTCATCGCACTCGCGCAGGATCTTCAGGCGCTCGGGCGTGACTTCGCCGAGAATTCGGACTGCGAGGCCAGGTCCCGGGAAAGGCTGGCGCTGGAGCACATCTTCCGGCATACCCAGATCGCGGCCGATCTTTCGGACTTCATCCTTGAATAAGTCTTTCAGCGGCTCAATCAGCTTGAGCTTCATTTTGTCGGGGAGGCCGCCCACGTTGTGATGGGTCTTGATGGTCTGCGACGGCCCGCGTACCGAGCGCGACTCGATCACATCGGGATAGAGCGTACCTTGCACCAGCCACTCCACCTTACCTTCGGCCTGCTCGATGCGATGGGCCTCGGCGTCGAAGACCGCGATAAATTCGTTGCCGATGATCTTGCGCTTGGTCTCCGGATCGGTGACACCGGCGAGCTTGTCCAGGAAACGATCGGTGGCATCGACTGCGACCAGGTGCAGCCCCAGCTTGTCGCGCAGACCGAGCTGCACTTTTTCGAACTCGTTCTTGCGCAGCACGCCATTGTTGACGAACACACAAGTGAGGCGCGAAGGACCTGTGCCGTCGCGCATGGCCCGGTCCACCAGGGTGGCGGCCACGGCGGAATCGACCCCACCCGAAAGTGCGCAGATGGCTCGTCCCTCCCCGACGGTCTGACGCACATTGGCAATGGTGGCATCGATAAAGTGCTGCGCTGTCCAGGTGGGTTGGGCGCCGCAAATTCCAAGTGCGAAATTCCGCAAAATGTCCGTGCCTGACTGGGTGTGGCGCACTTCGGGATGGAACTGCACCGCCCACATCTTTCTCTCAGGAGCCTCGATGGCGGCCACGGCGCTAGGGGAGCTGGCCACCAGATGAAAACCAGCGGGCAATTCCACCGCCTCGTCGCCGTGCGACATCCAGACGGAAAGTCTTGCGGGAAGGCCTTCGAAAAGGCGAGAACCGCTCTGGATCTGGACATCGGCGTGACCGTACTCGCGCTTGTCGGCGGCCCGCACTTTACCGCCCAGGGTGTGCACCATGAACTGCAGTCCGTAGCAGATCCCCAGCACGGGCAAGCCCAGTTGGAGCACGCGCGGGTCGGCGGGAGGGGCATCGGCGTCGTACACCGATGACGGGCCGCCGGAGAGAATAATCCCAGCCGGGGAATAGCTGCGAATTTCTTCCAGCGTGGCAGTACAGGGCAGTACTACCGAAAAAACATTTTGTTCACGGATGCGGCGCGCGATGAGTTGCGAATACTGCGCCCCGAAATCGAGGACTACGATGGATTGGGTTTCCACGGACGAGTTTCTCAGATTGCAGAGGGCGTGTAAAGAGGCAAAGGGGTTGTCAATGAGAACCCACTTGTGGCGTTGCCATCCGTTGACAGTTTCTAGTTCTCGGTTGTCAGGGTCTGGAGGCCGGGGATGTCGCTGAGAATATCGTCGTCCGATTGAGGCTGAGGCGTAACCGATGATGGTTCGATCATGAACACATATGCCGCCAGACGGCCGACATAGAGAAAATCCACCACCGCGAAATAGAGCAGGGTGACCAGGAGCAAGCCGCCGACTACCATGCCGCCAGGAAGCACGTCGGCAAACCCCAGGGGAAACGCGGCCGCAGAAGTGGCAAGGACAAACATCACCGTGTGGGCCACACCGAACCAGGTGGCAGCGGCGGCTACGGAACCGGGCCGAGAGCGGCAGAGATCCGTGGCCGCAGCCAGGGCGGCGAATGTCGACGCTCCATCCTTGACCACGAAAATCGCGGCCAGGGAGAGATACCAATTCAACAGCAACCATGCCAGTCCGACGAGCATGGCTACCGTCCAGAAAATCAGCAGCACGCTTCCCGGGGACGGATCGTCCGGCGAGGAGGCGGCCCGCGCTATCAACAGGGCCCCCACAACCCCAACGGTCGCGGCCAGGAATGTGGCCGCGCGCAGCGAGTTCAGGACCAGCAAAGAGGTCAGGCGTACGCGACCACGAGAACCGCGGCAGTATTCAATCAGGGTCTCGAGGGTGGCCGCACGACCGAGGGAGGCAATTACGATCCATGCCAGACCCAGGGCCAGCACCAGCACCACGAAAGCAGCCACAGCACGGGGAGCGCTGCCCTGGAAGATGCCGGCAAGGGCCTGCAGAACCAGGACGGGCTGTCGCGTCCGAAGGAGCAACATTTCTCCCGCCGTAACCGGTAGCGTGGCCAGATATTCACGCAGGGAAAACAAAAGCACTGCCGCTGCCGCCATGCCGAAAGTCCATCGCCAGGCAATCTCAGCCAGCCCGACCAAGGGCCGGCCAAACATGATTCGAAAGCCTTCCAGCGTAGGTGAGCGCCGCTTCACCATTTCAGGATAACTCAAGCCCCGCGATAACAGGACGCCAGTGCCCCTGACATCACAGATCTTTACAGCAACCCTGCGGCGGGGCCAGCGCATCATTCTCAGTAGTTTCTATTTTATCCACGGCGAGGACGTGCCCGTCTTCTGCGGGCATGCCCCGCCCTTACTAAGAGCTGGCCACAGAATCTTTAGGAGAAAGATCATGAAATACATGGAGTATCTCGGCGGAGCGGCGCTGGTCGGGCTGCTGCTTTTACCTGCCGGCGCATTTGCCCGGGACAAGAACGAAGGCAACCTCAAGCTTTTCGACCCGGTGCGGGTTGGATCGACTCAACTGCAGCCGGGTGATTACAAAGTGGAGTGGAATGGCACTGGGCCCACGGTCAACGTAGACATTCTGCGGGATAAAAAGACGGTGGCAACCACTTCGGCCAAGCTGATCGGCTACACCTCTGGGTACGATGCGGTCGTGACCAAACCGGCTACCAGCAAAACTCAGGCCAACGACCTCGAGGAAGTCGATTTCGGCAAGCAGAAAGCAGGCTTGCAGTTCAAACCGGCGAGCTAGACGAATACGCAGCCTAGCGAATGCAGGCGGGCAAGAGCCCGCCTTTTTGTTGCGCTCGACCGAAGTCACCGCACCACGATATTCACCAGTTTACCGGGCACGATAATCACTTTCACAATCTGCTTGCCGGCGATCATGGTGACGATTTTTTCATCGGCGAGGGCGCGCTCGCGGACCAGCTCGTCAGAAGCATCGGCCGGAACCACGATGTGGCTGCGCAGCTTGCCATTGACCTGCACCGGGAGTTCGATCTCCTCTTCTTTGGCCAGTGCGGCATCGTACTTCGGCCAGGGAGCGCGCAGCAGGCTTCCCTTCTCTCCCAACATTTCCCAAAGTTCGTGGGCGAGGTAGGGGGCAAAGGGCGCCAGCAGCAGGGCAAACGTCCTGTGCACCTCGGCGCGAAAGGCTCGCGGAGCCGGAGCGTCCCCGTGAGATGCAAATATCTCTTGCGCTGCGTTGCACTCGTTGAGCAACTCCATCAGCGCTGCAATAGAGGTATTAAAGTGCCAGCGCCCTCCGAAGTCCTCTGTAACCCTCCGAATCGTCTGGTGCAGTTTGCGCGCCACTCGTCTGGTTTGTGGGGTGAGGTCACTGGCGGAACAATCGGGCAGATAAGAGCCACCAACAATGGGTCCCTGCGCCACAAATGTGTAGACACGTGCCAGGAAGCGCCGAATGCCTTCCACGCCTTCGTCCTGCCAGTCAAGCTCGCGGTCGGGAGATGTGGCGAACAGCGTATACATACGAGTGCTGTCGGCGCCGTAGCGCTCGACCATCTCATCGGGAGAAACCACATTGCCCATGCTCTTGGACATTTTGGCTCCGCCCTTGATGATCATGCCCTGGGTGAAGAGGTGATCGACGGGCTCGCCGTTCTTGATCAGTCCCAGGTCGCGCATGAACTTGGTCCAGAAGCGCGAGTAGATCAAGTGCAGGATAGCGTGCTCGACCCCGCCAATGTATTGGTCGATGCCGCAATTGCCGAACCAGTATCCGGCTTTCTCCCCATCGAATGGCGCCTGATCATTGTGCGCATCGGTGTAGCGGTAGAAATACCAGGATGAATCGACGAATGTGTCCATGGTGTCGGTTTCGCGACGGGCCGGGCCGCCACATTTTGGACACCTGGCATTGACGAATTCCGGCACCCGGCTGAGAGGTGAGCCACCGGTCAGGGTAATGTCCACATCTTCCGGCAGGATGACAGGCAGGTCTTTCTCGGGCACGGCTACGATGCCATCTTTTTCGCAGTACAGCATGGGAATGGGAGTGCCCCAGTAGCGCTGCCGGGAAATGCCCCAGTCCTTGAGGCGATAAGTGACCGTAGCTTTGCCGAAACCATTTTTCTCGGCGTGCTCGGACATGGCTCGGATGGCGGTTTCGCAGGCCATGCCGTTAAAGCGGCCGGAATTTACCAGCATGCCCTGCATGGTGGTGAAGGGCAGCTTGGGTTCAACCGCGGTTTCCTCGGGATCACCCGCCGGCAGGATCACCAGGCGAATCTCAAGTTTGTACTTCTTGGCGAACTCGTAATCCCGCTCGTCGTGGGCGGGCACGCTCATGATGGCGCCGGTGCCGTAATCCATCAGAATGTAGTTGGCCACCCAGATCGGCACCTTTTCGCCATTGTAAGGATTGATGGCATAGCGGCCGGTGTTGATACCGTGCTTCTCGATCTCGCCGATGTCGCCTGCTTCCCGGGCTTTGCGCTGCTCCGCGATGAGCTGCTCCACTTCCCCCCGTAGCAGGTCGTTGCTCCTGGTCAAGCGCGCAACCAGGGGATGCTGGGGTGCAAGCTGCACCGAGGTGGCGCCGAAAATTGTATCCACGCGGGTGGTGAAGACAGTGATCGTCGAATGGGCCGGATCGGTTGCACCGTCAAGCTTGAAATCGACCAGCGTGCCTTCACTCCGGCCAATCCAGTTGCGCTGCATGGTGCGCACTTTTTCCGGCCAACCCGGCAGCCGGTCGAGATCGCGCAGCAACTCTTCGGAGTAATCGGTAATGCGCAGGAACCACTGTTCCAGTTCGCGCTGCTCGACCAGCGTGTCTTCGTGGCGCCAGCAACATCCGTTCACCACCTGCTCGTTGGCCAGCACGGTGGCGCACTTCGGACACCAGTTGACCCGGCTCTTCTTGCGATACGCCAACCCCTTCTCGAAAAGCTTGATGAAGAACCACTGGTTCCATCTGTAATAGTCGGGCAGGCAGGTGGTGACTTCGCGCGACCAGTCGTAGGCGAAGCCCAGGCGCTTCATCTGCGCCTTCATGGCTGCGATGTTGCGCAATGTCCACTCGCGGGGAGGGGTGTTGTTCTGGATGGCGGCGTTCTCGGCGGGAAGACCGAAAGAATCCCAGCCCATGGGATGAAGCACGTTGTAACCGTTCATCCACATGTAGCGGGCGAGAGCGTCGCCGATGGCGTAGTTGCGTACGTGTCCCATATGCAATGCGCCGGAGGGATAAGGCAGCATTTCGAGCACGTAATACTTCTGCCGGGTGGAGTGGGGTTCGGCGGCATAGAGGGACGAGTCCTGCTGCCAGCGCTCGAACCACTTCGCTTCGATGCGCTGGGCATCGTAACGGGCCTGGTTTGAACCATCGCGGGTGTCGGCGGTCTTTTCTTCCTGCGGCATAGATTAAAGAAGTCGAACTGAGCGCGATCAGCTATTTTACAATGAGCGGCGTTTTCACGATGTGGAGGCGACCCGGCATGCGTGGGAGCAAGGTCATTCGTAGCGAAGCCCTTGAATGGGGTCCAGTTGGGAAGCCTTCCGGGCAGGATAGTATCCAAAGAGAATTCCGACGCTAACGGCAAAGAGGCCGGCGATGGCAAACACCTCTGGCGTCAATTTGGTTGGAAATTCGAAGAGCTGTTCGACAATAGCGGTGGAAAGCAACCCTGCCAACAGGCCCAGCACACCTCCCAGCAGGCTGAGGGCAACCGCTTCGCTGAGAAATTGCAACTGGACGTCCCATTCGGTTGCTCCCACCGCCAGGCGGACTCCAATCTCGCGCGTCCGCTGGGTGACCGATACCAGCATGATATTCATGATTCCGATGCCGCCGACCAGCAAGGAGAGGGAGGCGATGCTGCCCAGCAGAAGCGTCATAATTCGGCTGGTAGCGAGTTGCGCCTGGATCAGGTCTTCCGGCCTGCGGACGTTGAAATCGTTGTCCTCACCCGGATTCATATGGTGGCGCTCGCGCAGCAGGCCAGTGATCTGAACCGTCGCTTCGGGCATCGCGTCGCGAGAGACGGCAGAGCAGAAGATGTCATCCAGCCAGAAAGTGCCAGTGATTCTTTTCTGCACGGTGGTGAAGGGCAGGACCACGAAGTCGTCCTGGTCCTGGCCCATGGCCGAGAATCCTTTCGCCCGCAGGACGCCTATCACCTTGCACGGCAGACTCTGAACTCGAATTGTGGCTCCGATGGGATCGTCGCTTCCGAACAGGTTGTCAACCACGGTTTGACCTAGCACACAGACTGGAGCGGCGGCGACGACGTCGGCCGTGGTAAAGAAAGTGCCCTGGTGCATCCGCCACCTTCGAATCTGGACGAACTCCGGCCCCACCCCCCGGTATCGGGTGGCCCAGTTCTCACCTCTATAGACGACCTGAATGCGGCCATCTACATTGGGCGACATGCGATTGATCAAGGGCACTTGTTCGCTGATGGCCTGGGCGTCGCTGAGCACCAGAGACCGGGTGCCGCGCGCCCCCGCCCGCATGCCGTTTCGGGCACGGCTGCCCGCTTCGATCCAGACAAAATTATTCCCCAAGCTTTGCAACTGGTCCTCGATCCGGCTGGAACCCGCGTTCCCGATCGCCACGACACAGATGAACGCGCCCACGCCGACCGAGATTCCGAGAATGGTAAGGGCGCTGCGAAGCCAGTTGCGTGTAAGGGTTACGAACGCTTCGCGAAACAGAGCCTTGAAGTTCATGAGAAAACGGCAGAACGTGATTTTACTGCTGATTCTCACGGCGGCAAAGTGTATGTCCCGAACCAGTGGGGAGCGGCTTGACCCACAGTGGCATGGCACGCGGTGAGCTAGGGTAGGAATGAATATCGCGGCTAGACAGACGCCTTGTGGGCGACGGATTTAGGGCCGCGTTGCTTGCGTAGTTCGGCCTGGAAGGCTGTAGGCGCAAGGTCGGCCCTTTTTCGGAAGAGATCGAGCAAGGGGTCTTCACCGCCGGTTGTGGATTTGGGAGTACTGACCGGTGCGTTGATGTCCAATCCCTCGGGTTCCACCAGAAGCTCCGGGAGAACGCCATTGCTGTTGGTCAAAGCATGGATGAATTTCTCCAGGTCGTTGCGCTGCGAGTCGGTAGTTTGCGAGAACTCAATCCCCATCCCCAGCTCGGAATGCATCACCAGCACCACGCCGTCGGCCCGGAAGCTCACTCCGGCAACTTTCATGGAGAGGATTATGCGAGTTCCCAGAGGGAAAGGTGAGGCCGTATCCACATAGCAACCGCCGAGGCTGAGGTCGGTGAGCTTGCAGGGAGCCGGCGGATCATCCTGCTCGAATTCCGGAGCGCGGCTCTCCAGCCATGCGTTCAGTTGGTCGCGCATGGCGGCAGGCAGGTCCAGGAAACGAAGTCCAACCTGACGGCCGGGGTTTTCCCAGGCCACTTCACCGGTACACTCAATTTTGTCGAGGGTCCCGGGCAGAGAAAACTGCAGCATCACGGGCCCGAGATTCTTGGGGCGGTGGGCCAGTTGGACAGCAATGCCGCCTTCGCCGATGTCGCTGCTGACGGCGCGCAACTGGCCGGCGCCATCGTTGACCTGGATGGCGACCGGAGTTTCGACCACGATGCGGGCATTGCGGCGACGTTCGCGCTTCATTAAGGCCCGTACGGCACGAAAACTGGTTTTGGCACGTTCCGGGGAAAGCGGCTGATGGAGGACGAAATGGGCCCCCAGGTCGCGCTCGCTCCCCAGATCGGTC
>JBARIF010000664.1:0-1863 GCA_049799615.1 Terriglobales bacterium
AGGCCCCTTACACAACCATGGCGGCCCACCATGCGGGAGCCGCCAATTAGACTTCATGGAGCCGGCGCCTCGCCGGCTGTCTGGCGGGCATACCGCCCGCCTATCGGGCCGACTGGAGGCCCGCGCCACTTAAGGTCACGCTGGCCAGCACCGGCGTTGCGGCGTCCGGTGAAACCGTATCCATGTGCATCACCTGGCCGGCCTGCGGGGATTGCAGTCCCAGCTTCCGCGCCAGAACATCAATGCGCTCGGGGTCGCGCAGCGAGGCTTCTTCCAGGCGCAAGGCGCGATTCACCTCGGTTAGACCATCGCGCTGCACCCTGAGCGTTTCGATCCTGTAGCCGTATTCAATGGCTTTGAAGTGCTGCCAGGCAAAAGTCATCACCAGCAGGAACAGGCAGCCCAGAGCAACTCCAAATTGTTTCATTTCGCGGCTGCGCTGCGGATCCTCCATTTTCACCAGGCGCGAATTATCGATGGGCTTGGCAAAATAAATCTCGGGAGTTCCCGTCCAGCTGCGTTTACGCCGCATAACCGGAGCCGCGCACTGCGCCGCCGCCATCTATGCCACCCCAGCCAGACTGGATTCGAATTGCGCAACTTCCTGTTGCGCCACCGCATACCAGTAGGCGAGTTTCTCTTCCTGGGAGCGCGTGTCCGGCAAGAGCCGGTCGGACCGCACTTCGGTCCGGGCTTCAGTTCGCTCCACCGTGGCAATCAGTTCGTCGATCAATGTTCCCGTGTACTTTGTCGCTCGATACATCAGTGGCCTCCGTTCTACCTTCCCATCTCTCCGGGACGGCACCGAAGAAGGTAGAGAGTTGTGTTTCGCCCTTGTTGTGAGAGGCGATGCCGTCCCGGAACTTTTATCCCGGCCCATCCGTCAACGGCTGTGGCCGGGGCCCTGGCTGGTTTTCCAGGGGTAAACTTTTTGAACCTTGTAGCGCCGGCGCTACCTAAATTCTTTCCGCCGCCCGCATCTTTGCGCTGCGAGCCCGCGGATTCCGCTCAATCTCTTCCTCCCCGGCGGTCACTGGCTTTTTCGTCAGTACCTTGTAGTGACCCTGCTTCGCGCCTTCACGGAAGGCATCTTTTACGATGCGGTCCTCCAGCGAGTGGAAACTGATGATCACTATCCTTCCGCCCGGTTTCAGCACTTGCGGAGCTGCATGCAGTAGCTCCCGCAAGTCGTCCAGTTCATGGTTTACGAAGATTCGGAGAGCTTGAAAGGTTCTTGTCGCGGGATGAATTCTTCTTTCCGCCTGGTTCATTGGCCGGGCCGCGGCTGAAATCACGGCTGCGAGTTGCGCAGTCGTCAATATCGGCCGCGACCGGACAATGGCTCTGGCGATTCTCCGCGACCTCCTTTCCTCACCGAATTCGTAAATCAGATTGGCGAGTGTGACCTCGTCCGTCTGATTTACCACTTGTTCGGCGGTGGGCCCGGCTTGCGGATTCATTCGCATGTCGAGCGCGCCTTCCGCCTGAAAACTGAAGCCCCGCGAGGGTGTGTCCAACTGCAGGCTGCTTACGCCGAGGTCTGCCAGCAGTCCGTCGGCTGAGGCCGCACCGAACCGCTTTCCGATCTCCGCGAAAGAACCTTGCAGAAGACTCACTTCAGGCCATCCCTCCCCCCCGGAAAGGATGAGCCTGACGCGGGCCTCATCGAGCGCCGCAGGATCTTTATCGAGCCCAATCAAATGTCCCGGTGCGCCGAGGCGTCTTGCGATTTCTAAACTGTGCCCGCCCAGGCCCACCGTGGCGTCGATATACGTCCCGCCGCGCTTGATCGCTAAAAAGTCGATCGCTTCTTTTAAAAGAACCGGGACATGGCCACTCTTGCTTCCACCATGCCCACCCCAC
>JBARIF010000665.1:0-1573 GCA_049799615.1 Terriglobales bacterium
CGGCCATTCCACTCGGACTCTCGATGAATTGATCGCGGCCCTGCGCGCCCACTCGATGGCTACCCTGGCCGACATCCGTTCTTTCCCCATGTCGCGCCGTCTGCCGCACTTCAACCGCGAATCACTGGAGAAGACGCTGCCCGCGGCCGGAATCCGGTATGTCTGGATCAAGGACCTGGGCGGACGGCGCAAGACCATTCGCGACGACTCCCCTAACATCGCCCTGCGCAATGCCAGCTTTCGCAACTATGCAGATTACATGCTGACTGCGGGATTCCAGACCGCCGCGGCCGAACTGATCAGGCTAGCCGAACAATCTCCCACCGCCTACATGTGCGCCGAACGCGTCTACTTCCACTGCCATCGCATGCTGGTGTCGGACTGGCTGACGGCCCGTGGCCATGAAATCTTTCACATCGATGGCCCCGGGCCATTGAAACCTCACAAGCTGTTGCCCGAAGCCCGCGTGATCGACGGCGAACTGGTTTATCGCGGGGATCTGTTGCTCTAGTCATCGACTGGCGAAGAGCTACAATCATTGCATGCCCCCGCGCATCGCCATTCCGGTCCCGCACTCTGATGATTCCGAGTATGCGGAACGGGCCTTTCCTCAATATGCGCGCGCGGTCAGGATGGCCGGCGGAGAAGCCGTGCGAATTCCGCTCGACCAGGCCGCCGCTGAAGTTGTGAAGCTGGTCCGCAGTTGTGGGGCCGTGCTGCTGCCCGGAAGCAAGGCCGACGTAGACCCCGCCAAATACAAGGTTGCGACTGACCCGAAGACTGCGCCGTCCGACCCCAGGCGCGATACCGTAGACGAGCTGCTGCTGGAGGACGCCTACGATCTGCGCAAGCCGGTGCTCGGCATCTGTTACGGCCTGCAAATCCTCAATGTGTATCGTCACGGCACGCTGTTGCAGCACATCGAGTCGGCAGTCAATCACGATTTGGGACGAAGCGTTCCCATCGCGCACACGGTGGAGGTGGCCAGGGGAACCAGGCTAAGCCGGATTGTCCTGCCAGGGGCTGAGGCCGGGCGTGAGGATGTGACTTCCATCACGGTGAACTCAAGTCATCATCAATCGGCGGAGAGTATCGGAGAGGGGCTGCGCATTGTGGCCCGATGTCCGGAGGACGGCATCGTCGAGGCCATCGAGGGCACATCTCCGGACCATTTTGTGCTGGCCGTGCAGTGGCATCCGGAACGTTCCGTGGAAGATGACGAGGGCTCGCTGGCAATTTTCCGAGCACTGGTGGAAGCGGCGCGAGCACGGGATGGCAGGGAAAGTCGGATCGGTTTAAGCAGCTGCAATTGCGAATTGAGTGATGGTTAGGGGCTCTCTTGCCTGACCCGAAGCAAGACGATCACGAACAATATGAGGAATAGTGCTTCGACAATTCCTATGATGCAGATCAGGGCTTTGTGACGCTTAGAATATGGAACGAATAAATGGCTGTTGTGAAAATCGCATGCCTGGACCATGTAATCGTAGCTGCCACCCCGATCAAGGCAGCTGTCCACCCTCAGAAATTCGCGGGCGTAATCCCCGACCAGCACCAGGGGGATCAAAATCAA
>JBARIF010000666.1:0-18250 GCA_049799615.1 Terriglobales bacterium
ACCCACCAGGCCCCGCGCGAACACGAGCCGGGACGTCCCGGCGAGGAGCGGGTCTTCCGGCTGGAATTGAAGCTGCTCGCCGACGTCGGCCTGGTCGGCTATCCCAACGTCGGCAAGTCCACATTGATCTCCGTCATCTCGGCAGCCCGGCCAAAGATCGCGGACTATCCCTTCACCACGCTTCAGCCGAACCTCGGAGTGGCGGTAGTCGGCCAGCCGCCCGATGAGAGAAGTTTTGTCGTCGCCGATATTCCGGGATTGATCGAAGGCGCGCACACCGGCGCCGGACTGGGCACGCAGTTCCTGCGGCACATTGAACGCAACCGCCTGCTGGTGCATCTGGTCGATGTTTCCGACGCCAGCGGCAGGCCCGACCCGGTCAAGGATGTCGAAGTCATTGCCGAAGAACTGGCCAGCTTCGGGGCCCATCTGGAAGACAAGCCCGTGATCATGGTGGCCTCCAAGATCGACGTGGCCAACAAAGAAAAACTGGCCCGGCTCAAACGCTATTGCAAGAAGAAAAATCTGAAGTTATTTCCCATCTCCGCCGTGACCGGCAAAGGGGTTGATGATCTGAAGTACGCGATCTCAGAAAGAGTGGAAGAGCTTCGTTCACAACCCATCGAAGCCAGCCCTGTCGTTTCTGAGAACTGACAACTCACAACTGAGATCTGTTTCTAATCCCGCTCGGCAGCCTCACCCTTACCCCCTCTTGTATAAGTCCTCCACCGCGTTATGGACCTTGTCCGAAAGCTCTTCCATGTTTCGCAAAGTGTATCCCGCGGTCGAAATGGGCGAGCCCACCCGCATTTCCAGCGGACGGGACTTGATGTGATAAGTGTTCATGGGCAGCAGTTCGAAGGTCCCCACCAGCGCTACCGGCACAATGTCCACCTGCGCCTTGATGGCAAGAAACAACGCGCCCGGTAAAAAGGGTTTGATCTCGCCATCGGGCGTCCGTCCTCCTTCGGGGAAGATAACCAGGGGCATGCCGCTTTTCAGGCTCTTCAGCGCAGCGCGGATGCTGCCGATCGAGCGCGACGGGTTCTGCTTGTCCACGCAGATTTGTCCCGAACGCTTAAGGTGCCAGCCCACAATCGGATACGCAAGCAGTTCTTTCTTGAACGCAATGCGGAACTCGAAGGGCAGATACACATACAACACTGGAATATCCAGCGCTGAAGCGTGATTGACCGCGTAAACGTACGGCTTCGACGTATCGATCGCATCCATTCCAGTGACTGTACTGGGCGATGAAATCGTCTTCAAGATGAGCCAGGACCAGAAGCGGGCGAAGCCGTGCAGAATGCGCCCCTGGTTTCCGAACAGCGACACCGGAATGGAAACAATCCCCAGAACGACGGTGTACGCCCAGATGAGGGGATCGAAGATGAGATACGAGCGCAGACGGCTGGGCCATCCGTAACGCCGGGAGGGCGCTACCGTCGCGGGTGGACGAGAACTGGGGCGACGGCCTGCCTGAGCCGCCTCCACCGGGCTGTCCATCTCGATAGGTGTTTTCGCCGATGGCACTGCTTGTTAGATGCGCGCTCCGAGCAGTCGCATCGCCTCTCCTACAATGTATATCGATCCGGTAATAACCACCACAGCGCCCGACCGGGCCGGCGCTCGCGCCAATTTCAGCGCGCCAGACACGTCGGCAGCCTCTTCGATCTGGGTCGAGGTCCGGGAGGCGGTTTCTCGAATCTCGTTCGGCGCGGCGGATCGAGGATTGTCGGCGCGGGTCGCGATCACCCGCTCCGCCAGCGGAAACAGGATTTCAGCCATCTCTCCGATGGCCTTGTCCCGCATCGCGCCAAAAATAATCGTCAGCGGACGCTCCTGATAGCCAGCCGAAAGAGTGGAGCGCAGGGCCCATGCTCCAGCCGGGTTATGCGCCACATCGAATACATATTCGGGGGCATCGCCGCTGGCGGGCACCACCTGGAAGCGTCCCGGCCAATGCGTCTCGCGAATGCCCCGTTCAATCGAGGCCGCCGTCACCCCAAACCCTTGCCGGCCCAGTTCGACCGCGGCCGCAATCGCCAAAGCGACATTTCGTAACTGGTGGCGTCCGATCAGTGGAGTTTCGACCAGAATCTGCTCCCCCACCACTTGCAGCGGATAACGCGAAACTGGATCTTTCTCGGTTCCCCTCACCAGGTATTGGGCGCTGGACGGACTCACGGGCGGCACATAGGGCACCGCATTCACCGCCCGTGCGCCCAGTTCCAGAATCGTGTTTCCGATTACGTCGTTGGCCTGAGGCTGTTGCGGCAGCGTGACCACCACGCCCCCAGGACGGATGATTCCCACCTTCTCACCCGCGATCTCACTCACCGAGTTACCCAGGAATTTTTGATGGTCGAGCGAGATATCACTAATGACACTGACTAGCGGTTCCACCACGTTGGTCGCATCCAGGCGCCCGCCCATGCCGACTTCCAGTACCGCGATGTCCAGCTTCCGGCGCGCGAAGTGCTCGAATGCAATCGCGGTCAGCATCTCGAAAAAGCTGGGATGCCACGGCAACTCGCCGTCGCCGACCAGGCGCTCGGCGGTACGGTCCACCAGATCGTGGACCAAGGCAAAATCGTCATCGCCGATCTGCTGCCCACCGATCTGTATGCGCTCGTTGATCCGTATCAGGTGGGGAGAGGTATAGAGCCCGGTTCGCAACCTTGAAGCCTGCAGAATCGAAGCCAGGGTCGCCGCGGTCGATCCCTTGCCGTTGGTCCCGGCAATCAGCACGCTGGGGAAATGCCGCTCAGGATTATCCAGCGCGGCCAGCAGCACACGCATGTGCGCCAGATCGAACTTGTGCGAGGGCGTCTGCGCCAGTTCATGGCCCAATGCGTTCATGCGCGCGATGGCGGTCTCGTAGGAAGACATCAGTCGTCGGTCTTCAGCCCAAACAAGGGTACCAGCTTCGGCTTTGAGCTTTCGAGCTCAGCCCGTTGAATCGTCGATCTGGAGGGCTGAACAGGGGAAGCAGGCAGCTCGATGGAGGGAGCTGACAACCGAGAACTGAAGACTGGCCACTGAGGTTCTATGCCGACGTCTGACGACCGACCACTGACGACTGGTCCATGAAATCCAAGGCCCGCGCAAGGTAGGCTTTCAGCTGCCGCCGATGCACGACCGCGTCCAGCATGCCATGCTCGAGCAGAAATTCGCTCCGCTGGAAACCTTGCGGGAGCTTCTGGCGGATGGTCTGTTCAATCACTCGCGGCCCCGCGAATCCGATCAAAGCGCCGGGTTCGGCGATATTCAGGTCGCCCAGCATGGCAAAGGAAGCAGTCACGCCGCCCGTGGTGGGGTCGGTCAGGATCGAAATAAACGGCACCTTGGCCTCATCCAGGCGGGCCAGGGCGGCGGAAATCTTGGCCAGTTGCATCAGGCTGATCACGCCTTCCATCATGCGCGCCCCGCCTGAGGCGGACACGATAACGACGGGCACGCGGGTTTCGGTGGCCTGCTCGATGGCCCGGGTAATGGCCTCTCCTACCACCGCTCCCATGCTTCCCCCGATGAAGGCATACTCCATCGAGCTCACCATCACGGTACGCCCGTTCAGTTTGCCGCGGGCGTTGATTACAGCGTCTTTCAACCCGGTGTCAGCCTGCGCCTGCTTAAGGCGCGCCGAGTAGGCCTTGAGGTCCACAAATTTCAAAGGATCAGTAGAAGTCAGGTTGGAATCCGAAACCTCATATTCGTTGTCATCCAGAAGCTGGGCCAGGCGGGTGCGGGCATCAATGCGGAAATGGCGATCACACTTGGGACAAACGTTGAGGTTCTCTTCCAAGTCCTTTTTCCAGATGATCTGCCGGCAGGTCTCACACTTCACCCACAACCCCTCGGTGCGAACCTTGCGCTCACCCGAAGTGTCCAGCTCACCGGCTTGTCGCTTGAACCAGGCCATAAATCAGTCGTTGGTCGTTGCTCTTTGGCCAAAAGCCGTTGGTGCGATCCCTCTTGCGCTCGCCCAAGTCCCGGGAATTGGCCAACGACCAACTACGGTTTTCTAGTACTCGATCCCTCTCTGCGCCATGACGCCCTTCTCATAGGCATGCTTGACCTGGCGCATTTCGGTCACGGTGTCCGCGACCTCGACAATTGTCGGATGGGCGTTTCGCCCGGTCAAGATAATGTGCACCATCTCAGGTTTGCTCTTAAGAGTCTCCACCACCTGGGCCGGGTCGAGCATGCCATAACTGATGGCGTAGTTGATCTCATCCAGGATCACCAGGTCCCAGGCGCCGGAGTTGATTGCCTGGGCAGCCTCCGCCCAGGCCTCTTGCACCATGCGGACATCTTCAGGGTCGGGCTTCTCGGCTCCCACCTTCACGAAGCCCCGGCCCATCTGTTTCATGACGAATTTGTCGCCAAAAGCCTGCACCGCATCGAGCTCGCCATAGTGCCACGAGCCCTTCAAAAATTGCAGCATCAGGACGCGCATGCCCTGGCCCACCGCCCGCAAAGCGGTGCCCATGGCAGCGGTGGTCTTGCCCTTGCCCGGGCCGGTATTCACGATGATGAGACCACGGCGGATGTCCGGCATACCGGCGAATCCTTGATTGTACCTGTTCCCGCGGATGTAGGCGCGAGCGCCCCGCTCGCGCTGTTTTTATCCCATTGATGCCAAAAGAGATGTCGGTGCCGAAAGGAAGGTGAAAGCACGGGCGGGGACGCCCGTGCTCCATAAATGTTCTAGGCTAAGCGAGAAATTGCGGACTACGGCATTTCGATGACAGAGTGCAGGTCCACTTTGTGGTCGGCGGCAGACGATTTCTCGTCCCCGATTAGCTGAATCGTGACCCGCAGGGCGTTGATCTCTTTCTTGACTTTGGCGACTTCCTGTTCTTTCGTCTTCAAAACTTCAAATGGATTCTTCATCGCAATCAATCCTTAAAGGGGAGGGCTGAGTACACAGCGTATTTTGCTGCCATCTCGACTCTAGGCTTCCAGAGCCCAATCTGGGAATATCACGAAGGTACACGCCTGAATTCCCGAATTGGTCTCAATGTCCCAAATGATAGGGGTGACCCTTTAGAATAGTGAACCCCCGGTAGAGTTGCTCTAGCAGGACCACCCGCGCCAGTTCGTGGGCGAGCGTCATTTTTCCCAGGGAGAGCACCAGCGTGGCCGCCTGCCGCGCCTGGTCGGTAAAACCGTCCGCCGCGCCCACAGCGAACAGCAGAGGAAGCGGATTCCGGTCCTGATAGCCGCCCAGGAATTTTGCCAGTTCTTCCGAGGAAAGCTGCTTGCCTTGCTCGTCGAGCAGCACCAGCGTATGCCGCGGCCGGGCATCCCGCGCGCATAGCCTCAAAACCGACGCCTCGTCTTTGAGCGTAGCCCCTTCGACCTCGGCGTAGCGTGACAGACGCTTCAGGTACTCATCCGTCAGCGACTGGATGGCCGGTTCTCTGGTCTTCCCAATCCACGCAACTTTGAGTTTCACCAATGGCATTTAACCACAGAGGACACGGAGAGCACAGAGGCCTCCCAGGTCAGAGGTGGTCTGATGGCAAGAGGAGAACTCAGGCGCGCTTCTTCCGCAGGCCACGCACCGGCGCCCGTTTTTGCCTGGCTGGGCTGGCTACCAGCTCGGCCGGTTCCATCCGGCGCGCTGACTTCCACAGCCGCTCCAAGTCATAAAATTTGCGCGCCTTCTCGGAGAAAACGTGGACCACGAAATCTATGTAGTCGAGTAATACCCACTCGGCTTGCCTGTAGCCCTCGATGTGAGTGGGCCGCAGCCCGGCCCCTTTCAGGCGCAATTCCACTTCGTCAGAGATGGCCTGTACCTGCCGCGGGTTCGTCCCGCTGCACACCACGAAATAGTCGGTGAATGCTCCCGACCCCTTTTCCAGCTCCAGTATGGTGATTTCTTCCGCCTTTTTTTCCAGGCAGGCACGGATAGCTTCGGAGACCTGTAGTTTTATCATCAGTCGTTGGTCGTTAGTCGTCGGTCATTGGTCGTTGGCCAATCCATTGTAGCTGAGGTCCCGGATCACCGGCGCCAGCCATGGCTTTGGCCAAAGACCAACGACCAGGGGCCAGCGACGATTGTCTGAAGACTGACGACCGACGATTGACGACTGACTACCCATACAATCCTTCCTTCTTTATATACTCTTCCACCGCCGCATCCACGAACTTGCGCAGAGGTTTCTTCGCCACCACCGCTTCCCGGATCGCCGTGGCCGAGATTGCCTGGTGCACATTTTCCAGTAAATGGATGGTCGCACCACGCAGCACCAGATCGCCCTTGGCCGGCTGTTTAGCGAAGGGCTGGCTCACTGATTGAGGAGGGCGAATTTTCTCCGGCAGGGCATTGGCCACATCGGCCAGAGAGTATCCCGGCCGGCTGGCCACGATAAATTCACATTCGCGAAACAACGCCTCGGCCTGGTGCCATTGCGCGATCTCAGAGAAGGCGTCCATGCCGATCAGAAAAAATACGCGGTCGATTTTCTTCAGCGATTCTTTCAGACGCTTCACCGTGTCGATGCTGTAATTCGCACCCGGCACCACGTCCTTTGCCGGCCGTCCTTTGCCGGCCGGGGCGGGAAGCGCAACCACTCCGGGAGCTTCCAAACCCGAGGCGACAAACGCCTTTTCGCCCATGGTGGCCAAGGCCACCATGGCGTAGCGATGGAAATACGGAGTGACCGCCCGGCTCTGTTTGTGGGGTGGAACGTTGGCCGGCACAAAATGGATGCGCCCCAGATCGAAGCGTTCCTTCGCCGCCCGGGCCAGCGCCAGGTGCCCGTGATGAATCGGATCGAAGGTCCCGCCCAGCAGACCGATATTCATGAATGTGAGCGCCGGCGCCCAAACGCGCAGATCATTTGCCGATCAGGCATAGTGTCCCGTTTTTCCACTGGCGAGCGCAAGTCCTGCTTAGGGGGTTAAGCCTTGAACTTTGCGACCTTTGCGAAATCCTTTGTGTCCTCTGCGGTTTAAGACTCTAAGATTTTTATCGCAAAGGTCGCAGAAGAGGCATTCCCATGAATGCGGTTGCCCTGCTCGCCTGCGGGGTTGCCCAAAGTTCAAAAATCTTTCGTTCATCTGCCCGAAAGCGTGGCCGGTATGTACTCCCGTAACTCGCGCCATCCCATTCTGGGAATTAAATTTAACTCATGCGAGCGAAGCTCCCCCTTCTACTTCGCAACCGCAGCATCGCTCCGGCTCGGGCCCCAGTCCTCCGATACGGCGTCGCCATTCTCAGCATCATTCTTGCCCTGATTCCAGCCTTTCTGCTTTCCGACGTGGTCGAGAGCCGCCTAGTCGTCTTCGCGGTGGCGATTATGGTGAGCGCCTGGTACGGCGGCTGGAAGCCGGGCCTGGTCGCGACCTCCTTCGCCCTGACCGTCAGCGCCTATTTCTCGCTGGCCGGGGCGCACAGTTCCTCCGACTACCGACGGGCCATCATACATCTGGCCCTGTTCGTATTTGTGGCCGGACTCATCTGCTGGTTCAATGCCGCCCTGCGCTATGCCCAGGAGGGTTTGCGCCGGTCTGAAATCAACTTTCGCTCCCTGGTGACCCATGCTCCCTATGGCGTTTGCCGTTGCGACGCCGCTGGCATCCTGCTGGACGTGAACCCGGCGCTGGTGGCCATGCTGGGCTACACATCGGGAGCCGAATTGGTGGGACGCAATCTGGCCAATCTGTATGCCGACTCGCAGCAGTGGTTCGGCCTGGCCGACTATTTGCGCTCCCTGCAAAAATTCCACGGCCTCAATGCCGACTGGGTGCGCAGCGACCGCACCAATATCAGCGTGCGCCTCTCCGGACGCGCCTTCCGCAACGAAGCCAACACCATTTTCTTCGAGCTGTTCGCCGAGGACGTGACCGAACGCCGCGCCCTGGAACAACAGCTGCGCCAGGCCCAGAAGATGGAGGCCGTGGGCCGGCTGGCCGGCGGCATTGCCCACGACTTCAATAACCTGCTCATGGTGATCTCGGGATACTCCGAGTTCCTGCTGGAGCGCATCGGCGCCGATCCCACCCTGCGCGGGCATGCCCAGGAGATTGCCAACGCCGCCGAGCGCGCCACCTCTCTCACCCGCCAGTTGCTGGCCTTCAGCCGCAAGCAGATGCTCGCTCCCAAGATTGTTGACCTGAACAGCGTGGTCACCGAAAACGTGAAAATGCTGACCCGCCTGATCGGCGAAGACATCGACCTGGTTATGGTTCCGGGAGAAGACATCGGCGCCGTCAAGGCCGATCCCGGACAGATCGAGCAGGTCATCATGAACCTCGCGGTCAATGCCCGCGATGCCATGCCGCACGGCGGGAAGCTGACCATCGAAACCGCCAACGTCACGCTCGACGCCAACTACGCCCGCTTCCACGCCCCGGTGAAGCCCGGAGACTACGTCATGCTGGCCATCAGCGACACCGGCATGGGCATGGATCCCGATACCCAGGCCCACATCTTCGAGCCCTTCTACACCACCAAGGGACTGAAGGGCACCGGACTCGGCCTGTCCACGGTTTATGGCATCGTCAAGCAGAGCGAAGGCTACATCTGGCTGTATAGCGAAGCCGGCAAAGGCACGTCGTTCAAGATCTATCTGCCCCGCTTCAGCGCGACCGGAGAAGCTCTGGCCACTCAGCCTGCGCTGGCCGCGGATGCAGAGCAGCCCAGCCCCGGCCACGAAACCATCCTGCTCGTAGAAGATGAAGAGAATCTGCGCCGTCTGGCACGCCAGTCACTGGAGACCCAGGGATACAGCGTGATCGATGCTCCCGACGGCACCTCCGCCATCAAGGTTTCCCAGGCACACAAAGGCCCCATTCACCTGCTGTTGACCGACGTCATCATGCCGGGAATGAACGGGCGTGAATTGGCCAACCAGCTCTCCCCCACGCGTCCCGAGATGAGAGTGCTGTACATGTCGGGTTACACGGAGAACCACATTGGCCACAACGGCACGCTGGACGAGGGTATCACCCTGCTCCAGAAGCCCTTTACCCTCCCCGCTCTGAAAGCCAAAGTGCGGGAGGTGCTCGATACCCCACTCCCTCAGGAGATACACATGTCTGCTCGCTTAGCTCAAACGGCTCCAATAGCTCGCACCCGAAACAAGATTTCCTCCCCCTTCCGCGCTACCCGCTTCGACCTCCACCTGCCGCTGAAATACCGGCTGGTGGGAGAAAGCGGCTGGCGTGAGGGCACAACCGAAAACATCAGCCGCTCGGGAATGTTGTTCCAGGCGGAAGAACCCATCGCTCCCAACGCGCAGCTCGAGATCAACCTCGTGCTGCCCGCCGAGATCGCGGGACTGGCCGCGGCAGAAGTAGTTTGCCGCGGCGAAGTGGTGCGCACGGCAAGGTCCGAAGAAGGTACCGTGAGCCCGACTCTGGCCGCGAAAATACTGCAATACCACTTCCAGCACGGCTCCCACCTGTCACAGGCGTGAGTCGGCTGCTGGAATCCAAACGGCGCTGGGCTTGACGTGAAACCACGTAGGCCCAGACGTCCCGTCTGGGCGGGCGAGCGCAGCTCGCCTGAAAGCGGATGTACCAGCAGGACCCTCAGGGTTACAAGGGTCGTTTGGTGAAATCCCGATTTTTTAACAGCTACCGTATTCGCGATTAGCTCGGTGGGTTGCCAGGTCGGCAATCAGGTTGCTAACTCTTTTGTAGCCGCCAGTGGAATGGCAACTCGCAGCAACGTTCCGTTCTGGTCAGACTCGATTGCAAGCGAGCCGCCCAACTCCCGTACCCGCTCCCGCATTCCTGCAATCCCGACCCCCCTTTCGGCATCGCCCTCAACAAGGCGTCCCAAGCTTTCCTGAGGAATACCGTGCCCATTGTCTTCGATTTCCAACAGAACTTCCTGCTTGTTGACGCTGAGGCGAATATCCACGGCTGAGCCACCCGAGTGACGGTGGACATTCGTAAGACCTTCCTGCAAAGTGCGGAACAGCGCAGTTTCCACATCCTGAGGCAACCGACCAGACTCTGGCCCGAGTTCCAGTTTCACATGGAGACCGCTGCGCCGCGCGAAGCCATCCACGTACCACCGAGAGGCTGAGCCAAAGCCGGCTTCGTCCAACAAGGGCGGGTGAAGCAAATAGGAGATGGTGCGTGTTTCGGTCAGACATTTGTCTACAATGTCGGAGCATTCCGAAGCGACCGTAGCGTGATCACCTCCAAGAGTTAAAAGCTGATCGAGATTCATTTTTAGAGCCGTTAAGTATTGGCCCAAACTGTCATGCAGTCCTCTGGCAATCCTGCGTCGCTCTTCGTCCTGCAAGGTCAGGATTCGTCCGCTAAGTCTTCTGGTGGCTTCCTCAGCCCGCTTGCGTGCGGTGATGTCAGTATTGATTTCCAGCCAGCCCACGGGTCTGCCACTATGATCACGCAATGTCGTCCAGCGGCTCGTGACAGTTATTCGGGAACCATCTTTCCTGGTGTGACGAAGTTCGCCTTCCCAGCGATCACTCTCCAAGATTTGTGACAGAGGAACGGGAAACTCCGTGCGAAGAATTTCGTGGATTGGCCTGCCCAGAACTTCTCCGCTTGTCCACCCATAAAGTCGTTCGGCTCCCTGATTCCAATAGGAAATCTTGTCGTCACTGCGAACAAAAATCCCGTCATTTGCCAAGTCAAGCAGGGTTGCTTTCTGTAATAGCTCCGCGGTCTTTTGTTCGAGGTCGGCAGTTCGTTCCCGAATCCGATTTTCCAGCTCGTTGCGAGCCTCAATAAGCGACTGGCGCAATTCACGCTGCTGTTGGATATTGGTGTTTGTTCCGAACCATCTCACCACCCTGCCCTCTCTATTGCGAAGGGGCCTGACCCGAGTCAGGAACCAGCGGAACACCCCATCAGCACCACGCAGGGGGAATTCCATCTCGAAAGGCTGCCCGTTCTCCAGAGACGCCCTCCATCGTTCCAGAACGGAGGGCAAAATCTGCGGGTCGTGTACGGATTGCCAGCCCCATCCTTCCATCTGCTCAGGAGTGGTTCCGGTGTACTCGTACCACCTTTGGTTGTACCAAAAGATGTGCCCATCGCTGTGTGCCACCCAACATGGTTCTGGGATGGAGTCTGCCAACAGGTGGAATTCGCTTTCCTTCTCTCCAATTACACCTTCTGCACCATAGCTCTTTAGTCGCCAGCGACGCTTCGCTTCCGAGAGGGCAATGATGAGGCCGGAAAGCACTCCAAACCCAACCAGCCCAGTGATTTGAGATTTTGGGTCTTGCAGGCGGAAGGAATGAAAGGGCTCGAGAAACCAGTACCACACACCCAGTAAACCTATTAGCGTAGTGACGACTGCAGGTCGAACGCCACAGTACCAAGTGACAAGAACGACCGCCGCCCAGACGGTGTGGTACGGGTTACTGGCACCAAGCCATGGTGAAAGCGAATGCCGCAGGAGCAGAGCGCAAAATGCAGCCAGCACGGAGAAAAAGTACCGTGCCGCAACTGGCCGGCTTCTGACCTGTGAGGCGATAGAGAGGGCCATGTTCAACTTTCGGGTTACAGGGTCGGAATATATCCCTTTCGCTTATCCTGAACCGGCGCAGACTCAACTGTCGTAAAGGTGGCGGGAATTGCGATTTGCGCCAATCCCGCAAAGGTCCCTTCAAGGAGCGGAACCCACGCCCTCGCGGGCGGGGGCGCCCGCGCCACACAATTCGAGCCGATGCTCAAAGAAGGCTTCGACGCTGCTGAGTATCTCCACCCGGCTCTTCGATTCGTAAATCGCCTTGCGCAGGGCCGCTCCGCCGGCCACACCATGCGTGAACCATGAGGCAAACTGCTTCATCTTGCCTTCGGCCCCTGGCATTTCCTCCTCGATCAACATCTCGAAGTAAGTCCGGATCATCTGGTAGCGGTCGGCTTCGCTGGGCTCGTCATAACCACGCCCCACATGACCACGACCTGCGTAGCCCCGGACGCCCTCGTTCGGGGAGGCGAGCGGAGCTCGCCAAAGATTTCTTTCGCCCGCTGGAATCAAAGCCGAGCTTTGCTCGGCCGGGCGGGCGAGGGCGCCCGCCTCTACGTGGGCGCCGCGGCTGCAGTACTGCTCGATCTGGCGGAAGATCCATGGATTCGACGGCGCCGTGCGGCCGATCATCACGGCGTCGCATCCCGTCCGCGCCACCATGGCGCAGGCGTCTTCCGGCGTGCGGATATCTCCGTTCCCAATCACGGGAATCTTTACCGCATCCTTGACCGCGGCAATCCAGTCCCAGCGGGCCTGGCCGCTGTAACCCTGCTCGCGGGTGCGGGCATGCAGCGCGACCGCGCACAGCCCGCTGTCCTCCGCCATCTTTGCCAGTTCGACGCAAACCACGTTCTCCTCATTCCAGCCGGCGCGGAACTTGACCGTGAAAGGAATCGTGACCGCAGACCGCACTGCCTCAAAGATCTTCCCAATGGCGGGCAGGTCCTTCAGCAGGCCGGACCCTCCGTTGCACTTCACAACTTTCTTTGCCGGACAGCCAAGGTTAAGGTCCACCAGGTCAAAGCCCAGGCCCTCGACCATGCGAGCCGCCTCCGCCATCACCTTCGGATCGCTGCCGAAAAGCTGAGCCGAGATAGGGTGCTCATCCTCGTAGAAGTGCAGGTAGAGCTTGGCCTTGCGGTCCTTCGAGCGCAGGATTCCGTCCGCCGAGGTGAACTCGGTCATGATCAGCCCGCACCCACCCAGATTGCGAATGAAGCGGCGAAACACGGTGTCGGTCACCCCGGCCATGGGAGCGAGCACGGTCGCCGGAGCAATGCGCACATTCCCCATCGTCACTGACGAAGGAACCGGCGTGATCGCTTTGGCCTGTGTGGTCGCGGGCGACTCGCCCGCGTCCGTCCCCGAATTGTCCCAGTACTTGCGCACGTCCCTATTCTACCTATGTGCTCCAAAACAAAGCCCCTGCAAAAGCAGGGGCTAGGAAATCTAAGCGAATCCGCGAAAATCGGCAGCCAAGCCTTACTTCTTTGCCGGCTCCGCTTTGGCATACTTGCGGCGGAAGCGCTCCACTCGTCCAGCGGTATCCATAAGCTTCTGCTTGCCGGTGAAGAAGGGATGGCAGGCCGAGCAGATTTCCACGTGGATATCGCCTTTATGGGTCGAGCGAGTCGTAAAACTGCTGCCGCAAGCACACATAACGCGAATTTCGTTGTAAGCGGGATGAATAGCTGCCTTCATGGGGTCTCCAAACTTGTTCAAGACATTAGATTCTAAAGGATTATCGCAGGATTCAGCAACTGGGGGGGATGTGGGTCGGACACTCCTGTCCGACGCCTTTGACTTTGATTTTCTTTCCTGGTGGTTCTTTAGTCTTTATCTGTTTAGGCCAAAGCCAACCGCTAAAGTCAAAGTCAACAGCGTCGGACAGAGCCTGCCGTGAGCGAAGTCGAAGGAAGTCTCCGACCCACACCGTCTGCAAAAAGCAAAAACGGCAGGACCGACCTCCTGCCGTTCTCGGTTGAACCTGTGGGCCTACTTACCGCGGTTGACGGCTTTCTTGAGTTCGGCTCCGGATGAAAACTTGGCAACTTTCCGGGCAGCGATCTTGATGGTGGCGCCGGTCTGCGGATTACGCCCGTTGCGGGCTTTTCTCTGCGAGACGGAAAACGTGCCAAAACCAATCAACGCTACTCGATCTCCCTTTTTCAGAGCAGAAGTGATGCTGTCGACTGTGGTGTCGATAGCCGTGGCTGCCGTGGCCTTGCTGATGTGGCAGCTAGCTGAGATTCGGTCAATGAGATCGGCTTTATTCATCTTCTCTCCTGGCAGGTTTCGTTAGTCCCCCAGCGCGCACAGGGGAGGAAGGTACGGACACTCGCTGAGTGGGGAAACCCGACGGCCTTATTTAGCTACCGTCCGCAGAGAATGTCAACTGTGGAAATCCGCGCCGGATGCCGAGTTTGGGTCACGACGAAGAGTCGGCTCCGCCCCCGGCCTGAGAATCCGCCTCCGCCACGCGGCAAAGCCCGGGAAACTGGCCCTGCCAGCAGGGAAAAAATGAGCGTGCCGGGCCCGTCCACCCCAGCGATCTATTTCCTCAGTTTCCTCAGTCCTCCACAACTCCTTATCCCGCTCCACAGGATGTACACAGGCTCATCGGCTTTGGCACTTGCGCAAAGCGCATTCCGGAGCGCACAGTTTAGATAAGGAAAAGAACCCAGGTGATGAAAGTTTCTGCGGACGTATGTCCTCTGTGTGAAGGTACTGGCTGGAAATCAGTCTCTATCGGCTCCGACCGTCGTGTAACCCGTTGCGATTGCCGCCTGCAGGCGCGCACGCAGACCCTGCTGGCCGCAGCCCGCATTCCCAAACGCTACGAACACTGCGAGCTTTCCAACTTCGAGTTCGATGGTCCTCATCGGGCGTTGGCTTCGTCCCGCTTGGCCGCCTGCAAATTCGTAGAAGAATATCCGGTGGACAGTACCGGGCTGCTGCTGATCGGCAGCATCGGGGTGGGCAAGACCCACCTCGCGGTCGGCATCATCAAGGAGCTCGTGCTCAGCAAGGGCATTGCCTGCCTCTTCTACGACTATCGTGAATTGTTGAAGCAGATCCAGAATTCCTACAACGATTCGGTTAAGGCCACCGAACTCGACGTCCTGCGCCCGGTATTCGAAACCGAGGTGCTGGTGCTTGACGAACTGGGCGCCGTCAAGCCCACGGAATGGGTGTGGGACACGGTGAGCCTGATCCTGAACACTCGCTACAACGACAAACGCACGACCATCATTACCACAAACTTTTCGGACGATGTGGGTCAGGACCCATACGCCAACCCAGCCTCGGAGTTCGCCCGCGCCCAGAGGTCCACGCGCCGCGAAACCCTGGGCGACCGCATCGGAGAACGCATGCGCTCCCGCCTGCATGAAATGTGCCGCATCATCAAAATGGAAGGTGAAGACTTCCGCCAGAAATTTCGTAGCGCCAGCTTCAGGTAAATTCTTGGGCACGGATTCCATGGCTTCACGCGGATCAAACATTTGATTCCTTCAAATCCGTGCTATCCGTGTGAATCCGTGGCCGGGTTTCCTCCGTGTCCGCCGTGGTTAATTCAAACTAGAATGCTTAGGTGCTGACCGAGCGCCTGGAGTTCGATCCCGATCGCGACGCCGAAGCATTCGCCGCGGTCCCAGCCGCGCCTGCCGTCTTCCGGCTTCGCGGCGAAGGTCCCCAGGCCGAACCCTATGTCAGCAAGACCGCCAATATGCGGCGCCGCCTGCACCGTCTTCTCGGCCCCCCGGAACACGCTCGAAGACTGAACCTGCGCGATCGCATTCGCGTCATCGAGTACACGGCAACCGGCTCCGACTTCGAATCCGGCTTTCTCCTGTACCGCACGCTGCGCGAGGCCTTCCCCAGAACCTACGCCGACCGCCTGCGCCTGCGCTTCGCCCCATTGCTCAAGTTGCACATGGAAAATCAATACCCGCGCGCTTCCATCACCACCCGCCTAGGCCGCCAGGGTGGGCGGTCGCTTTATTATGGACCATTCCCATCGCGTATCGTCGCCGAAAAGTTTGCCAACGACTCGCTCGATTTCTTCAAAATGCGCCGCTGCGTGGACGACCTCCATCCCGACCCGCAATTTCCGGGCTGCATTTATTCCGAAATGAAAATGTGTCTCGCCCCATGCTTCAAAGGTTGCACCGACGAGGACTACCGCGCCGAAGTAGCCCGGGTGCAAACCTACTTCGACAGCCGTGGCGACACTCTGGTGCGAGAGATAGGCGCGCAGCGCGACCAGGCCTCAGGCAGTCTGGAATTTGAAAACGCCGCTTCCCTGCACGCGAAAGTTGAGAAGCTCAAGCCCGTCCTCGCCCAGCTCCCCGAAATCGTCCGCCGCATCGATCAGCTCACCGCGATCATGGTGCAACCGTCGGCCATCCCCGAAGCGGTAGCGCTCTTTGTGGTTGACGCCGCCATCATCACCGGTCCGCTCACCTTCTCCATCCAGGCGGCCGAGCACACCAAATCGCAGTCCATGGAATCACGGATACAGGCCACCCTGGCCGCGCTTCCGCCCGCCAACCCCAAGACCGTTCTCGAAACGACGGAGCATCTTGCCCTGCTCAAACGCTGGTTCTATCGCAGCACCCGCTCGGGAGAAATTTTCTTTGCTGACCCCAAGAGTGGCCTGCCCTTGCGTCGCCTGGTGCGCGGCATCGCGCGCGTCTATCGCGGAGAGAAACCCGAGGCCGCTCCGCCGGATATCGAGAACCGGCTAACGGGTCCTTCTTGATGCATGTGTGCCTCCTCCAGGTGATAGACTGTCGGGGAAACTACCCGGAGAAAAAAACATGGCGGACGCCAAAGTTCTATCCAATCAAAAGACCATCCTGTCCAACCAGGCGACAATCGTAAAAAACCAGAAGGCCATCCTGTCCAACCAGAAAGCCATCGTGAAGAACCAGAAGACCATCATCGCCAACCAGGGCACGATCAAAAAGAACCAGGCGGCCCTCGATGAAATCCTGAAAAATCAAAAACTGATTCTGGCGGCTGTAACCCGGTAGCCGGTGGGTCGGAGCCCACCCTGAGCGAACTCGACGTCGAGGTTGAGCCTGGCCCCGCAGGATCTGTTACTCGTCTCCGTCGCATGTGCGGCAGGTTCCCACCCCTTGCAGGAACGCAATGGATAGTGCACCCTCGCGTTCACGTTTGACTTGCCTACCCTCCGGACATACCATGTGCCCGGCCCGAGCCCGGTGTGATCAACTCAATGGAACGAAAAGAGAGGAACCATCAATGAGGAAGAAATCGATAAGCAATGCCGCAGCGGCCGCTGCGATTCTCCTGCTCGTCTGTGTAGCGTCGAGCGCCGCCTTCGCGCAAAAGGCAACTGTGCTGCGTGTGGTCGTGGTCAAGACGGACGATCCCGCCACCTATGCTCAGGAGATCGAAAAAGGCAGGCAGGTCATGAAGAGCCTCGGTATTCAGGGCCAGACTCGGGTATTTCAAGCCCGATTCGCCGGCCCGGAAGCTGGTGCGGTGGTAGTGAGCATCGAATATCCCAACATGGCCGCTTTTGCCGACGCCGTCGCCAAAACCAATGCCAGCAGCGAATACCAGGCCTGGCTCAAGGGACTCGATAAAATAAGAAAGATCGTCTCCGACAGCATCTACACCGAATGGTAGCCTGGCGGTCCCCAGAAATCGAAACCCGAGGGTGCCCCACCCTCCTTCGCGTTCTTCGCGAAGAGGGTGGGGATTTTGACCTTGAAGCGTAAGACCGCCCAGCCGGAAGCCAGCAGACTCCTGCTTCCCGCGGGTGGGCCAGCCGCCCGACGTGGACCTATGTAAGTCACTTGCCCTTCAGTCCGTCGCGCCAGGCCATGACTTCGAGTTCGACCCGGACTGCGTCCTGGACAGCGATTACCGGGCGTGCCTCCATTTGAAATGCCGGCAGCATGGAGCAAAACTTGTGCACCGCCAGCGGATCGTCGCAGTCAACCAACAAATGCCCGCCCCAGTCGCCCACCCGCACCACGAAGAACTCGATCTTGAAATTAGCCGGCGCTTTCCACTGCCCAAACACCTCAAGGATTCGCGTCTGGGCATTCTCGTACTCCGCAGGCGAACCCTGCGGCCGTTCGTTCCAGCTGATCACGTATTTCATCTCATCTCCTTTTTATGGCAAATGGTCTGATTGGTCAGAACCGCTAGAGTCTACTCCTCGGCGGCATCTGGAAATTGGGAAAGCTGCGAACGCCAGCCTAAGGCAGGAGATTGAGGGGTGTTGGGGCAGAGGGTGCCCCATTTTAATTTCGCGCTTTCTGCGAAATTAGAGTGGGGATTTTGACCTTGAAGACTCGCGCCTTCTTCTCCGCCCCGCGCAAAAGATTCCACCCTTCCATATACTGCGCGAACTTGTGCCCCTTCCTCGGCGTAAGGTTCAACGACAAATTCCCCTCCACCACATCAAACGGGATGATGTACCAGACATCCACCGGCACCAGGTACACCGCAAAGAAATCCAGTTTCCCGCGCCCATAGCGCTCATGTTTGGGCCCGGTGATATTCGCCGTGAACGATCCCTTGCGGCAAAACGTCGTCGACTTCACCTGTATCCGCAGAAACCTCCCATTCTGTTCCACCCCAACGTCATAACTGGCCGAGTCCCCATGCGGACGCGACACATTCAACCCCCGGTCCGCCGCCCGCGCCATAAAACATAGTTCCGCCCACTCGCCGCGTTCTTTACAAGTCTTCTTCGAGCCCATGTCTTTTCTCACGCCCACTCCTTCACATCTGAAA
>JBARIF010000667.1:0-32072 GCA_049799615.1 Terriglobales bacterium
ACGGAGCTCTTTCCCTCAAGGTAAAGTGTCATTCTTCAGCCGATTTGCCTATCTTCTCCTCTGATTCTTGCCCTACATCCCGCTTTACGCCACTCAACAGGGCCGCTCTCTCATAATGCATTGACCCCGGGAGGAGTGCGCTGGGGGGCGTAGTTGGTGTAACCGTGATGTCACGTCAAGGCCGGCCTTACGACGAGAACATCTGGGTCAGATGAGTGATGCGCAGCAATTCCAGTACGCCTGGTGTCATGTTGGCGAGTTCAAGGGTGCATAGGCCTTGGTTGATTGCGGACGTTTTGAGGCCGACCAGCGCTCCGAGGCCCGCGCTGTCGAGATGTTTTACATCGCCAAGGTCGAGAATGATGCGACCACCAAGAAGGATGAGGGGCCTCACCACTTCTTTTATCTCACCCGCGGTGTTACTGACCAGCTCGCCATGACACTTGATGGTCGTCACTTGATTCCCGTTCTCGTCTTCATCCTTCGACCTTTCAAGTTCACAGCGGAACGAACCATCTCGTGCCATAGCTCCTCCGTCTCCTTCAGGGAGAATCGAGACCTGCTGCCTGCCGCGCTGCGTCATCGACCCCGCGATTTTATACGATGGTGATGAAAACAGGCGATCACACGCACGATCCCGTCGATGGGTGGCCTGGAATCGACCTCGCTACCGGGGCGCAAAGATAAAGACCGTTCAAGATTGCACAGTATTCTGTCCTGTCGCCAGGCATGATGATGGTCAGAGGCTATTGGCATGGAGAAGAAACAGGAATATCGGGAGTCTCACGAGGACCGCGAGTCTCAAAAACTTGTGGATCGTATCGAGAAACAACAGGCATCGCAAGAAGCCGCCAGAGCAGAAGAGACCAGGAGAACGCTCGACGATTACGCCAGGAAGGTGGGCAGTTAGGCGTGTGCGGGGGATACTCCTTTCCGCCGAGGTGTGTCCAGAGTCTTGCGTAAAAGACCGAGTGGTTGTTGCCCCGCTCAGGATGACACGACGGAGTTTAGGCGCTGGCCTTATCAATCAGCGGCAGGGCAGGCTCTTCCTCACTCTTTACTGTTGCCGTGGCGGCATCCAGCTCCAGTTGTTCCTGCCCGCTGAGGGCAGTGACTCGGCCGCGATAGGTCTTCAGGTGTCGTTGCGCGGTATCGAAGGCTTCCTGCGCCTTGTTCAGGTTCTTGCCGACGGTTTCGAACTGGTTCTGGAAATGATCGAACGACTTCTGCGCCTTGGCCAGCTCCAGGCGGCTCTTCTCGAAGCGGCTGGCGACTTCGTACCATTTATGGACCAGCGCAATTGTCTGCAAGGTCATCAGCAGAGTGTTGGGTGAGACGGGAAACACGTGCTGCACATTGAGCCAGTCGGCGAGTTCGCGGTTGCGGATGGCCTCCATGTAGAGCGTTTCGCTGGGCAGGTACATCAGGGCAATGTCGGTGGTGCCGTGTTCAGGCTGGATGTAGGCCTTGATCCGGCGAGCCTCGGTCTTCATTACGCGTACGAACTCATGCCGCGCCTCTTCAATTTCTGATTCCACGTTGCTTTCAAAGAGCGCCAAGACCTGTTCGCGCGGAAACTTGGCATCAATCGGCAGGCGGCGATCGGGGAACTGGATGACGGCATCGGCGCGTCCGTTGCCATCGCCGGCGGAAGACTGCATTTCGAACATGTGGGCGGGCAGAAAATCAGACAGCAGACGCTCCAGGCTGGCCTCGCCGAATTGGCCCCGCAGGTGCGGCAGCTTAAGCATGTTGTTGAGGTCGTTGATGGAGTGCCCCAAGGCGCCGACTTCGCGCAACTGCTCTTCGGCAGCTTTCAGGTGCTGCTGCACTTTTTCGAACTGGGCAAAGCCTTCCTTGATGTTCTGGTCGAGTTTTAGTTGCACCTGGTCGGTAATGGCGAGCAGCTTCGCGTCCACGCGATCGCGAATTGAATCCAGGCTTTGCGCCGTTTTCTGGTTGAGGTTCTCGAATTCTACTTTGAGCTGCGATGTTGTCAGCGCCAGGGACGTGGTCAGTTCGGTGCGTGCCTCGCGCAAATCGTGAGTCTGTTCTCTCCGTCCGCCGGTCAACTGGGCTTCCACCGAATTGCGGATTTCGTTGAATCCCTGGGTCAGGCGGTCGGTCACTCCCTGACGCAGCTCTCCCTTGGTGTTTTCGAGGCGGGTAGCCATGTCGAGGGTGGCATCGTTGAACTTCTGGCTAAGGGAGTCATGAAGTAAAGTCGTCTGCCGGGCAAGGTCTGTAATTTCAGCGGTTTGGGAAGAGCCGGCCGTCCGGCGAAAAATGGCCGCGAGCAGTACCAGAAGTACAACGTTCACCACCAGCAGTATGCCTATCAGTAATGTCCCCATCGTAAGGTGCTCAGATTGATTTTAGGGTCTAGCGTGAGGGAAGCAAAGCGGAACTTTGATTTCGCATCCATTGGGCTGCGAGATCGTGACTCCTATGATCCGGGCCCTGATAGCTTCTCTGGCGATTGCGTTGGCGACTCTGATCGGTGGACCCGAGGTCCCAGCAGCGCACGCGACCGAACCACCAGCCACGGCGGATGCTCAGCCCTCCTCCTACGATGACGCCGAGGCCGGCCGCCTGCTCCTGGAAATGGCCAACCGCGAACGGGCCAAGGCCGGGCTTCCTGCTTTGCAGGCGGATGACGGATTGACCAAGGCGGCGCGGGCCCACGCCGCGGCCATGGCGGCCCAACAAAAACTTTCCCACCAGCTTTCCGGTGAACCCAGCCTGGTGCACCGCCTGGCAGCCAATACCAAGACCCATCTCGACCAGTCGGGAGAAAATGTCGCGTTTGCGGGCAGCGTGGACCAGGCGCAGGACAGCCTGATGCATTCTCCGCCCCACCGCGCCAACCTGCTCAATGCCGGCTACAACGTGGCCGGGTTCAGCGTGGTGCGCCGGGGATCCCGGCTGTATGTGACCCAGGATTTCGGACACAGTCTCCCCAGCCGTTCCGATGCCGAGGCGGAGGTGCTCGTCGGAAGGAGCGTGGATGGCATGCGGGCCCAGAGTCACCTGCCCGGGTTGCAGCGCATGGATGGCAAGGAAGCCGCGTCCACGGCTTGCGCCATGGCTGAAGCTGATTCGTTGCGCACCCCAGGGCCGAGAGCCCGCGCAGTCTTGCGCTACACGACTTCCGAACCCCAGGTCGTTCCCGAGGATGCAGCCCGGGTGATCAAGGATCGGTCACTCGGCGCTTTCGCCGCCGGCTCCTGCTACGCCCGTACACGAACCTACCCCTCGGGGGTGTACTGGGTTGCGCTGCTCTTCTACTAGACCGCGCAGCAGCATGGCGCGGGCAGCCAACCTCAGGTGCTAAGCGCGCACCTTTGAGCGCGGTGGCGGCACGAGTGAACTCGCGCCCTTTCCCACTTCGCCTTACCAGGCTCGCGCGACGTCGGACCTATCCAAAGCCGATCTGCCGCGTATGCTAGTCTGCTGGCATCTAAGGTAGTAACTTCTCGTGGATATTTCTTCAACAATACGGGTTGGCACCGCCGGCTGGTCTTACAAAGACTGGGAGGGAATTTTCTATCCGCCGGGAATGCAGCACCGGAAGCAGCATCCGCTGGAAATCCTGGCGCGCTGCTTTGACATGGTGGAGATCAACACCTCTTTTTACGGACACATCAAGCCGCACCTGGCCAAGCTGTGGGCGCGGAAGGCCGAGGCGGTCAATCCAGATTTCATGTTCACTGCCAAGCTGCATCGTTCTTTCACCCACAACCCCATGGCCGTGATGGAGCCCACTTCCGCCGCTTCCATCAGGCCCAACGATGAAGACGAAGCCCTGGCACGCGAAGGGTTGGAAACGCTGGCGGGGGAAGGGAAGTTGGGCGCGCTGCTGATTCAGTTTCCGGTTTCGTTCAAGAACACATCGCTGAACCGCGAATATCTGGAAAAGCTCTTGCGCCAGTTCATCGAATACCCGCGTGTGGTCGAAGTCCGCCACGATAGCTGGGAGAATCCCGATACCATCAACGACTTCATGCAAAAGAACGTCTCCTTCTGCAACATCGATCAGCCGCTGATCGGCCGCTCGCTGGTCCCCACCGAGCACGTCACCTCCCCGGTTGGCTATGTGCGTCTGCACGGACGAAACTATGACCAGTGGTTTGACGCCGACACCGGCGCCGACCGCTACAACTATCTCTACAGCGAGGCCGAGCTGGCGGGATGGAAGGACAAGATCGTTCGCATCGCGGGCAAGGCCGAAGTCACCTACGTCGTGACCAACAACCACTTCGAGGGCAAGGCGGGAGTCAACGCGCTCCAGCTAAAAAACATGATCACAGGAGAGCGCGTAAAGGCCCCGGAGCCGCTGTTGAAACACTATCCTGAGCTGAACAAGATCGCCGATCCGATCTACGACGAAAGGGCGAATCCGGATTTGCCGCTGCTGGCGTAATGTAGGCGCGAGCGTCCTCGCTCGTGCGACGGTGACGCGGGGAGACAGTTTTAGCCGACGCTCCTCAGTTTTGGCGGACTTGGAACCCACAACCAGCGGTACTCCATAGCGCTTTGCACCAAATCCCGCCCGTACTGGATTCTGCACCATATGCTCAACTTTCGCGCGAATGCTCTCCTCGCGCCGGAGTATTCGATCGAACGATTCACGCTGCCACACCTGGCCGCCGCGATTCAGCAAACGATTGATCCTGTGGGCGGATGAGCCCTTGATGCCTTGCATAATCTCCCCGACGCTGTGAAGGCTGTCCCCGTCGTATAGGGGTGTGAAGATCAGATGAACGTGGTCCGGCATCACGACAGCTCCGTGCAAATTGAAGCGGGTCCCATTTCCCCAAGTGCAGCATTCAAGAACGAGGGTGCGGGCATCTGGAGGCAAGATCCAGCGCTGGTGGGTAGAGAACGTGAGGAAGATCGCTTTGTCGTCGCCTTGATAGTGGGGCAAGTGACGACGGTATTCGTAAACTCGGTGCATCCGGCACGAATATCACAAGCCGGACGCACGAAGAAGGACACTCCTCGCGAAAGTTAAATTCTTGGTTTCGAAATGGGAAAATACTTGGGGCATACGTTTGTGGTGCGGACGCACGAGCGAGGACGCTCGCGCCTACATTTACTTGGCGGCGAGTTCTTCTTTGGCGGCGTAGTGCGATTCTACGTAGTCATCCAGGATCTGGATGAACTCGGCGACAATCTTGTCGCCCTTTAGCGTGGTGAAGAGGCGGCCGTCCACGTAAACCGGCGCTTTGGGTTCTTCGAATGTTCCCGGGAGCGAGATGCCGAGGCTGGCGTGTTTTGATTCGCCGGGGCCATTGACCACGCAGCCCATGACGGCCACTTTCATTTCTTCCACGCCGGTGTAACGGTCCTTCCATACCGGCATCTGGTCGCGCAGGTAGGACTGAATCTGCTGCGCCATTTCCTGGAAGAAAGTGCTGGTGGTGCGGCCGCATCCCGGACAGGCGGTCACCTGGGGAGTGAAGCTGCGGATGCCGAGGGATTGCAGGATCTGCTGTCCCACGCGGACCTCTTCGGTGCGATCTCCGCCGGGCGCAGGAGTGAGCGAGACGCGGATGGTGTCGCCGATGCCTTCCTGCAGGAGCACGCCCATGGCGGCGCTCGACGCCACGATGCCCTTGGCACCCATGCCGGCTTCGGTGAGTCCGAGGTGTAGGGGATAGTTGCAGCGCGCAGCCAGTGAGCGATAGACGTCGATCAGGTCCTGTACGCCGCTGACTTTGGCGCTGAGAATAATCTGATCTGGCCGCAGCCCGTATTTCTCGGCCAGGCTGGCGGAATTCAGCGCGCTCACCACCATTGCTTCCATGGTCACTTCACGCGCGTCCTTCGGCTCGGGCAGAAGCGAGTTCTCGTCCATCATGCGCGTGAGCAGGGCCTGGTCGAGCGATCCCCAGTTCACGCCGATGCGCACAGGTTTTTGGTTTTCGACCGCAACCTCGATCATGGTGCGGAAATTGTTGTCGTCCTTGCGCCCAATGCCGACGTTGCCGGGATTGATTCGGTATTTCGCCAGCGCGCGGGCGCACTCGGGATACTTTGTCAGCAGGATGTGTCCGTTGTAATGGAAGTCGCCGATGATCGGCACCTGCACGCCCTGTTTATCGAGTTGCTCGACGATGGGTGCGACGGCGGCAGCAGCTTCTTCGTTGTTGACCGTGACCCGCACGAGCTCGGATCCGGCCCGGACCAGGGCGGCGACCTGCTGCACGGTGGAGGGAATGTCAGCAGTGTCGGTGTTGGTCATGGATTGCACCACAACTGGTGCATCGCTGCCGATCCTCACCCCTCCAATTGAACCAGTTACGGATTTTCTGCGTTGAATGTCTGCCATGGGGAGGTTTCATTTTAACACGGGGAGAGTCAGCTCTTAGCTGTCAGCTCTCAGCCGTCAACGCCTAAGGGCATGCAGAATGAGTGGATTACAGTAGAGGTCTTACTTATACGGTTACCTGGTAACGGAGCGCACAGCCAGACAGCAGGTCCCTGCACTGCGCTCGCTGCGCTCCGCACCGGTCGCGATGACAGAGGCTTTTTGCTGGCAGCCAGAAGCTAGGAGCTGGCGGCTGATAGCTGATAGTTGAAAGCTGCCGTTATGGCATTCTTCCCATCACGCTGGGCAGCATCTTGGCCACGTCGTTGTAGATGACCATTACGGCGAACAAGACCAGGAACACAAAAGCCGCCTGGTAGATACGTTCTTTGATGCGCAGGCTGATGTCCCGGCGGATGATGCTTTCGACGAACAGCAGCAGAATGACTCCGCCATCCATAATGGGAATGGGCAGCAGGTTAAAGATGCCGAGATTCAAGCTGATTCCCGCGGTCAGTTCCAAAAGGGGAGTCCAGCCCTTCTTGCTGGCGGCTTGCCCGGCGGCGCGCCCGATCCCGATGGGGCCCTCGATGGAGCGGATCGAAATCTTGCGCTGAATCATTTTCTGGACCAACTCGAGGATCAGGAGCGAGCCCTGCTTGTTCTGCTCGACCGAGCGCCGAAATGCCGCGGCAAACGGCAACGACGAGACCTTCATGGGTGCGCTGCCAATACCCACACGGTAGCGCTGATCGCCGCGCATATCGGACAAAACCGGCTGCACCGTGAATTCAAGGAGCTGGCCGTCGCGCTTGACCGTGATCTGAATGGGCTTGGCCTGGGTACGCTTGAGGCTTTCGATCATGGCGGCGAGGCCAGCAATCGGCTTCCCGTCCACGTCGATAATCTCGTCGCCCAGCTTCATTCCGGCCTTTTCGGCCGGCATGCCCGGCTCCAGATCGGTAATTGGAAAGTCCGGCTCCTTAGGCTCCCATCCGGCAGAACCCATCTGGTTCGGACCGTAGGCCTCAGGCACGATGGTTTTGGTCAGTATCTGGCCGTCCCGCTCGATGGCGACATCAAGGGGCTGGTTGGGATTCAGAGCTTCGCGTGGAATCACCTGTTCCCAGGTCGGATTCTGGATGCCGTCGATGCGAACGATGCGGTCGCCGATCTGGATTCCGGCTTTGGCCGCGGGCGTGTCTTGCGCCACCCATCCAATGATCGCCGGTTCATCCAGCACTGCGGGGTACTCGTAACGCACCATGTAAACGCAGGTCAGCAGGCCCACCGCGAACAAAATGTTCATGGCCGGCCCGGCCACGGCGATCAGGAAGCGGTGCCAGCGGGGATGGGACATGAATTCCCCGGGATCGCCGCTGCGCTCATCCATCGGGTTTTCGCCACTCATCTTGACGTAGCCACCCAGCGGCAAAACGTTGATGCGGTAGTCTGTCTCGCCCTTCCTGAAACCGAACAGGCGCTTGCCGAAGCCGATGGCAAACTGCTCCACCCGAACACCCAGCAGCTTGGCCACGGCGTAATGGCCAAACTCGTGAATCAGGATCATGAATCCCAAAATCACGCCGACAGAGAACACTGCGGTTAAGAATCCAGACATATATGAAATTGTTCTACTCCGCTTGCATTGCGGTGGAGACCGGTCGCGATCCCTCCGGCCCTCCCCCCACCCGCTCGACTCTCTCGAGCGCCAGCAGCCGCGCGCCGGAGTCCGCTTCCAATACCTGCTCTATAGATTCTAGCTTGCCCGCTTCCGTTGCAGAGAGTACTTCCCGTATCACTTCGGGAATGTGGTTGAAGCCGATGCGGCCCTGCAGAAACGCCCCCACTGCTACCTCGTCGGCCGCGTTGAGTGCAACTGTTTTCGCACCCCCGGCCTCCGCCGCTTCATAGGCCAGGCCCAGACAAGGGAATTTTTCCACATCCGGCGGCAGGAATTCGAGATGCCGTAAGTCCATGACCGGGAACCGCATAGCCGAAGGAATGCGCTCCGGATAAGTCAACGCGTACAGGATGGGCAACCGCATATCGGTTACGGAAAACTGAGCAAGTATGCTGCCATCCACAAACTCGACCATGGAGTGAATGGTGGATTGCGGATGCACCATCACCTGTACCCGGCTGGGCGGCAAGTTGAACAAACGGCAAGCCTCGATCACTTCGAATCCCTTGTTCATCAGGGTGGCGGAGTCGATGGTGATACGTTGCCCCATTTTCCACGTGGGATGATTCAGCGCCTGAGCCACCGAGATCGAAGAAAATTGCGACTTGGGTGTGTAAAGAAATGGTCCTCCCGAGGCGGTCAGCCAGATCCGCTCTACCTCTTCCATCCGTCCGCCGCGCAGGCACTGGTGGACCGCATTGTGCTCGCTGTCGATGGGCAGCAGAGGCTTGCCTTGGCGGCGCGCCTCGGCGGTGATCAACTCACCCGCTGCCACCAGGCATTCCTTGTTGGCCAGCCCCACGGTCTTTCCCGCTTTGACCGCTTCGTAGGTGGCTTTGAGTCCAGCCACGCCGACAATCGCGCTGACCACAAAATCCACGTCCGGGTGAGTGGCTACCCCGACAGTTCCCGCCGTACCGTACACAACTTCAATACTTTTTATGCCAGCGGTACGCAGGCGAGAGCGCAGGATCTCGGCATCGACCGCGGTCGTGATCGAAATGAGTTTGGGCTTCCAGCGCCGGGCCTGCTCGAAGGCTGATTCCACATTGCGGCCCGCGGCCAGGGCAACCACCTGGAAGCGTTCGGGATAAGTTTCGACCACGCTGAGCGTACTGCGCCCAATCGAGCCCGTGGATCCCAGGATGGCGATGCGCTTCATGAGCAAGAGTTCGGGTGGGGCGCAGCCAGGGGGGCGGCTTACTGCATCACGCGCCAAGCCGCATAGTACCACAGCAGGGGAGCGGCAAAGAGCAGGGCATCAATTCTGTCAAGCATGCCGCCGTGACCCGGAAGCAGCGTCCCGGAGTCCTTGATCCCCGCGCCCCGCTTGATCAGCGATTCCACCAGGTCGCCTAGCTGCGCAGCAATATTAATCGCCGCCGACAGCAAGATGATGGGCCACACGGGTGCTTTCTCGAGGGCGAACAAGCCATCCTTTTTTTCAATCAGACGCGCATTCAGCAGCGCCGTGCTGATAGGCAGTGCGTAGTTGTAAAGCAACATGCCCACTCCAACGCTGGCGATCATCGAAGCCAGCGCTCCTTCCCAGGTCTTCCTGGGACTGATGCGCGGCGACATCAGGTGGCGTCCCAGCGAACGGCCGATAAAGTAGGCAAAGATGTCGCCCGCCCACACCAGCAGCAGCAGGTAGAGCAGAAGGAATGCCCCCGAGGCCTGTTGCCGAAGCTGTACCAGGCAACCCAGCGGCAGGGCGATGTATGCGAACGCCAATGCCGACGTCATGGCGGCAGGAAATCCAGTGCTGAGATCGGCCCGCCTCATGGCAATCACCAGAAAGACAAATGGAGCAATCGCGGCCACGAAGGCCGCACTGCCGGCAAACACAGACGTGGAGAGCAGGGGAGTATCACGCCCGGGATTCACCGCCAGGAAGAGGAAGAACACTCCGACAAAAATGTAGGTCGGCCAGTGCATCGGCGTGACCTTGTAGGCCTCTGAAATCTTCAGCAGTTCCTGGATCGCCAGCAGCGCGACCAGGGCCGCGATCAGAGACATCACCGGCACCGGGGCCCGCAGCACCAGCAACAGGACGATCGGGATCAGGACCAGCGCGGTGAGAATTCGTTTCAGTAGTTGCAAGCCAGGTTAACTCCGGCCCGTCTTGGATGGGTGGGGAACAGAGCCGTGGGCATGGGGTGCGTGGTCGGCCAGGCCGCCGTAACGGCGCTCGCGTTTTTGATACTCCGCGATGCCTTCCAGCAAGTGCACCCCGCGGAACTCCGGCCACAAGGTCGGTGTGACGTAGATTTCAGCGTAAGCTAGCTGCCACAGCAGGAAGTTGCTCAGCCGCATCTCGCCGCTGGTGCGCACTACAAGGTCCGGATCTGGCAGGTGCCGGGTGTACAGGTTCTGTGAGACCGCGTCTTCGTCGATTTCGAGGTGGTCCAGCCCGCCGTTGCGGGCGGCGGCGTCCACGATCGAGCGGAAAGCATCCACCAACTCGGTGCGTGCGCTGTAGTTGAGAGCCAGGGTCAGCACCATGCCGGTGTTGTCGGCGGTCGCCTCGCGCGCCCATGCCATCTTTTCCTGCACCGAGGGCGGAAGCTCATGCTGACGTCCGATATATTCCAGGCGAATGTTGTTTTTGTTCAGCGTCGGAACTTCCGCCTTCAGATAGCGGCACAGCAGACCCATTAGAAAATCAACTTCGCTGCGTGGGCGCTTCTTCCAGTTCTCTTCGGAAAAGGCATACAGCGTCAGCCATGGAATCCCAATGCGGGCCGCAGTTTCGACGGTGGAACGCACGGATGCAACTCCGGCGCGATGTCCGGCCATGCGCGGCAAGTGGCGGCGGCGCGCCCAGCGTCCGTTGCCGTCCATGATGATGGCGATGTGTTTCGGGAGCCGTTCCGGATGCAGCTGTCGATAAACTTCCGCTTCCTTGCGATCCAGCCCGGCAGGAATCGTCGCTTGCAAGCTAACCTCTGCTGTTTCAAGAAGCTAACACAGGGTGACGGTGGTTGCAATGACACCAAAGAGGCATGTGTGGGTCGGACCCACTTGTCCGCCGCTTTTCACTTTGGCCTTCTCCGGGGTGTCGGTAGCCCGTGCGACCAAGAAAGCTCTTTCGCGGTGCTCAGATCAAAAGTCAAAGGCGTCGGACAGGAGTGTCCGACCCACACAGACGGCGGCTCCAGCATCGCTGGATATCAGGTGTGGACACACTCGAACTTTTGCGATTATCCTCGCGCCCATGAACCGACGAACGTTCCTTCAGGCCACCGCCGCCAGTGCCGCATCCCTTGCCCTCTCCCACAACTCTTTTTCCGTGGACGCCAACCCTGACCTCGCCGTCATCCGGAAGGAAATCGAGAAGCGCCATGACGAATCCGTGCAGCGCCTGCAGCAGTGGATTCGCCAGCCTTCCATTGCCGCGGAGCACCGCGGCATGGACGAAGGCTGCGACCTGGCCATGCGCATGTTGAGCGAGGCCGGCTTCCAGGGAGCCACGAAAGTGTCCACCGATGGCCAGCCCGGAATCTTCGCCACGCTTGACGCGGGCGTCTCGCGCACCCTTGGGATCTACTTCATGTATGACGTTAAGCAGGTCGATCCCTCGGAGTGGTCGTCGCCGCCCTTCGACGCAGCTATCGTCGACAAGCCCGGATTGGGCAAGTGCGTCGTCGGGCGCGGCGCGGTCAACCAGAAAGGCCCGGAGGCTTCCTTCCTGGCCGCACTGCACGCCATTCGCGGTGCCGGGCGCAGGCTTCCCGTGAACCTGGTGTTCGTGGCCGAAGGAGAAGAAGAAATCGGCTCGCCGCACTTCCCGCAGATCGTACGCCGGCCAGAAGTGCTGGCTGCGCTGCGTAAATGCCAGGGCGTTTACATACCCGCCGCCGAGCAGGACCTCGACGGCAAAGTCACGATGACGCTGGGCGCCAAGGGTGTGATTGAAGTCGAGCTGGTTTCGAGCGGAGAGAAATGGGGACGTGGTCCGCGAAAAGATGTTCACTCCAGCCTGAAGGCCATGATTGACAGTCCGGCGTGGCACCTGGTGGAAGCGCTCTCTACGCTGGTTTCGGCCGACGGCAACACGCCGGCCATTGACGGTTTCGCCGACAAGGCGCGTCCACTCTCCGCCGCGGAAAAGAAAATGATTGCGGAGGCTGCCCGGCGCCTGGATGAAAACGTTGCCAAGAAACAGTACAGCGTCGAGCACTGGATCCACGACGTCAACTATGTGGAGGCCCTCGAACTGCTGCAGTCACGGCCCACGGTCAACATCGAAGGCCTGGTGGGTGGCTATACCGGGCCGGGTGGCAAGACCATTCTTCCGCACCGGGCCGTGGCCAAGCTGGACCTGCGCCTGGTGCCGGACATGAAGGCCGACGAAGCATTAGCCGCACTCAAGGCTCACCTCGCCAAACGCGGTTTCGGAGACATCGAAGTGAACATGACCGGAGGCTACGACCCTAACAGCACTTCGGCTGACGCGCCGCTGATTCGTGCCCAGGTGGCGGTTTATCGCAGCAAGGGGATTGATCCGATCGTTTTGCCCCGCAGCGCCGGGTCCTGGCCGGGATATGTTTTCACTGGCGATCCGCTGCACCTGGCTGCCGGACATTTCGGTATGGGGCATGGTAGCGGTGCCCATGCGCCCGATGAGTATTTCGTGATCGAATCCACCAATCCGAAAGTGCAGGGAATCGACGGGGCCGTGCTCTCGCACGTGGAATATCTCTACCAGATGGCGTCGGTTGCCCGGGTGGCGACAGGTCTCTGAGCCGTCTGGCCGAGCGAAGCTCGGCTAGGGAAATTCCGGATTATGTGATCCCTCGAGGAAGGACATTCTTCCAGCTGGGCTCGAGGGGCCAGCCGAGCGCGGCTTTCTACACGGGATTTGCGGCCCTGCAGGCCTTAACGCGGGCGAGGGCGCCCGCGCCACATTAAGTGGAGCCTACTTCGCTTCTTCGGGGATAACTTTAAGCTCCAGCCTGTCCGTCCAGCGCAGCACCGTCAGCACGGTGCTGATGCCCACCCGGGCGTCCGTCAGCAGGCGGTGCAAGTCGTCGACGCCGGCCACAGGCTGGCCATCTAGCGCAACGATCACATCACCTTCGCGCAGCCCTGCTTTTTGACCGGGGCTGCTGGCATTAACCGAAATCACGACCACTCCGGTCTCCTGCGGCAGATTGTAAAAACGCACCAGGCGGCGATGCAAAGGCGTGGTCTGGGCCTCGACGCCAATGTAGCTGCGGCGTATTCGTCCTTCCTGCAGCAGGCGTCCGGCCACGAACTTCGCGGTGTTGATCCCGATGGCGAAGCAAAGCCCCTGCGCGCCCATGATGGTGGCCGTGTTCACGCCGACGACCTGGCCATCGGAAGTCACCAGCGGGCCTCCGGAATTGCCTGGGTTGAGCGAAGCGTCGGTCTGGATCACGTCGTCGATCATTCTTCCTGAATACGAACGGAGCGATCGTCCCAGCGCGCTTACGACGCCAGCGGTCACCGTGTACTGGAAGCCGAAGGGATTTCCAATGGCAATCGCCAGTTGTCCCACGCGCAGCTTCTGGGAGTCACCCAGCGGCGCTACAACCAGCCCGGGTGCGTCGTTATTGGGGAAATCCACGCGCACCACCGCCAGATCGGTAGCGGGATCGTCGCCGATGGTGCTGGCGGGGAAGCGGCGGCCATCGGCAAAGGAAACTTGAATGCGCGTGGCCTCGTGCACTACGTGGCTATTGGTGAGAATCAGACCGTCGGGAGTAAACACGAAACCGGAGCCGCCGCCCTGCCGCTCGCGCGGCTCGCCGGACCGGTTCTTCGCCGCCTGGGCAACATCAATCTTTACCACCGATGGGCTGAGCCTCTCCGCAGTGCCGACCACCGCCTGCGAGTAGGCATCGAACAGCGCGGCATCGTTCAGAGGACCGCCACTGGAGGTTTGCGCCACCGGTTCGGAATAGTCTGCGACAGAGAAGGGAATTGCTTCTTGACTCATATCTGCTAGATGAAAAAGAGCGCGGCTTGGATTCACGGCTGTCATCCTGAGCGCAGAGTTTGCTTTCGTTCACGAAAGCAAACGCGGAGTCGAAGGACCCCTACCGGTCAATATGCGGTCTCCGTTCCTGGTGCGTGCGGCGATGGCAGAAAGTTATAGGGACGCGCTCGCGGTAGGGTAGGGGTCCTTCGACTGCGCAGGCCGATTCGTTCCGAATCGGCCTGCTCCGCTCAGGATGACAATTTTATTCGGGCTACTGCTTTGGCCGCAGCCTTGTGGCGGCAGTGGGCAGAATGCAGGCGTTGGAAGCCTCAGCCAGGGATTGTTGGAGCGCGACACCCACCACGGCAAGCTCCTCCGGCTTCATCAGCCGCTGCATGCCCTCGAACAGCTCGCGTTCTTCCTTGCGAATGTGGGAAGCCAGTTTTTCCACCAGGGCCTGCAATCCGGCTGCATGCAGTTTGCGGGCGGCAGCGCGGGAAAAGAAATCACGCAGCAAAATATGTCCGGTCACCAATTCCTGGACCAGGGACTGCAGCTCGGGAAAGCGTGCCGCCACGGGAAACAACTCTCTCTCTTCGGCGGCAAAATGAAAGGCGATCTCATGTTCAAACATCTGCTGGATTTCGGCTTGCCATGCCTCGAGATCGACCCCGCCGGCCTGAATGGCGCGATCCAGGCGCACACACAGCGCCAGGCAATGCTGGTGCTGGTGGGAGAGAGGAATCAGATTCTTATCACGAAGCATGTTTATCCATTGTCTGCGCAGCGCGAGAACAGCGCAAGCGCAAGGGCACCGCGGCGGGTGACGCTGGTCACCTAAACTGGTTCAGCTAGCATAGTTGATGTCTGGAATCGAGCAACGGATTCAGGCGCCCGCGGTTACAACCTGGGACGACACTTCCTTGACCGCGGGCCGCAAGGTCAGCCAGTCGGTGCGTACGCTGTCCCACTCCTGGATCAATATCCCGTAGGACTCGAAGAACTGGCGGATTTGGGCCCGCTCCCAGCCCACTGTTTCTTCCAGGATCGGTCCCAGAACGGCGAGGGCGTTGGTGCTGAGGACGGTCCTCCTCGCAACCTGAGAGATGTGCTTGGCCTCCGATACTGCGATGGTGAAGCCGTCACGCATCTTGACGTGCAGCATCACGTTGATGTCCGAGCTGCCGTCGCCGGTGTAAATGATGTGGTCCGGCCCGATCTGCAAGGCCGCCTGCAGTTGGTCGAGGGCGGCCACCTTGCCATAGCCGGCGGTGGCCCGCACCAGGCTTTCGATCTCGCCGGATGCGTTGTAAATAAATTCGGTGCCGTAAATGTGGTCGCGGGGAACGATTCCCTCCAGCGCCGACTGGATCACTTCCACCGGCGACGCGGAAATCACGTAGAAGTCGAAGTGATACCCGTCCACTCCGTTCTTGAGCACATGGTAAAGCAATTCGATATTTTCTTTGAGGCGGATGTTCTTGCCGACCTCGTACAGATGCTGCTTGCGGACTTTCTTGCGGAACTCGGGATCATGCAGCAGGAGATAAGACAGCTCCGCCCCCTGCTGCACCAGGTTCAGTTTGGCCATGCCCTGCGCCTTACGTTCAAATTCCGCAGTCGGTATGCCGACCAGTTCACTCAGCACGTAGCCGGAATCGTCGAAAGTAAGGGTCTGGTCAAAATCGCTGGCAAAAAGGTATCGCTTTAAAGGCTTCTCACTCATATGAACATTAGATTCCCCCGGGACCCCGGAGGGCCCATAAATAACATCGATAGGAAGCATTACCAAAGTGATGCCGTTTGGGGCTGCCGTAAAGGGACATACCGAGAATGAGCGCTAAACAATGTAGGCGCGGGCGCCCTCGCTCGTGCGGGCGGAAGGGGTTCATCGCAAATTCTCCGCCCTATCTCTCCAAAACCTGGAGAGACGAGGACGGGGCAGCCTCGGCTATTGTCTCAAGGGGCGCGCACGTGCCTGTCGTGCCTTTACTAATCTGTGCTCACCATTGAGAATGGATACATCGCCCCGTAAGCCCGGCACGAGCGTGGACGCTCGCGCCCACAATGGCTGGAGCAAGGGCAACAGGAGCAGGTTTAACTATGGCAGCTACCGGAGAACTCATCCGTCTCATCAACTACGTGGACGACATCAACACTACCCTCCGCCGCATCAGCGCATCCATCCCGCTGATGGAAGCAGAGGAACGCAAGCGTCTCGCCGAAAACATTCGTTCCGCCAGCACCAACCTCAATTCTGTCCTGGGACAACTGGAAAAGGGACAGTAGTGACCCAAGTCCAGACCATCGCCGTCATCGGCGCTGGCCGAGTGGGCCGAGGCATCGCGCAGGTGGCGGCCCGGGGCGGCTACAGGACGATTTTGGAAGATCTGTTGCCCAACGCCCTGCGCCGGGCAGAGAGTGAAATCCGTAACCAGTTTGATCAGGCGGTGGAGTCAGGCGGGTTTTCAGCCGACGCCGCCCAAGCGGCATTCTCCCGCCTGGAGTTTGCCGGCAGTGTTGAAGAGGCTGCCCGCCAGGCCGATCTGGTCATCGAGGCGGTCCTGGAAGAATTGGAATCGAAGATCGAGATCTTCACCCTGCTCGACAAAATCTGCCGCCCCAATACCATCCTGGGCTCCCATATTTCCACACTCAGCATTACCGAGATTTCCCGCGTCACTTATCGCGCCCCGGATTGTGTGGGTATGCATTTCGCGGAACCGCTGGCTAGCGAGAGAAGATTGGAAATCATCCGTGGTCAGGAGACTAGCGATGACACCGTGGCCACTGCCACGGAAGTGGGAAGGCGCATGGGCCGGGAAGTTGTAGTCCTCGACGACGCGCAAACGTCGCCGTAGTGCCGGCATCTTGCCGGCTGTCCCGACGGCGTCACGCCCTCGCGACAGCCGCCGGGACGGCGGCGCTACGAAGGCTCCTACTTGTTGATGTCCTCCCTGGCTTCGAGACGTTTGGCGAAAGCTTGTAGCGGTTTCTTTTGGCCGTCGGGCGCGCCGGCCACCGCGGCATTCATCTCTTTCGCTGCGTTGGCGAAGTCGCCTTGCGCGGAATACATGCGGGACAAACCCACGTGCACAATCCACGAATCAGGGTTCTTTTTGGCATTGTCGCGGTAGATGGCGAAGGCCTCAGATTGCTTACCGGCAATCTGCATTTGGCGGGCGTAGCTGTGAAGCTGGATGGCGTTGGCCATGGTGAGCGCCTTGTCACGCGCGGTCGCAGCCTCTTCTTTGCGGCCAAGGGCATCGAGCACCTGCGATTTGGTCATGAAGTTGTCATAGCGGGCTTCATTCTGAATCGATTTATCAGAATAGGTCAGGGCTTCATCGAGATCGATCTTTTCCTGCAGCAGATAGTTGGCGGCGTCGTCCCATCCCTCCCATGTGTATTGGGCCAGCCCGCGCAATTGGTTGTGCAGATTCTGTTCCACGATTTCGTGGGTGTTGACGCCGACCTTGAAGGGAACCGCGACCTTTTCCCAGCGCAGCGTGACCACGGCGGAATCCGGATTCACATCGTCAAAGTCGTAGGTCAGGGCTTCGTGAAACTCCGCGGTCTGGGGCTTGACCGTGACCCGGAGCGCGTCTTCCGCCTGGTTGTAGGTAAAACTGCCCCAGGAAGTCGAGTTCCGGGAAAAGATGACGACCCACTCGTTCTCTCCCGGTATCATGTGCAGGCCGTACGCCCCCGCGGGTAGAGGCTTGCCTTCGATGGTTACCGGATCGGTAAATTTTATGGTGGTGTTTTCATTGGCGCCGGCACGCCACACCTGGCCGTAGGGCACCAGGCCACCCCACACCTTCCGCTTGTTCACCATGGGGCGGTGATAGTTGATGGTGAGATCGGTGATTCCAATGCGCTGGGTGATGACGGCATGCTGGCTGGGGCGCGGCAGCTCCAGAACGAAGGACTGTGCCAGGCCGAATGACGCGGGCAGCAGCAATACTTCCAGTGCAAACAGGGCACGCAAAAGCGGTTTGAGCACGGTGCAAACCTCCTCAATCTGAGTTGTTTTGTTGTGAAAACCTAAACCGGCCGGGACGAATCAGAACGGTCGTTTAGACGCATCTCTCCCAACCTGGTTAGCACGCCTGGTTCCGGCGGGCGGCACGTAAGATGGGGGCTATCCTTTCGTCTTTAGCAGGGTCTAAAGAACGAGAGACGAGGGCGAAATAGTGGGAACCTGCCGGCCTGCGACGGCGTAATAGACATCAGGTGGCGGGCGGGGCCCGGACATTAACCATCGTTCCCTGGGCAGGCAGCAGCGCGATAAGCTTATGAACGTGCTTTTTGAGATTGTTCGCCAATCCCTGGCAACCCTCTGGGCGCACAAGCTGCGCTCATTCCTGACCATGTTCGGGATTGCGTGGGGTGTGGGTTCGCTGCTCCTACTGGTCGGTCTGGGTGAAGGCTTTCGCAGTGGACAGGTGCGCAACCTGGCGACCCTCGGCCAGGACATCATGTTCATCTTTCCGGGAAGAATCCCTGCGGTCGCGGGCAATCTACAATCCGGCCAGACTTATCACTTTACATATGAAGATTACGTTGCCATCCGCAAGGAAGCTCGTACCTTGCGCGCCCTGTCGCCTGTAATCAACCGCGAGGACATCCGCGCGGTCAGCGACTACGGTTCGACCAACGGCCAGGTGTTCGGAGTGACTCCGGAATACAACCAGATCCGCACCGTGCCCATCGGGACCGGCCGCTGGCTGAACGACGAGGACAACACGGAGCACCGCCGGGTGGCGGTAGTGGGCTGGGAGCTGCTGAAGAATGTCTTTCCCGGGCGCCCCGCGGTTGGCGCAACCATGCTGCTGAACGGCATTCGCTTCGATGTGATCGGGGTGCTGGCCAAGGTGGGGAAAGATGGCAACAATGGAACCAACGCCCGCATCTTTGTCCCGGTCGAGACCATGCGCAACCTGTTTCCGCTGAAGCAGCAGAACTCGGAAGGGGCGCTCTCGTTCATCAATTACCGCCCGCTGAACAAGGCCGAGCACCTGCGATCCAAAGAGGAGATTCACCAGATCATCGCGCGCCGCCACGGCTTCGATCCCAGGCTGGAAGATGCCTTCGAAGACTGGGACACAATTGAAAACTCGCAGCGGGTGGGCAAGATCTTTGACGCCATGGATTATTTCCTCGGGGTGGTCGGATTCGTGACCCTGGCGCTGGGCGCAATTGGCATCGTCAATATCATGTTGGTTTCCGTGGCTGAGCGTACCCGGGAGATCGGGCTGCGCAAGGCGCTGGGAGCCACGTATCAAAATATCCTGACCCAGTTTTTCATCGAGGGCGCATTCCTAACCCTCTTCAGTGGAGGAATCGGGCTGCTGATTTGCACGGTCTTTGTCACTCTGCTGGCCCAGTTACCAGCGCCGCAAGGATTTGATACGCCGCGCATTGTGCCCATGTCGGCCCTGGCGGCCATCTTGTCGCTGGCCATCGCCGGCATCGTGGCTGGAATTTATCCCGCGCGAAAAGCCGCGTTGCTGGCCCCGGTTGAGGCCATGAGGCAGGAGTAGCCGTGATCCACGAGCTGGGAAGCCAGGCCTATGGCGCGTTGCGCCATAACAAGCGGCGCAGCATCCTCACCATGCTGGGCATGGCCTGGGGCATTGCCACGGTGGTGCTGCTTCTCGCCTACGGCGCGGGCTTTGAGCGCGGTTTGTGGTCGGCCTTCCGCTCCTTTGGGACCAACCTGGTATTTGTGTTTCCGGGGCGCACCTCGCTGCAGGCGGGCGGTACCAAGGCGGGAAGCGAAGTTCGTCTCACCATCAAAGATCTCGATTACATCCGCGACGAGGTGCCTTTGCTAAAACGGCTCTCGCCCGAGGTATTCAAGCAGAGCACGGTGGCCTGGGGCACACGCAGCGCCAGCTACGGGGTCAGCGGCGTGTACGCCAACTACGCGCGCATGCGGCGCATGGAATTCGCGGAAGGAGCGCCCTTCGGCGAGGCCGAGGACTTCACCCACGCCCGCGTCGCTTTTATGGGAGCCGACGCCAAGAAGAAGCTCTTTTCCGGCCAGAAAGCGATCGGCGAGAACATCCGGGTGGACGGCATCTCCTACCAGATCGTGGGCATTCTGAAACATGTCATCAACAACAGCGACGACAACCTGAACGAGCATATCTACGTACCCTTCAGCGCCATGAGCGATCTGAAAGACACCTACTACCTGAACTCGATTGTCATGGAATATGAAGGCGACAACGCCAAGGTGGTAAAAGCGCTGCGGAACTCCATGGCATTCCATCACAACTTTGATCCCAAAGACGAGCGAGCGGTTTTCGTCTTCGATGTCTTTTCCGACCTGCTCGACCTGCGCGTAATCACCACCGGAATCAAGATCATGCTCGGCTTCATCGGTTTGCTCACGCTGGGGATCGGCGGCGTGGGGCTGATGAACATCATGCTGGTTTCGGTGACTCAACGTACCCGGGAGATCGGCGTCGAAAAGGCCCTGGGCGCCCATCGCTGGCACATCCTTTTCCAGTTCCTCGCGGAAGCCATGGTCATCACAGCACTGGGAGGGTTGCTGGGCGTGGCGTTCGCCTACCTGGTCTCGTGGTCCGTCCCCTCACTGACCCTGTGGAGCGCGTTTCAGGAAGGCGCCGACGAAGGCGATATTCACCTGACCATTGATGCTGCCACCCTCATCTGGTCCACCGGCATTCTCAGTCTCGTAGGGATCATCAGCGGCATGCTGCCCGCCATCAAAGCAGCAAAGCTCGACCCCATTGAGGCCCTGCGATATGAATAGCGGGCGTCGGACCTCGGACTTCGGACCTTGGACGCCAAAACCCTGAACCGGAAACCCGAAACCAGAAACCGCCTTTTCCGCAGTCATCAGAGCGGCGGGCGAGGGCGCCCGCCCCACACAATCACGACTCCCGTTAGAATCATTAGGTGACTGACGCGAACCTGCGGCTTGAACGTGTGCTGGCTCAACTGAAGCTTTACGAGCACCCTTTGCTTGATTTTTCTGCCCGGGCCAAGGGCGAGGCCGTGGAAGTTCTCATCCAATTTAGAAATCCGCCGGTTCCAGTGCATACCTACTATTTCGAACTTCATCCCCGGGACCTCGATCACGCTCAGTTCGAGTGGGGATTCCAGCGGCAGCTCTATGACTGCCTGCATGACTACATCGTCGAAATGTTCATCCGCACGCCCCAGGACCGGGCGGACCGGCAGCGAAAGGGCCTGTGAGCCTGCGCCAGATCATCGAACAGGAGATCGGCGAGCGCGGGCCCATCCCGTTTTCGCGCTACATGGAGTTGTGTCTCTACCATGCTGACCTGGGCTACTATTCGCGCAATGCCGAGCAGTTCGGTAAGGCCGGGGATTTTTATACTTCGAGCGATGTGAACGCTGTATTCGGACGCCTTCTGGCACGGCAGTTCGACGAAATATGGCGGGCGCTGGGATCACCCGGCCAGATCGAAATTCTGGAACTCGGTCCCGGCCGCGGATTGTTCGCGCTCGATGTGCTGACCTGGTTAGAGAAGAAGTTTCCTTCGTTCTTTCACGCTCTGCATTACTCACTGGCGGAACATTCACCCAAACTGCGAGAGCGCCTACGGGGCGTGCTCACCAGGTTTCTGGAGAGTGGGAGGGCGTCTTCGGTTTCGGAGCGTGCCAACGAAGGCCTGCAGGTGCGCAAGCCCTGGTTCTCGGATGCATCAGGGAGCACGGCTACGGTCCGACCCGCCCGCGACGCTGCCGAGAGTTTCTACTCTCCTACCCGGAAGACCGGGGAGGCCGCGATATCAGTCGCGCCCAATAATGCCATGGACGAGCGGGCTCTTGCCCCCGAGGTCGCGGTCATCGTATTCGCCAATGAATTTTTCGACGCTTTTCCGGTCGAGATACTCAGCGCTAAGGGAGCACTTCGCATCTCGGCCGAGGCCGGGCGAATTGTTGAAATGTGGGTCCCGCCTGCTGCCGAAGAATTGGAATTTATTGACCGCTATGGGGTGCATCCCGAGCCGGGAGAACGGATCGAGGTCCCGCTGCTCGCGCAGCGCTACATGGCGGGGTTGGCCACATCGATGCGCAGGGGAATAATCATCGTGGTCGATTATGGCTACACTCGCCCAGAGCAGCTTGCCGGCCGCCATCGTGGGACCCTGATGGCGTACCGGCAGCACGCCGCCACCCCTAATCCCTATTCAGTTCCGGGTGAGCAAGACCTCACGGCGCACTTGAACTTTACCGCTCTCTCCGCTGCGGCGGAAGAAAATGGCATGCAAGTTCAACCGCTTCTGACCCAGTCGCAATTTCTGATGGGAATCGGCGAGGCGAATCAATTTGCGGATGCCTTTGAAGAGTGCCGCCTGCCCCAGGAGCACGCCAAAGTCGCCTTGCAGCTCAAGCACCTGGTAACGCCTGCCGGGTTAGGGGAAAGTTTTCACGTTCTGGTGGCGTCCAAGGGGATTGACCCTGAGCAAGTGGCGAATCTAAGCGGGTTGTCTTTCATCCAGAGCAGGCTGTAGGCAAGGCATGAGCAGGAATTCTCCCGCGAATAAGAATTTTTCATAGGGCAAGTATGGTTCTCGGAGCCATGGCGGAACATCTATGAAGGACCGTGGGCCGAACCGCAGCGGGATTAAAGGAGATCCAGATGGAGACTGAAGCCCGACCGGCTTCCTGGAAAATCCTGCTTGCCTTCTCCATGATCTACTTCGTCTGGGGATCGACTTTTCTGGCGATCCGCGTAGGGGTCCACGAGGTCCCTCCGTTCCTGCTGGCGGCATTGCGCTTTTTCACTGCGGGCCTGGTCATGTATGCCTGGCTACGGCTGCGGGGGACACCGGCGCCGAGTCGGCGGGAGTGGGTTGCGGCCGCAGCGCTCGGCGGACTCATCTTCGTGGTCGACTATGGATGTTTGTTCTGGGCCGAGCAGCGTGTGCCTTCCGGGATCGCCGCCGTGGTGCTGGCCACCATCCCTGTATTCATCACCCTGATGGAAATCGTCTTTCTGCGAACGCAACGGCTCACGGTTCGTCTCGCTCTAGCACTGATTGTGGGCCTGTGCGGTGTGGCGGTGCTGATGAACCATTCGTTTTCTTTGGGCGAAGTGCCTGTCAATCGCGCCGGCGCGGTTGCCTTGCTGGTGGCTTCGGTGACCTGGTCCTTCGCCACCATCTTCACTCGCCGGCTTCCCCTGCCGGCATCGAAGCCGATGAGCGCGGCCGCACAGATGCTCACCGGTGGAGCGCAACTGTGCGTGTTGACGGCAGTCTCCGGTGAGTTCAAAGGCTTCCGGATTCAGGCAGTGTCCTGGAATGCATGGTTCGCGCTGGTTTATCTGATTATCGCGGGCTCGATCGTCGGCTTCGCTGCGTATGTCTGGCTGCTGCACTGGGAGTCGCCGACCAAAGTGGGGACATACGCCTACGTGAATCCTGTGGTCGCGGTGGCCTTGGGATATTTCCTGGGCGGGGAAGCGGTGGGGCCGCGTACGCTGCTGGGGACGCTGCTAGTGCTGGTGAGCGTGGTGGCGATTACAACCACGAAGAAAAAATTGGACCCGGTTCAGACCACATCCAGCCTACAGCTGATTGAGAAAACGGGCGAACAGCCGGTTTGAAAATGGATCTAGTTTCGGCAATAACAACTGGTTGACTCGGCCACATCGTTATCGGCGATCTGGTTTCGCATGGGTGCTCTGTAATGACAAGGCGAGCTGCGCTCGTCCGCCCGGACCAGGGCGTCCGGGCCTACGCGGGTCGGGCTATGGGCGCGTCATTCTCTCCGGCTTCATCAACTGATCGAACTCTTCGCCGCTAAGACAGCCCAATTTCAATGCCGCCTCGCGCAGGCTGCTGTGTTCGACGTGGGCGGTGTGCGCAATCTTGGCTGCCTTGTCATAGCCAATCTTTGGGGTCAGCGCGGTCACCAGCATCAGTGAGTTCTTCAGATTCGCTTCCACTTTGGGGCGATCTACCTCGATGCCCTTGATCATGTACTCGACGTATCCGTGGCAGGCGTCGGTGATCAGCGTGACCGAATGCAGAAAGTTGTAAATCATCACCGGCTTATAAACATTCAGCTCGAAGTTGCCTTGCGAGCCGGCGAAGCCGACTGCGGCGGTGGCGCCATGGACCTGTACACACACCATGGTCATGGCTTCGCACTGGGTTGGGTTCACCTTGCCGGGCATGATCGAGGAGCCGGGTTCGTTCTCGGGGATGATGAGTTCACCCAGGCCGGAGCGTGGACCTGAGGCCAGCCAGCGTATATCGTTCGAAATCTTCATCAGCGACGCAGCCAGGGTTTCCAGCGCGCCCTGGGCAAAGACGAGTTCGTCATGCGCTGACAGCGCCGCGAACTTGTTGGGATGAGAGCGGAAGGGAAGTCCGGTCAGTTCAGCGATCTTTTTCGCCGCGCGTTCGGCGAATTCCGGATGCGCATTCAAGCCCGTGCCTACCGCCGTCCCGCCGATGGCGAGATCGTAAAGCCCGTCGAGTGCCTGCTGCAGGCGCTTGATGTCTCGCTCCAGCAGGCTGGCCCAGCCGCCGAATTCCTGTCCAAACGTGAGCGGGACAGCGTCCTGCAAGTGGGTGCGGCCGATCTTGACGATGTCGTTGAATTCTATTGCCTTGGCCGCAATGGCATCGTGCACCGCCTGGATGGCGGGAATCAGCGCGTTCTTCACCCGCTCCGCGGCTGCGATGTGCATCGCGGTGGGAAAAGTGTCGTTGGATGACTGCGACATATTGACGTCGTCGTTGGGGTGAATGGGTTTTTTCGATCCCAGTTCGCCGCCCGCCAGTTCAATGGCGCGGTTGGCGATGACCTCGTTGACGTTCATGTTGGTTTGCGTGCCGCTGCCGGTTTGCCAGATGCGCAGCGGGAACTGGTCGTTGAGTTTGCCGGCGATGACTTCGTCGGCGGCCTGCGCGACGAGCTTGGTCTTGCTGACGGGAAGCTTGCCCAGGTCCTGGTTTACCAGCGCGCAGGCCTTTTTCAGGATGCCAAAAGCGCGGATCAGCTCCGGCGGCATGGTGTCGCGGCCAATGTTGAAGTGCAGGAGGGAGCGCTGCGTCTGCGCGCCCCAATAGACGTTGGCCGGGACGTCGATTCGTCCCATGCTGTCGGATTCAGTACGCGTCTTCGGTTTCGCGGGTGCTGCCATGCTGGGTTCCTGATCAGTCCGTGAGGATTGGTGCAACCGGGAATTATAGCGCGGCGAGGAGGCTGCTTTCGCAGGCCACGAACCCTTGGTAGAGGCTCAATGCGAAACGGTCCTTTATAGCGACCTCATCCTGAGGGATTTCAGTCCCGAAGGATCTGGCGCGCAAGAGCTGTGCAGAGGCAAAAGGTGCATCTGCTTCACGCCAGATCCTTCACGGCCTGAAGGCGGTTCAGGATGACGCCTGTGGGTAGTGAGAAAGTCTCAAACTGAGCTACCACCGAATCCTTGGTAGTGATATGAGCACCTTGGCGCGGTTAAAGATTTTAACCGCGAAGGTCGCCAAGGGATTCGTTCCTTCCAGCCTCCTTTCTCAGACGACGATTGGCGGAGCACCTGGCGAGGGGCGAAAAGGCGGTGTCTTTGCGGCGTGCTAGAATCTTTACCTTCCCGGCTGGCGTATCTGCTTTGACCACGCCCGGCCACTTCGGGATTGATTTCAGGCGAGACGAACGATTTGGTGACCAAACAGAGTTCCGCCGCGACCCAGCAGATTCCCGACACCCTGCCGCGTCCGCAGATGAAGGGCGAGCCCGACACGAGTGCCGATGTGATCGTGATCGGCGCCGGACCGACCGGACTGGCCTGCGCCATAGAAGCCCAGCGCGCCGGCTTCAAAGTCATAGCCATCGACAAGGGATGCGTAGTCAATTCCATCTATCACTATCCCGCCAACATGTCGTTCTTCACCACTCCAGAGTTGCTGGAAATCGGCGACATTCCCTTCAGCAGCGCCCACCAGAAGCCCACCCGCGAGGAAGCGCTCGAATACTACCGTAAAGTGACCGAGCACTATCATCTCGATGTCCGCCAGTATCAGTGGGTCAAGACGGTCACCGGGAGCGACGACGATTTTCAGCTCACGGCCACCGACACTCTGGGCCGCATCTATGACTACCGTACTCGCAAATTGATTGTCTCAACCGGCTACTACGATTTGTCCAACCCGTTGAACGTTCCCGGCGAAGACCTGGGCAAGGTTTTTCACTACTACCGCGAACCGCATCCATTTTTCGATATGGATGTCGTAGTCATCGGAGGCAAGAACTCGGCTGCGATCTCCGCGCTTGATCTCTGGCGGCATGGCGCGCGCGTGACGCTCGTGCATCGTGGCGCCAAATTACATAACCACGTCAAGTATTGGATCCTGCCGGACATCGAAAACCGGATCAAGAACAGCGAGATTGCCGCTTACTTCAACAGCTCGGTTGTGGAAATTGGGGCCGACTACGTCGATCTCGACACTCCGGAAGGCTCGGTCCGCCTGGAAAACGATTTTGTCTTCGCCATGACGGGCTACCATCCCGATTATGATTTCCTGCGTTCGATGGGCATCGAACTTTCCGCCGACCAGTGCCGGCCGGTGTGCGATCCACAGACCCTGGAAAGCAACGTGCCCGGCATTTACCTGGCGGGGGTGATTGTGGCTGGGTCAAGGACCAACGAGATATTCATCGAGAATGGAAGGTTTCACGGCCGGCAGATTGCCGACCATCTCAAGCAAAAACTGTCGGGCAAAGAACCTAGGCGAGCGTGACGACGTCTTCTCCTAACTGCTGATTGATCAATCGAGATACCAGCGCCTTGAGCCGTTCGCCGGTCTTGGACAATACAAAATCCTGTTCTGCATCTGACCAGTCCAGCTTGAAGCTGGTGGCCAGCGCGGAAATCCAGATTTGCCGCACCGGAGCATTGGGAGAGATGACGAACTTGCTGCGGTCTTCGAACGAAACATGCAGCGCGCCCGACTGGTCTTCCACTTCGATCTCGGAAGACTCCTCGGCCTGCATGAGCGCCTTCTTCAGGGATTCGAGGGCAGAGTCCGCCCGCTTGCGAAAATCGGTTTCATCAAGCATGGGTAGATTATAGTCTGGCCGTTGGTCATTGGCCGTTGTGGCCACAGAGGCGGCGTCAGACCTCGGACGTCAGACCTCAAACCTCAAACCTCGGGACCGGGGGCGACGGCTGAGGTCCGAGGTCTGCCGCCCGACGTCGGGGCAACGACCAACGGCCAAGGCCGACGACCAACGACCAAAGCCCATGGACCTGCAGCCCGAACGCGCATCGACCTCGATCTCACTGTCCTCGTACCTGCGGCTGGTGCGCTGCAACCGCAACTTCCGCCGGCTGTGGCTGGCGCAGATTGTCAGCGAGATCGGCGACTGGTTCTATACGCTGGCGATTTACAGCTTGTTGCTGCAACTGACCGGCCGGGCAAGTTCGGTCGCGCTCGCCCTCGTGCTGCAGGTCCTCCCGCAGACTTTCATCGGTCCGGCTGCCGGGGTCATCAACGATCGCATAAGCCGGAAGCGCGTCATGATTGCGGCCGACCTGGCGCGGATGGCCATCGTCTTCGCCATGCTGCTGGTGCGCTCCCGGTCCGCGGTGTGGCTGGTCTATCCGCTGCTGCTGATGGAAACGCTGATGGCCGCTTTTTTCGAGCCCGCGCGCAGTTCGGTGATTCCCAATGTCGCTGCGCGGGAAGATGTGCTGGTGGCCAACACCCTTTCGTCGGCCACGTGGTCGGTCAATCTGCTGGTCGGTGCGTCGGTTGGAGGAGTCGTGGCGGCGCTGTTCGGGCGTGATGCTGTATTCGTGCTCAACGCGCTTTCATTCCTGGTGTCGGCGATGCTCATTCGCGGGATGCGTTTTGAGGAGCCCCATGCCCAGGCGGCAGCGCCGTTGCACCTCCGCGATGCGGTTGATCTCTCGCCGGTAATCGACGGCATCCGTTACGTTCGTCAGGATCGCCGACTGCTGGCCGCAGTGTGCGCCAAGGCCGGCGAACTTATGATCGGACCCAGTTGGGTGCTCTTCACCGTCATGGGCAACGGTTATTTCCATGTGCACGTGCGTGGCCTCAATCCGCAACGCACCGCCATGCTGGGCATGAGCCTGCTGCTGGGGGCGCGGGGAATTGGCGCCGTGATGGGTCCACTGTTCTCCGCCCGCTGGGCGGGCCGATCAGGCCAGCGGCTTCAGCTTGGCATCCTGCTTGGCTATCTCACGATTGGAGCGGGATATTTCGGCCTGGGTCGGTCGCCGAATATATGGGTGGCGTGCGCGTTCATTGTCCTGGCCCACCGCGGAGGATCAACCGTCTGGGTTTTTTCCACCACGATCCTGCAGTTGAACACCGACGACCGATTCCGCGGGCGCGTCTTCTCTACCGACCTCGGTTTCTCCATGCTGACCATTGCCATTGGAGCTTACGTCTGCGGGATCCTTCTTGATCGCGGAGTCTCGGCGCAGGTGGTAGCGTCAGCGACCGGAATCATTATGCTCCTGCCCGCGCTACTGTGGGCGTGGGCGATGAAGGCGGGAGACCGATCACGCATTCCCGTGACAAATTCATGACCAAGCCCACGTAGTCTATTTCGAGAGTTGGTCGATCTTGGCGGCCATGATGAAGTCGCTCTGGGTCAGGCCATCGATCTTGTGCGTCCACAGAGTGATCTCAGCTTTTCCCCATGCGAGCAGGATGTCGGGATGATGTCCCTGACGTTCCGCGATCTCTCCCACACGGTTCACGAAGTCGAGTGCCTGCTTGAAATCCGGGAAGGTAAACGCGCGGGTGAGGTGATGCTCGTTCACCACCGTCCACTGCGGCACCAGTTGCTGGATGCTTCGCAGTTCCGCGCCCTTCATCGGAGGCACGCCCCCGCGGCAGGGAACGCAGTCCTGGCTGGCAAGATCTTCTGGCATGAATAGCTCTCCTCCTACTGCGGCGGCTTCATCTCCACCTGATTTACCGGACACTCGCGCACGCTCTGGGTGCAGCTCTGAATCTGAAGGTTCTTGTCCATGCAGACCTCGAGGCTGACCAGTTCCCCCGCATGACAGGAAATACGAAACGCCTGCAGGGGGGCGTGGTTCGTATCGGCAAAATTCTTCTCCAGATCCGGTACGCTGAAGCGCTGCTCGTGGTCCAGCTTTGGATACTGCTCCGGTACGTGGATATTCCTGAATGCCTGCTCGACCCGGGCGAAATAGTCCTGCGCCGAGAGCCCGCTGCAGGTGCCATGTTTCTGCCACTCATGCTGAATCAGGCCGCGGCCTGGCATGAAGTTGAGCATGTGATTGACGGTGGCGGCCGCGACCGGCGGGGCCGTCGAGCACGACATGGGCGGCGCACCGCTGTTGGCTTGCGGCCAGAGCCCGTGCAGCACAAAGGCTGTGTGTCCGCCGGTTCTGCATTCGCTCGAATGATCAGTGGGATGACCCGCGCAGTAGTTGGGCGCCCAGGAAAGCGACAGCAGGTAATAATCGAACTGGCTCGCGTCGGCCTCAGCGTCGTGATGGTGATGATGGTGCTTGGCGAGTGCCGAGGGAGCGACAGAAAGGAGCAGGCAGAACAGAACGGTGGTGACGGAACGCTTCATAGGCTCGTAGGAAACCGCTCCCACCTTCGCGCAAAAAGCGCGCAAAGATGGGGTACGCAGCGGTTTGGGCTAGAAGGGGATGTCTTCGTCGCTGATGGGGCCCGATGCCGTTGCCGGCTCCGGTTCCGGAGTACGCTGGTCGAAGTTATTTCCCCCCGAGGCGGCGCCCCGCGAACTTCCTCCGAAATCTCCGCCACCGGCTTCGCCTCGACCTCCGAGCAGGACCAGGTCGTTCACGACAATCTCAGTCATGTATTTCTTTTGACCGGTCTGTTTATCGTCCCAGGAGTGGGTGCGCAGACTGCCCTCGATGTAAACCTTCGAGCCCTTTTTGAGATACTCGCCGGCAATTTCCGCGGTGCGCGCCCAGGCGGTGATGTTGTGCCACTCGGTGCGGTCCTGCCACTGACCTTCCTTGTCCTTATACCGATCGTTGGTCGCCAGCGTGAACTTCGCCACGGGCGTGCCGCTGGGCGTGGCCCTGAGTTCGGGATCCTTGCCAAGATTGCCGATGAGGATGACTTTATTGACGCTCTTACCTGCCATAAGTGCTGCTCCTTTTGCCCCTTCGCGTGGACACCAAACCGGGGAGCCTGAGAAAAAAGTAGATTCGAGGGGCTGGAACGCCACTATACCAGAATCCCGCCGGGGCGGTTGTGATGGATGAACAATGCGAACGTCGGGCCACGGACGTCAGGTCCTGGCTCAGAGCCCCGGATGCGCTCGCCGAGGCTGAAGTGAGAGGGCTGGCGTCTGCCTTTGGGTTATAATACCGCCGATGCCGGAAGAACCGCTCAGGGGAATCGTCGGGATGGTGCCCGACGAATTCAAACACGAACCCAGGTCCAAGGGTCTGCTTACCGCGCGCAAGAAGAAACCCAAAGAGCTGGCTGTGATCACTGAGTGCTGCACCGGATGTGCGGGTTCTCCGGCGTGTGTGGAATATTGTCCGGTGGAAGACTGCATGTTCTGGGTCCCGGATGAAGACAATTCTCCCTTCGGCCGCATCCAGGTGGACCCCATTCTGTGCATCGGCTGTAACAAGTGCACCAGCAAAGGGCCGGATGGCTCGTTCCTCGATGGCTGTCCCTGGGACGCAATCGTGATGGTGGACACGGCCGAGATCGAAAAAGAAGTCGGAGTGATGCCCTTCTAACTGCGAACCGGGAACTAGAAACCGACAACTTAAGTCCCAATAAAAGTCCAGTCCAGTTCCTGAACGAGTTTCCTACGGGGGCCGAAGCCCCATCGAGAGGACGATTGACGCGGCGCTAAAGCACCGCTCTTCCACGCGGGGCTAAAGCGCCCCTCTTCCACTCGACGCTGAAGCGTCGTTCTTCTTCTTCCACTCGACGTCGCGCGAAACCGCCGCTCTTCCACTCCCAGAAAGCAAATCGAACCGGGAATCCTGAAACTACTTCGCCCGGCCTTGTATCGCCTGCTCGGTAGCAAGGGCCTGCTGGCGAATGTGGTCGGGGACCTCTGGCAGTTCCCGCTCGTAAGGCCGAATGGCGGGAATGTCATCGGGCCGGCCGACCAGGTAGAGCGCGCGCAGCGCTTCCCAGACCTGTTCGGTCCCCGGATCGAGGACGGCGATGGGGTCGCCGGCCGCAACGGTTTGCCCGGTTCTGACGGACAACTCGCGGAGCCGGCCGCTGACGGGCGACCGCACTTCCACGGTCTGGCCTCCCGATTCGAGCTTGGCAATGATCCCCCCCTGATGGATGGTGGTGCCCGGAGTGCTTGAATCCGTGACGGCTCCGGCCTGGGGCGCGCTGACCTTCGCTGGTTGCAGCAGGGCCACAATCTGCGGCCTCCCGGTGGCGTCGCCGAAGCGGACCAGCGACAGCGCGGCATTGCCTCGCACCATAACCGAGGGATCATCCAGCATCTTCAGAAGCGCTTCGTGGAATCCTGCCTCCGCTGCGTCCTTGCTGCTTACATCCTGACCCATGACCCAGGCGTCGGTGTTACGGACCTCTTCGATAGGGTAAGCCGCGAGGCGGACTACGTCGGGATACCAGCGTGTGACGCTCGGGTCATGACGCGTCACCCGCTCGCCGATCTGCACCAGCGCGTGCTGGATGTGACGCGGCTTTTTATCGTCCTGAAGATATTCGGCCAACTGCTTGTCCGAAAGCTGACGCCCAAACCAGGTGTTCCACCAGAACAGAAACGGCATGAGCACAATCAGCCAGCCAGTCGCGAAAAAGAGCAGCCGGTTGCGAGTGGACATCCGGGGCTTGGGGGGTGGGTTGACGCTTTCTGTGACCGGCGACGGGGTTTCCTGGGCAGAATCTGGGAGAGCTGACATGCTTGAATCCACGGAAACTATATCAGAAGCAGGGAAGGCCGCCTCGGCCACGTACAAGCTTTGGCCGCGGCGGTGGGTGGCGACGCCCAGCGGACAGCCGCCGGGACGGCGGCGCTACAAAGGGCCAGGCACGACGATTCCCGAGGGCCAAAATCTATTAATCCACCACATCAGCGTCCAGCACGCGCTCCTGCTCGAGGTAGTGAGAGAC
>JBARIF010000668.1:0-4123 GCA_049799615.1 Terriglobales bacterium
GCAAAGTATTTGAAGTGGAACGCTGTGTAAGACATGCTTGAGTTGAAGTGCTAGCAATCTCAGTTTTCTGGAAAAGTCGCCTTACTTATCTGTTTGGTCGTTTTGTCATGCCATGCCGGACGGTGGAATCCTGTTTCGTCTTCGCTGTGCCGGAAGGAAATGGTTTCCACACACTGACCGGTTTGCCGGACTACTGGTGTAATTGACGATATTTCAACAGATATTGAGTTTAATGCACTCGGACTCTGAGAAAGAGATTCGCGAGGTCAGTGAAGGCGTTCCCATAAAGGCCTCGCTCGGCCGTCCATCCGGCGAGAAGGTTTCCACTGGGTAATGAGGTATCCATACAAGAAAGAAAAATAGAACCCACCTTCAGGAGACACCGAACTCTCGAACTCGGCTGGGAACGCCAGACCCTGCCGCGATCTGTGATGCTGGTCACGTTCTCTTTGCTGATGGATTGTTGTCACAGTCGAGCGCATAGCTATCCTGACATTCGATCACAGGATAAGGTGACCCTCATCACAGACCTTCAACGACAAGAGGACTAGACATGTTGCTCAGTATGAGAGGTGCGTCATGTCGAGCATCAAATCTGTAGGTATTGGTCTAGCGGGAATGTTACTCGTTGTGAGTAGCGGAATAGCCACGGGGCAGGAAAAAACCGAAAAAACCATAAAAAAAGTCCCCGCTCCGTACAGCGAACCGGGATCAGGAGCTCAAATGTGGAAGGATTATTGCGCATCATGTCACGGTGCGACCGGCGCTGGCGACGGGCCCGCGGCCGAAATCCTGAAATCACCACCGAAAGATCTGTCGCTGATGGCAAGACGAAACAACGGAAAATTCCCGGCCGAGCATTTTGTATCCATATTGCGATTCGGCTCAGGTGGCCATGCACATGGCACCTCCGACATGCCATTCTGGGGGCCGTTGTTCCGTTCACTTGATTCACAGCAAGAAACTCTCGTGAAACTTCGGATTCACAATCTTTCTGAGTATGTGGAATCCTTGCAACAAAAGTAGCGCCAAGCCCCGTAAAGGAACTGCGAAAAAGAGACTTGCTCTGTTGACGGCCACAACGTTTTCTATCGGAGACGGTACATGCGAAGGCGAACTATCGGAATAGTTCTCGTCATTCTGCTTTCCCTGGGCCCGGGCTGCTCAGTACGAAAAGTTCAACGGCTGCCACCCGCCGGCGTGACCCGACCCGAGACGGAGAAAATCGTTGGCATCACGACAATAAATGGAGAGGAGGTCTCTTTCGATCCACCGGGAGCCTCCGTCAAAGACAAGACGCTGTATGCTTCCGTAAAGAAGACTCCCTACGAAGTTCCGCTAAACCAGGTGCAGCGGCTCTGGGTGGAGCGAAAGGAACTATCGAAGTCGCGAACGATCGGCTTGGTCGCAGCAGTTGCTGTGGGCACCGTGGCGATAATCGTGGGAGTGGCTGCGGCCACCAAGCAATCCTGCCCTTTCGTTTACTCCTGGGATGGCAAGCAATATGTGTTTGACGCCGAACCATACGGCGGGGCCATCACCCATGGCCTGGAGAAGGACGACTTTTCACTATTGGAACGGATCCGCGAACAGGATGGTCTCTACCAGCTGAAGATCACCAACGAAGTTGACGAGACTCAGTTCACTAACCTTACCGAGCTTTGGGTGGTTGACCACCCCGCCGGAACTCGGGTGGCCGCAGATGTGCTGGGAAGGCTGCACACATTGGCAGCACCCCAGAGCTTAGTGTCCGCCCGCGATGTTGCCGGACATGATCTGCTGCCGTGGCTGCGTGCCACGGACCGGCTGATTTGGGAACCGGCAGCCGTGCCCGACGCTGGGGGCAATCTCCAGAGTGACATCGTCATGACCTTCCCAAAGCCGGCAGGTGCAGCCCAGGCAAAGCTGGTGGCCAACGTGGCGACGGGTCTTTGGGGCTCGTACATGATCAAGAAGATGGTCGAACTGCGCGGTCGGGATGTTGACGCTTGGTACACCTTGATGGAGAACCAAACCGCGCGGGACGCCCTGTTCGCTTGGGATCTGCAGGAGGAACTCTACGCGTTAAAGATCTACGTCGAGGAACCCACGGGTTGGGAAGTACGCGGGGTTCTGCCTGGGATGGGTCCGTTTATCTCTAAGGATCGTGTTGTTCCTCTGGATGTCAGTCGCGTGCGCGGGGATCAACTGCGCATCCGCATTCATCCTCCGGCCGGCTTTTGGGCTCTCAACTCTTTCAGCGTGGACTATAGCCCGGACCGCGCCGTAAGCGTTGAAAAGCTCGCACCGCAGACAGCCCGAGACTCGGCGGGGAAAAACGTGCTGCCGGAGTTGGTGGCCAACGACGATCGCTACCTAGCCATGCCTGATGTCGGTGATTCGGCCGATCTCACGTTCCGAGTGCCTCCGCAACGTAAAGGGTCCGACCGCGCCGTATTTCTCCATAGCCGGGGATACTACAAACTCCATGTGGTCGCGAACGGTGAGCCCGATACAAAGACTTTGCAGGAGATTGAGAACGTGCCGGGAGCTGCGGTTCGTTTTGCCGCCAATCACTTCGCACAATGGCAGATCGCTAGGCAGCAGACCCAAACCGCTCATTGAGGTTCGTCTGCAGCCTTTATCGGGAATGCTCAGCCACATGAAGAAACACTATGTCGGAGGTGATTGCTGACCCGCGCGGCTCAATCCTTCCGGAGGTGCAGTATGTTCTACCAGGGCTATCTCCTTAGTAATCGTAGCTGTCCTCGTGCACGGCAGCATCGCTGCACAAGACCAACCTCAGTCCCCACCTCAGACTGTAGCCAAGATGCAGTAAGTTCTGCACAAGGCACAGGAGAAAGACAAAGCTGTCAAGATTATCCTGAACAAGAAGATCGACAAGTTCAGCGGCAAGGTGAGCGACATTTCCGACACAGGCTTCGTCGTTACGGACCAGAAGACTGGGAAACCGATGAAGTTGGCTTACGCGCACGTTCGGGAAGTCCACCAAAAGGATGGTCGAAGGATGCGATGATTGCGATCGTTGTAGTGGCAGGAGTGGTGATCCTTGTATTATTTGTCGTTGGCTCTCACATTAGAGATTGAAATGGGACACCAGCACAACGTAGAAGTTTCACAACGCCGCTCAATCCGCCGAGCGGCTTCTATTTTGCAATCACGCGAAAAGTGGAAATACGATAACTATCAGACGATTACACCACTAATCCAGAGCTGGTCCGAAACCATGTGATTTCAACACATGTCCGTTTCCCCAGACACGTCGTCCGGTTTCAATCGTTTACAGCCGCGCTTTCAGTAACAGTTCCGACACACCATCTCAACGCGGAGTCCGCATTCTCGCTGTTCAAGCGCGGGCTGAATGGCGCCTTCCACAAAGTTTCCTCAAAACACTTGCAGCGTTATTTGGATGAATTTGGCTACAGGTTCAACAATCGGAAAGCTCCTGATCTGTTTGGGATGACCATTGCGCGGATGGCGAAGATCGGCGGGATGCCGAACAGTAAGCTCGTAGAAGAGAACGCTTTCACCCAATTCGTAAAGCCGTAAAGCCGCACGGTGCCCACGGTGGGCCTGTAACCTTCTTTGGGCGCAACACAATACGCAGTCTGTTGCTTGCCGTGGCGGGGCTGGTGCTACTCTCGCTAGTCGGCATCATTCCAGCCAAAGAACGAATACAGGAAAATCGGAGGGGTTGGTTTGGTAATGTCGTCCCCGCCTCGATACCAATTACAAAACTGAGTGTGCCGTTGCTGACCAAACTGGTCTTTGTAGGCAACGCACCCGACTATGAAAAACTGTTTAGTTGGGCTTAAGCTTTCATCACTGAACCACCTGCCATACTCATCGGTCGGAAACATGACATCCCCGATAGTGTGCTCGGCATGTGGGTCGCCAGCAGTTGCCATGATGCCATTAGAACCCGACAGGGCTTCACGACAGGAATCGTGGGCTGCTGTCTTCAGTCCAATGGGATTCGTGACGACGCGGGTAGTAATCCAAACCCGCAAACCGACCGATGTGCCATAGTTTTTCAAAGTCACGACATAGGTAACTTTGGGATTTTCGGTATTGGTTCCGGGTTGAATCTTCGTTATCTCAATCGGGCGGCTGACGCCAATCC
>JBARIF010000669.1:0-1953 GCA_049799615.1 Terriglobales bacterium
CGGAGCTCTTTCCCTCAAGGTAAAGTGTCATTCTTCAGCCGATTTGCCTATCTTCTCCTCTGATTCTTGCCCTACATCCCGCTTTACGCCACTCAACAGGGCCGCTCTCTCATAATGCATTGACCCATCAATGGGGCTTTTGAGTGCTATCGCCTGCCATAACACGCCGGATAAGCGCAGTGATACAGGAAACCAGGGTCGCGCCTCTTAGTGGCGCCCGACGACGACGATCATAAAAGTCCCTGGCTTGGCTACCGGACGACCGGTTGCTCCCGGTTTCTGTTCCTCGAACTCGGCTGTGGCCAAGTACACTTTATGCTTATCTAGGTCAACATCCAGTGTCCTGGCCCCGACTGGAGTAGTTACTGTTTGCAGGATCTCGAACTTGCCGGGTGCACTCTCGCCCGCAACTTCAAGCTTGCCGTCGCGGCAACTCGCGAACGCCTGGTGACCGTCGAATCGCGTAGCATCCACGCCGGCGCCGATCGGCAGGTCCGCGAGCACCTTGCCATCGTCAGTACTCATTACGATCAGCTTCTGCGGATTTCGACATCCGACGAACAGTCGCCGCTTCTCTGTGTCAATCGATAGCCCCACGGGCGCACCGCCGGGAGTGACGGGCCAGTGCGCTAATACTTTCCTAGCTTTCATGTCGACGACTGCGACTTGGTTCTTATCCTCCAAATTCACATAGACCTTACCGGCTCCGTCGGAGACAAGAAACTCGGGTTTGCCGCCTAAGTCAATGGGCGGGTCGATGGATGCTGTTTTGGGATCGGTGTCAGGCTTAAGCGTCATCAGGACTCCGTTGTCGCCTGAAACGACCAGTACAAGCCCGCTGGCTTTGTCGAAAATGATGCCGTCGGCATCGGGTTGCGCTGTGATCGTTCCCAGGACAGCGCTCGTCTTAAGATCAAAAATCACGATTGCGCCGCTCCCGTCGCTGATAAATCCTCGTCCGACGTCGGGAACCAGAGCAACCCCATGGTTGTGCTTCTGGCCGGGAATGTCCGCGAGCGTCTTCCCCGAATCCGCATCGATCACCATTGTGTGAGTGCTTCTGGGAACGTACAGACGGTGATTCTTTGCATCCACCGTGACGTAGTCCCAGCCGCCCTCACCACCAATGTGAAATATCTTTTCGACCGACCAGGTCCCTTGCGCGGCAACGCGGCCGCTAAGCGCGCACAAGACCGCTGCGATCATAAAACCAGCAAGTACATTCCGAGAGCACATGAGATCCTCCAGTTAGACGTGCGGAATCAACTTCCATCGCGCATTATTCCTCGTGGTCTAAAGCTTTCCCGTCCGGGCCGACCTGAACTTCTGACGCTTTTCCATTGGTCAGAACTTTGGCCTCGTAAGCCACCAGCTTGTCCTTCTTGACGAGAGTCTCAACTTTGACGAGCTTGCCCTTTCCGGCTTTGCCTTGCAGACCCTGGCGCACTGCAGCAGGAAGCGATTCGGTGGAAACCTGTTCTTCCACTTCGACCACTGAATCGTTCGCATCCACGAGGACGTCTTTGGTGTGCCCGTTGACCATCAACTCAGCTTCGTAGCAGGTCTGCCCGCTCTCCTTCTCCTGCGAGAAACCGCGAATCGTTGCCCCCTTGCTTTGCTCAGCCACAGCCTTCTCTACTGCCGGTGGCAAGTCTGATCGCTGAATCTTCCTCTCCTGATGTTGCGCTATCGCAAAAACGGAGAAAAGCAAAGTAGTGGCCGCGGCAACTCCAATAGCTCGTGACATTGTCATGGAGAAATACCTCAAGGATAATCCTAGGGGATCGAACCTGAAAACTACCTGAAGGGGGAATAGGGAGCGCCACAGTTGGCGTAACAGTGCGCCGTGAAAAGGCGCTGGACTTCAGCGGGTGCAACTCCCGCCCGGGAACTGGTTCGCTCCACCCGGTAGCAATCGAAACGGCAGCGGAGGCAACGAAGCTGCCGGAGCTT
>JBARIF010000670.1:0-10433 GCA_049799615.1 Terriglobales bacterium
CGACCGGATACCTCCACCCACGGTGAATGGAATGAACAACTGCCGCGCCGTCCGCCGCACTACCTCCAGCAGGGTAGAGCGGTTCTCGTAAGTCGCGGAAATATCAAGCAGCACAACTTCGTCGGCCCCGGCACGCCCGTGGGCCAAAGCCAGTTCCGCGGGATCGCCGGCGTCGCGCAAGTCCGAAAATTGCACACCCTTCACCACGCGTCCGGCGTCCACATCCAGACAGGCGATAATGCGCTTGGTCAACATTGGCGCTTCTTACAATTCACAAAAATTGCGCAGAAGATGTAGCCCTGCGCTCCCTGATTTTTCAGGATGAAACTGAACCCCAAAGACCTGCCCGCTCTCCACCACGGCGGAGAAAGCTCCGCCATACTCGCACCTGCCCACTGTGGCCTCGACCACCGGAGCCCGGTAGGAGTGGGTGAAATACACGAATGAATCCTGAGCAAGTCCGCGGAGCAGACGTGAGACTCCGCTGACCTGTAACTGGTTCCAGCCCACATGCGGTGATTTCACCGCCGCCGGGAACTTCTCGCACTCTCCTTCGAACAGGCCAAGGCCGCGAAGTTGCGGCGCCTCCCGGCTCGCCTCAAACATCCACTGCATGCCCAGACAGATGCCGAGCAGGGGAACCTGCCGGTCGATCGCTTTCACCACCGCCTGTTGCAGAGCGCCTGACAGCGCTGTGGTGGCTTCGAAATTACCCACGCCGGGCAGCACGATCTTGCTGGCCCGCGTAATCGCCCCAGGGTCCGCGGTGATCGCCGACTCGACGCCGAGATGGTCAAACGCCTTCTTCACCGAGGCGAGGTTTCCAGCCTTATAGTCCACGATGGCAATCACAGCAGCCCCTTGGTGCTGGGCAACAGGCGGGCCATCCGCCGGTCTCGCCAGCAGGCCGCCCGCAGCGCCCGTGCGAACGCCTTGAATAACGATTCGATCTTGTGATGGTTGGAGCGGCCATAGAGGACCCTCGCATGCACGTTGGCACGCGCCCCCCGGGCAAAACCTTCGAAGAAGTCGTAAACCAGCTCTGCCTGCAAATCGCCGACCAGCCTTTGCCGCACCTTCGTATCGACAACGCTGGAGGCCCGCCCGCCGAAATCGACTGCCGCTAATCCCAGGGTTTCGTCCATGGGCATGACAAAATATCCCGCGCGCAAAACTCCGCGCTTTGACCCCAGGGCATTGTGGAAGGCCTCGCCCAGAACGATGCCAACGTCTTCCACCGTGTGGTGCTGGTCCACGTCCAGATCGCCTTGGGCCTTGAGTTCAAGGTCGAAGCCGCCGTGGCGGGCAAATAACTCCAGCATATGATCAAAGAACCGGATGCCGCTGGAGATCTTGTATTGTCCTCGCCCATCAATATTGAGCACCGCCAGGATTGCAGTTTCCTGCGTCTTTCGCTCGATGCGTGCCCGTCTCATGCCCGCCTCCTTTCCGCCGCCCAGCCAATCTCCTTCAAGGTTTCATGGAGTGCGACCAGCATTCGCTCCGTGTGTTCCTTCCAGCCGGCAGTGATGCGAACGCAGCCACTGCAGCCATAGTCCGATGAGCGGTCGCGCACCAGAATGCCGCGTGCTTTCATTCCCCTCACGAAATCCGCGTGACTGGGACCGATTCGCCCCAGCACAAAATTTGCCAGGCTGGGCCAGAAGGGAACTTCCAGCCGCCGGAATTCCTCTTCCAGCCGTTTTCGGCTGGCCTGTACCTCGCTCACGTAGCCGCGAACGTATTCCTGATCGGCCAGCGCGGTCGGCAGGCAGGCCAGCGCCACTCCGTTCACGTTGTAAGGCGAGCAGGCCCGTCGCAGACTCTGAATCTGTTCCGCCGCCCCCGCCAGCACTCCCACCCTCAAACTCGCCATCCCATAGGCCTTGGAGAATGTGCGCGCAATAAACAGGTTCCGCACCTGCCCGGCGTATTCCAGCAGCGATTCGCCATGGAACTCAAAATAGGCTTCATCCACCAGCACTGCCGCCTGGGGCGCGCTCCGGGCGATCAGCAATAAATCCTCAGCCGATGCCACCGCCCCGGTTGGATTATTCGGGTTCGCAATCGCGATCAGCCGGGTCTTCGGCGCGGTTGTGTATGCCATCACTTTGCTGGTAGGAAATCGAAAATCCTGGTCCGCGGGAATTGAAATGACCCGCGCTCCGGTTGCGGCCATGCAAATCTGGTACATCGCAAACGTTGGAATCACGATCAGCGCCTCGTCCTCCGGGTCCAGATACGCCTCGCACACCAAGTGGATGGCCTCGTCCACGCCATTGGTCAGCAGGACCTGTTCCGGCTGCAATCCCAGAAACGATGCCACCTCGCGTTCCACGGGTTCGCGTTCCGGGTAACAAGCCATCTGCTCCGGTTCCAGTTGGCGCAACCGTTCAATCACTCGCGGAGAACATCCGCCCGTGTTCTCGTTGAAGTCCAGGCGCAGGCCCGACCGGTCGCCCAAAGGCGGCTGGTACTGCTTCAACTTGCGCACTGCCTCACGTGCCTCAAGCATGGCCGCACCTCAACTCGATCGAGCGCGCATGCGCCCCAAGCCCTTCCGCTTCTGCCAACGTCAGAATTGACGGCGCAATCTTCCGCAAACCCGCGCGAGAAATTTCCTGCACCGTCATGATCTTGAGAAAGTCGCTCACGCTCAGCCCGCCGCGGAAACGCGCCACCCCTCCGGTGGGCAGCACGTGGTTGGGCCCGGAGCCATAATCTCCGGCGGCCTGCGCCGAATAGTCTCCGAGGAAAATAGAACCGGCGCTCACGATGCCCGGCAGCCTCTCGCGCGTAGTGGTCAAATGCTCTGGAGCGATCCGGTTTGTCCAGGCAATTGCCTGGGCAGGAGACGTGGCCAGCAGGACGGCCCCGTGCTTTCGCAACGACTGTTGTGCCACCGTATTCCCCCGAGCCAGCGCCGCGACCGAGTGCGAGACCGAACGCGCCAACTTGTGCGATTGCGTGACCAGCAGCACCAGCGCCTCCGGATCATGTTCCGCCTGCGCCACAAGATCAGATGCGATGAAGGACGGTTCGCCATCATCACAGAGAACCAGCCCTTCCGTCGGACCCGCCAGAAAGTCGATGGCGCAATCAAACGCCACAATTTTCTTCGCCGTGGTCACAAACAGATTCCCCGGACCCACGATCTTGTTCACCCGGGGAACGGTTTTCGTGCCATAGGCCAGCGCGGCGACGGCCTGTGCGCCCCCCATGCGGTAGAACTCGCGCACTCCCAACAGGGCCGCAGCCGCCAGCGTAGTCTGCGCCGGGCGCGGCGAAACCACTCGAATTTCCTTCACGCCCGCGACCTGGGCCGGAATCACCGTCATCAGCAAAGTTGAAGGCAGGGGATAGCGTCCGCCGGGCACATAACATCCAACGGAACTGAGCGGCCGCACCAGTTGGCCCAGCTTGCGCCCCTGCTTCTCTCGCACCCACTCGCGAGGTTTCTGCCATTGACAGAAATTGCGAATGTTGCCGGCCGCCGTCTCCAGCGCAACCCGCAGCTCGCGTGACGAACTCTTCAGTGCGGCCTGCATCTCGTCTTCTGAAACCCGCAACGCATCGCCGGCTCCAAGACCGTCCCACCGTTCCGCGTACCGCCGCAAAGCCCGGTCCCCATCCCGTCGCACACTCTGGACAATGCGGCGCACTCGCGGCTCCAGCGCGTCCAGCTTCTGTCCCCGCTGCTCCAGTTTGCGCACGTAATTCTCGGCCGCGCGACCTTCGAGAATCCGCATCACATGACCACCTTGTTCAGCGGATATTCGACAATGCCCTCGGCATTCGCGGCCTTCAGCCGGGGAATGATCTCCCAGGCCGCCGACTCTTCAATAATGGTGTTCACCGCAACCCAGGCATCGTCACTGAGCGTGGCCACGGTGGGCTTCTGCAGGGCCGGCAGTACGCCGAGGACCGCTGCCAGATCCGATTTGCGGACGTTCAGCATCAGGCCGACCCTTCCCTGGGCCTCCATCGCGCCCCGCAGCATCACGGCGAGATTTTCGATCTTGCGGCGCTTGCCGTCCTCTTTCCATGCAGCGCGATTGGCGATGATCTGCGTATTGGATTCGAGCAGGGTGTCGATGATGCGGAGGTGATTGGCGCGCAGCGAGCTGCCGGTTTCGGTGACTTCCACGATAGCGTCCGCCAGCGTGGGAGGTTTCACCTCGGTCGCCCCCCAGGAGAACTCCACCCGCACATTCACCCCTTTCTTGTCGAAATAATTCCGCGTGACGTTCACCAACTCGGTGGCGACGATGCAGTCCGCGAGATCTTCCGCGCGCTGGTAGCCCGAGGACTCGGGCACAGCCAGCACCCAGCGCACTTTGCCGCGACTCTGCTTGGCATAGATCAGGTCGGCCACGGTTACAACCTCAAGACCGCTTTCCATCACCCAGTCGAGTCCGGTCAGGCCGGCATCGAGTACGCCATGCTCCACGTAACGTGCCATCTCCTGCGCCCGAATCAGCATGCATTCAACGTCAGGATCGGCAGTGCTCGCCGAGTACGAGCGGCCATTGGTGTATACGTTCAATCCCGCGCGCGCGAAAAGTTGCAGCGTCGCCTCCTGCAAACTCCCTTTCGGAATACCAATACGCAGCTTCATGGCAGCGATCCTTCGGTTCGCGCAGCCGGCTTGTCCAGGGACAGGCTCTCGGTGAAGCAGGAACGTGTTCCGTTGTGACAGACCACGCCCTTCCCCTGTACCCGCACCTGCAACAGAACCGTGTCGCGATCACAATCGGTCGCCACCGAGACGACTTCCAGCCGGTTGCCGGAGGTCTCGCCCTTGGTCCAAAGTTGATTGCGGGTGCGGCTGAAGAATGTGACGTACCCGGCGCGCAATGTCTGTTCAAAGGCTTCCCGGTTCATAAAGCCCAGCATCAGCACTTCGCCGCTGCCCGCATCCTGCACAATGGCAGGCAGCAGCCCTTGCATTTTGTCGAAGTCAATCTCTAGGTTCATCGCAATCTCCAAATTGTGGCTAGAAACAAAAAGCCCGCTGTCGCGAATCGCGTCAGCGGGCCGAATCTTGTGAGTGAGCTACCCTACCTCAACACACCCCCGCCGACATGTTGTGCACATGATGGTGACGGTGGAGATGGGAAAGAAAACTCATCCCTGAAAAGATAGCCGAAGCCCCGGCCTTCTGTCAAAAGATTTGGCAGCCCCACTACCCGCGTGCGGACAGCCGCCCTCGGCTGTTCAATCGAGCAGGGTCCGCTAAAGGCGGCCTTTTTTTGAAAAGCTCACCTCCATGCCCCCGGAGTCGCCCGCGCCCCAAAATGACCCGCAGACCATCCGGCTTCATTGACATTCGAGCTTGCACAGCGTACGGTTCCGTACGCAACCTACCCAGCAACAGGAATCGGCACCGCGCCGGCGTTCTCCCCCCAGCCGGCGACTCATTGAGGAGGAAAAAGATGAACAGGAAAGTGTGTGGAATTTTCGCAGGCGTGTGTGCACTCGCGATGATGGCCGCCTCAGCCCTTCCGGCTCAGGCGCAGGACGAACCGAAGGAAAAACCGCCGATGTACAGCTACGTCGCGTTTTGGAACATTCCCCGCGCACAATGGGCGGATATGGAGAAGAACAACGCCATGGACCAGAAAACTCTGGACAAGGCCATCGCCGACGGATCCATCGTCGGCTACGGCAGCGACTTGAACCTGGTGCATACGGTGGACGGGATGACCCACGACGACTGGTGGTCGGCGATGTCCATGGCTGCCGTGCTGAATGTCCTGGACAAGTTCTATAAGTCCGGCACACCAACCTCCCCCGTGCTCGCCAGCGCCACCAAGCACTCGGACGGCATTTTCGTCACTCGCCATTACAACTGGCGTCCTGGCTCCTACAAAAATGCCTATACCCGCGTGGGAATGTACAAACTCAAGCCCGATGCGCCTGAACATGCGATTGAGACGCTCAGCAAGAGTTTCATCGTGCCCTTGCTGGAGAAGTTGCTGGCCGACGGTGCGATCGTGGAGTACGAGATCGACACGGAAGCGATCCACACCGAAACTCCGGGCACGTTCTGGATCGACGTCATCGCGCCAACCGCTGACGGCCTGGACAAACTGAACGCAGCGTTGATGAATGCAACTAAGGCAAGTCCCCTGAACGGTGCAGCGTTCGAGTCAATGGTGGACTCGGCGGCGCATCGCGATTCTCTCTCTAGCTCAACCGTAACGTACAAATAGTCCAAATAGTCGTGATCTTGGGTGGAGCAGCGCTATAGGGCTGCGGTGAGGTTTTCGGGCGGGCTTCGGCGCTGGGGTACCTCACCGGCAAAGGCCCGGCCGCGACCTTGCCCCACAAAGGCCTGAAGGCCTGCTCCACCCTTTGCGGCGCACTCTTCTGACTGACTTCCATTAGGCCCATCTCTTGAAGGTGAAGAAAGTCAGGGGTAGTATTAGGGCGCAAGCTTGGGCAGTCAAAATTGGCGAGAGGCGTTGATGCCGCAAAATTACGTTCCCATATTCATCTTCATCGCATTCATCGCTGTGATGCTTCCTGTGACGCTGCTGGCCGCCAAGCTGGTACGCCCTGACAATCCCGGCAAAGCGAAGTTGATGCCCTACGAATGCGGCATCGATCCGGTCGACAGCTCCCGCGGACGTTACACCGTTCGTTACTACATCGTCGCTATCCTGTTCGTGGTCTTCGACGTGGAAACCATCTTCCTGTTCCCGTGGGCGGTGCAATTTAAAGCGCTGGGCGTATTCGGCCTGATTGAAATGCTGATTTTCCTGCTCATCCTGGTCGTAGGCTATATCTGGATCTGGAAAAAAGGCGCCCTGGAATGGGTCTGATTTTGCGTAGGGGCGGATGCCCTCATCCGCCTGGCGGAGCCGCTCCGCAAGTTTTTGGGTCGTGCGATCTCCTGATGCCAGATTCCCCCACTTCCGAAACCTTCATCGCCAGCCGCTGGACCAAAGGCAATCTGTTCTTCCCGGTTCGCATCATCGTTACTCCGCAGCACGTCAGCCGGGTAAAGTCGCGGCTCTTCGGCAGCAACGAAGAAAGCATAGCTCTCGGAAAAGTCGCCTCGGTGCAGATTTCAACGGGAATAGTCTGGTCCAATATTCGCATCGATTCTTCGGGCGGTACCGATCCCATCCTAAGTCACGGCCACCGCAAGGCCGACGCTCTGCGAATTCGCGAACTTATCGAAAGTTACCAGGCGGAGCAGAGGAAATGACGAGGTCCGCAGCCGTCTCCGCGATTGACACTTACTTTGCAAGCTGTTAGAAGTTAACGTTCTTCTAAACGCCCACGGCGCCGGAGGTTTGCACCTTCCGTAGCTATGCCTGAGGAAACAAAATCCCCTACACCGCCGCCCAGTGGTGAGCCGAAACCTGCGGGCGAGCCCATTCCCGGCAGCCTTCAGTCGTCCCCGGAAAAACCCGCCGCCACCCCGAAAGCAGCCGAACATGCCGCCCCTCCCAAGCCCAGCGGGCCTGCGCCCCTGCCCTGGAATTCCCCCATGATTACCCGGCTCAAGGGACAGTATGGCTCAGGCATCCGTGAGGCTAACACCTATCTCGGACAGAAATACATCGTTGCCGATTCGTCGCTGGTCCCGGAGCTGCTGCAACTCCTTCGCGATCAGGAACAGTTTGACTATTGCGTAGATGTCACCGCCGTCCACTATCCGGATCGAGACCGACAATTCGAAGTGGTCTGGATTCTCTATTCGTTCCTACTCAACGAGCGTATCCGGGTCAAGGCTTTATATGGCGAAGGCGAGTCCGTGCCCAGCGTCGTTCCTATCTGGCCGACCGCTAACTGGCTGGAGCGCGAAGTGTTCGACATGTTCGGCATCCGCTTCGAGGGGCACCCCGACCTGAAGCGCATTCTGCTGCCGGATGGATGGAAAGGTCACCCCCTGCGCAAGGATTACGGCATCATCCAGCAGGACCAGGAATGGGTACAGATTAACCTGGGAATCGAGAGCGGGCAATGACCGACCGAACGACGATCGACCGGACTTCCCACCTCGAACTCGAGCAGCACGAGAAAACATTTCTCGATTCCAACGAGCTCATTATCAACATGGGCCCGCAGCATCCCGCGACCCACGGCGTGCTCCGGGTCATCCTCAAGCTCGATGGCGAAAAAGTTCTGGGCACTGAATGCGTCATCGGCTATCTCCATCGCGGGGTGGAGAAAATCGCCGAGCACCGCACTTACACCATGTTCAATCCCTATGTGGATCGCATGGACTACGTGGCGGCGGTCTCGAACGGCTTGGGTTATTGCGAAGCGGTGGAAAAATTGCTCAACGTGGAAGCCCCGCGGCGCGCCCAATACATCCGCGTCATCCTCACGGAACTGAACCGGCTGGCCAGTCACATGCTATGGCTGGGTACGCACGCGCTTGATATTGGCGCCATTACCCCGCTCTTCTATACCTTCCGCGACCGCGAAGAAATTCTCAAGATTTTTGAGAAGTACTGCGGCGCCCGCCTGACCACCCATGCCTTCCGCATCGGCGGATGTTCCTACGAGACCTACGACGGCTTTGAGCGCGAGGTTAAGAAATTCCTCGATTTCGTTACTCCCAAGATTGACGAGTACGAAGAGCTCCTGACCACCAACCGCATCTGGGTCGAGCGCACCAAAGATGTAGGCAAGATTTCCGCCAGAGAGTGCATTGCCCTGGGTGTGACCGGGCCGGTGTTGCGCGCCAGTGGCGTGAAATGGGACTTGCGCAAGGCCCAGCCTTACGCCGCCTACCCTGACTTCGATTTCGAAATTCCCGTCGGCCAGAACGGCGACACCTACGACCGGTATATGGTTCGCATGCAGGAGATGCGGCAGTCGCTGCGCATCATTGAGCAGGCGATCGGCAAGATCCCGGACGGCCCGATCATGGCCAAAGTCCCAAAAGTGATGAAGCCGCCCGTGGGTGAGATCTATCACTCCATCGAGGCCCCCAAAGGCGAGTTGGGATACTTCATCGTCAGCGACGGTTCCACGCAGCCCTACCGGGTGCGAGTGCGGCCGCCATCCTTCGTAAACCTGCAGGCCCTGGACATGATGGTGCGCGGTGCGCTGGTGGCTGACGTCATCGCCGTCATCGGGACCCTGGACATCGTTCTCGGCGAGGTGGACCGCTGATGCTCGATTACATCACCTCCTACCTCAAGAGCGACACCACTCCAGGTTCCGCGGGCAACATGTTCTGGGCGTTTGTCTACATTGTCCTGATCTTCCTCGGGCTTTCCGTCGCCGTGATCGCCATGAACTGGCTAGAGCGGAAGATTCTGGCCCACATGCAGGTCCGCCTGGGCCCCATGCGGGTCGGCCCCCACGGCTTGCTGCAGCCCATCGCCGACGCCCTCAAGCTCTTGATCAAGGAAGACATCATGCCCGCCGAGGCCGACCCGTTCGTCTTCTGGGTCGCCCCGTTGATCGTCGTGATCACCGCGTTCACGGTCTTTATTGTCGTGCCCTTCGGCCCCACACATGCCGTCACCGACATGAATATTGGAGTCCTGTTCATGCTCGGAGTCTCATCCTTGAGCGTGCTGGGCGTGGTCATGGCGGGATGGGCGTCCAATTCCCACTACCCGTTGATGGGTGCTCTGCGTTCCAGCGCGCAGATGGTGTCCTACGAAATCGCCATGGGACTGGCGGTGATTTCGGCGGTCCTGATGACCAGTTTGAATAAAGAGGGAACCGGCACCCTGAGCATGATCGGAATCGTACAGGCCCAGCAATCCCAGCAGGTCTGGTTCATTTTCAAGTTTTTCCCGCTGGGACTGATCGCGTTTTTTATCTTCGCGGTCGCGATGGTGGCGGAAACCAACCGCGCCCCCTTCGATCTGCCGGAAGCCGAATCCGAACTGACTGCCGGCTTTCACACCGAATACAGCGGTTTCCGCTGGTCGCTGTTTTTCCTGGCGGAATACTCCGCGATGATCGCGGTTTCGTCCATCGCAGTGACCCTCTGGCTGGGTGGGTGGATGCGTCCGTTCCCCAATGCCCTGAGCGGTGAAACCTGGGACCTGGTGTTTTCGCTGGCCCCCGGCCTGGTCTTTTTGTTCCTCGCCGCACTGACGTTCTACAGCACCGCCCGCATGCCGAAGCATCCATACTTCAAAGTGCAAACCATCGGCCTGGGCGGATTCGGCGCGGTCCTGGCCCTGATCGGCGTGGTTCTGTTCATTCCGCCGGTGCGTGACCGCATCCAGGACATTTTCTGGTTCAGCGCCAAGGTGGCGTTCTCCATGTACATGTACATCTGGTATCGCGGCACATTCCCGCGCTACCGCTTCGACCAATTGATGAAAGTGGGATGGAAAGTTTTGTTGCCCCTGGGAATCGGCGTGCTGGTCCTGACGGCGATCGCGGGAATACTGTTCTGAGTACCACGAACCGCGTAGGGGCGGGTGTCGTCACCCGTCCCGGCG
>JBARIF010000671.1:0-1596 GCA_049799615.1 Terriglobales bacterium
CCCCCAAAAGATCATCTGATGCATCGCCCAGCGGAGTCGGGAGCGTTTCGCGATAAATGTCTGGGCAAATAGATGAGTTCCTGCCAGTGTTACGACCTGGCCGAAGGTTCGAACTACTCCTCTTTCCTTGAACAGTTGCCATCCGCGCTGCCAGTACACATAGGTGGGAGGCTTTCGAATCCAGACGGAGTAGTGATAAATGACGCCCCAGGTCGCGAAAATGATCGCGAACGTATAGATCACAAGTGCGGCGTCGAAGTTCTGCAGATTGCGTGAGCCCAGCACGATGGCGGAGATCAGAACCAAAGTCCACAACGTAGCCCAGGCTCCCGCGCGGACTCTATCCGCGGTTCGGGTCAGGGCCGGAGGAAGCTTCGCGGCAAGAGCTTCTTCCCGCGTCAAGAACACGTGGCCATTCATCCACCATAGAGCACAGGCCACTGCCGACAATAAGAGAAATCCCGGCCAAACCACTCCGAGCCGGTCGCGGAACATGCCGAGAACCAAAGGTGGGAAAAATCCACCCATTCCACCCATTGCTCCCACCAAGCCGGTCACAGTGGCTCGCTGGTTTGGGAAATATCGGGGTACGAGTTGAAATACGGCTCCATTTCCGATGCCGAGCAACGCAGCGCAACCTAGCGCGCCAACCGTGAACGGAAGCATCGACTGCACACCCAGCAACAATCCGAAAGCAGCTACGGCCGGCAGAATCCACGACAGAACCCGTGAGCCGCCAATCCGATCAGAAAGCCATCCACCCAGCGGTCGGCACAGGGTGGCGAGCACAACGAATCCGGCAGTTCGGAAGCCGGCGTCGGCGGGCTTGAGGCCAAATTGATCACGCAAGAGGGTTGGAAGGTAGATTGAGAACGCGACGAATCCGCCAAAGGTCAGAAAATAGAGTGCCGCGAGTGCCCACGCCAGAGGTTCGCCTGCGAGTACGCCGAGCATCTCTGAGAGGCCTGTGGGACGGGCAGTCTGGGGAGCGTTCCGCGCAAAGATCACGAAGGCTGAGGCCCACACCAAAAGGATGATCGACATTCCCCAATAAACCGTGCGAAACCCGTACGCGGCAGCCACTACCGGCCCAAGGAAAACCGCAGCGGATTGGCCTATGTTTCCTAATCCGTACATCCCGAGCGCGCTGCCCTGGCTCTCCAGGGAGAACCAGCGGGAGACGTAGCCGACGCCCACAGCAAATGAAGACCCCGCCATTCCGAGAAGGAACGCCACCATGAGCAGATTCTGGTAGCTGGTTGCGTAGGGGACCAAGGCTACTGGCAAGGCCACAAAGAACATCAAGACTGTGAAAACAGCGCGGCCTCCAAAGCGGTCCGCCAGCATTCCTATCGGTATGCGTGCCAGCGCGCCCAGAAGAACTGGTACTGCGACCAGAAAGGCCGTTTGGGTCGCGGAGAGATGAAACTGTTGTCGGAAGCGGGGGGCGAAAGCACTGATGAGGCCCCATGCGGCAAAGCAAACCGTGAATGACACGGTGCCAAGGAGCAGATGCCGCTTTTGCGAATCTTGAGGATGCCCCACTGCACACTCCCAAACATCTTTTTAGGAATTCTACTCTCAGCACTGCATGCT
>JBARIF010000672.1:0-3456 GCA_049799615.1 Terriglobales bacterium
TTTGAAGTTGATTTTGGTTTTGCATTTGTCGGTTGCATTTGGTTTTGTATTGTCAGTGCAACGGCCAAGCATGAATCTGGGTTTAAGACCTGAAAGTCTAAAGGCGTCGGACAAGAGTGTCCGACCCACACTTCCATGATGAACAAGATGATTGTCGCCAACCTGGTGCACCGGCCCATCCGGTCGCTGATCAGCATCGTGGCAATTGCTCTCGAGGTTACGCTGATCCTGCTGATCGTGGGGCTCTCCGTCGGCATGCTGAACGATGCCCGGCAGCGCCAGGCCGGCATCGGCGCGGACGTCATCGTGCAGCCGCCCAACACCTCGTTCATGGCGGGTGTCAGCAATGCTCCCATGTCGATCAAGATTGGCGGGGTGCTGGCGCAATTGCCTCACGTCAAGGTGGTGTCGCCGGTGATCTGGCAGCTCACTACCACCAAGAACCTGGAAGTCATCTACGGAATCGATCTCAAGACGTTCGAGGCGCTGGTCCCTTTCCACTTCCTTCACGGCGGCCCTTTTCAGGGACCCAACGATTGCCTGGTGGATGATTATTTTGCCCAGTCACAGCATGTGAGAGTGGGCGACACGCTCGACATACTCAATCATCCTTTCCGGGTGGCAGGCATCGTTGAACATGGCCGGGGAGCGCGTAAGTTTTTGCCCATGAGCACGCTGCAGGAGTTGATCGGCAGCGAAGGCAAGGCTTCGGTGTTCTATGTGAAACTGGACGATCCGGCGAATGCGGATGCGGTGGTGCAGGAAGTGAAGAGCGTCTCGGGATTGCAGGACTATTCGGTGCGCTCCATGCGGGAATATCTTTCCATGATGACCACCAGCAGCTATCCCGGGCTGTCCACGTTCATCAACGTGGTGATTGGGATTTCGGTGGTGATCGGATTCATCGTCATCTTCCAGGCCATGTACACCGCGGTCATGGAGCGCACCCGCGAAATCGGAATCCTGAAGTCCATTGGGGCGTCGAAGCTGTACATCGTGAACGTGATCCTGCGGGAGACAGTGCTGCTGGCGATCGGCGGCATCGTGGTAGGTGTCATTTTCAGCCTGGCAGCGAAAGCCGGCATCCGGTACCGTTTGCCGACTCTGCCGGTGGTCGTCACCGGCAAATGGATTTTGATCTCCACCGTGGTCGCCATCATCGGGGCCATTCTGGGAGCGTTGTATCCCGCCTACAAAGCGGCGCAGAAGGACCCCATCGAGGCGCTGGCCTACGAGTAGGGCGGGCTTCGGACCTCAGACTTCAGGCCTCCCTCCAACCGTGACATTCAAACTGGGATGTCATCCTGAGCGAAGCCGCTTCTTCGCTTGCGAAGAAGCGGAGAGCCGAAGGACCCCCTATAGCTTATCTGAGCTGGCAAAGCCAAGGGATGCAGCGTCCGTGAAGAGGGCAGGGGTGCTTCGACTGCGGATGAGCGGCCGCAAGCGGCCACTCATCCTTCGCTCAGCATGACAGAATCTTAGTTGAAGTGAAGATTGCAGCTCAGCTGAATTCTGCCGGAAGTCCGAGGTCCGAAGTCCGAGGTCCGACGCCCGAGCTCTGCGTTGACAATATCCGCTACCGTACGTTATCTTTAAGTCTTTAGCAGTCCTGCGGTTGCCCGCCTGGTACCCTGCGCCTTCGGCGTTGAAGTGGATACTCAGCGGTCTTCTTTAGCTTTTTTAAATTTCTGGGAGACTCGTAATGTCAACCTATTTCCCCAAAGCGGGGGAAATTGTGCGCAAGTGGTACGTCGTGGATGCCTCGGGGCAGACGCTCGGCCGGCTGGCTTCACAAGTCGCCCGCATCCTCATGGGTAAGGAAAATCCGCGCTACACCCCGTTTATCGACACCGGAGATCACGTCATCGTGATTAACGCCGGGAAGGTGAAGACCACCGGAATGAAGTCCGAGCAGAAGGTGTATCAGCATTACACCGGATATCCGGGCGGGTTGCGCACTGAAGAATTTCGTAAGCGTTTTGACCGCAAGCCCGAGTTGATCGTCGAAGAGGCGATCAAGCGCATGCTGCCCAAGACCAAGATGGGCGGGCACATGATTTCCAAGCTGCAGGTCTATCGCGGCGACAAGCATCCGCACGAAGCCCAGAAGCCCGAAGTGCGGACGCTGGAGACGAGAGCTTAAGGCAGTTTCTGGTTCCCGGTTTCTAGTTTCAAAAGCACGAGAAGGTTTGGAATTCTTTGAAAGGTTGAGCACCGGTTGGCTGAGAGCTGACGGCTGAGTGCTGATAGCTAAATGGCAGAGTTAGTGCAGTATTACGGTACAGGACGCCGCAAGTCGGCGATCGCGCGCGTCTATCTGCGTCCGGGCAGCGGCGATTTCAAGGTTAACGGACGTCCTTTTGAGCAGTATTTCGTAACTGAGTCTCAGCGCTCGAGTGCGAAGCAACCGTTGCTTTCGACCGAGACCGCGGCCACGTTCAATGTTCTTGCCCGGGTTAGCGGCGGCGGAGTCAACGGCCAGGCCGACGCGGTGAAGCTCGGTATCGCGCGCGCCCTGATGCTGTTCAATCTCGAGCTGCGCAAAAAGCTGAAGGCGGAAGGCCTGGTCAGCCGTGATTCGCGTTCCAAGGAACGCAAGAAGTACGGTCAGAAGGGCGCGAGAAAAAGGTTCCAGTACTCGAAGAGATAGTCGCCAGTACCGCGTACTCAGTATCCAGCAGATTCTGGGTACCAGGTACTCGGTACTGCAAACTGATTTGAGGTGTTCAATTCTTCCTGCGCCGTACAGGTGCGGGGCGGGAATGGCAATCCGGGGCAGCCTTAGGGTGAGCGCCGGATGCAGACCAAATGAGGAGGTTGATTGGCTAACATTACCATGAAGGAGTTGCTCGAAGCAGGAGTTCACTTCGGGCATCAGACCAAGCGCTGGAATCCCAAGATGAAGGAATACATCTTCGGAGAGCGCAACGGGATTTACATCATCGATCTGCAAAAGACGCTGAAGATGTTCAAGGAGGCGTCGAAATTCGTGGCCGACCTGGCTGCGGCAGGCAAAATTGTGTTGTTCGTGGGCACCAAGCGACAGGCGCAGGACGCCATCGCCGAAGAGGCCACCAAGTGTGGCGGCTTCTACGTGAACCAGCGCTGGCTGGGCGGCCTGCTCACCAACTGGGTCACGGTTCAGAAGTCGGTCAAGCGGCTGAAGGAACTCGACGAGATGGCCACCGATGGCCGCTACGAGTTGCTGCCCAAGAAGGAAGTCATCAAGCTGGAACGCGAGCGCAAGCATCTGCAAGCCAACCTGGCCGGCATCAAGAACATGAACCGGCTGCCGGACGCGATCTTCGTGATCGATTCCAACAAGGAACAGATCGCGGTGCGTGAAGCCCGCAAGCTGGGCATTCCAGTCGTCGCGGTGGTGGATACGAACTGCGATCCCAGCGAAGTGGATTACGTGATTCCGGGCAATGACGATGCGTTACGCGCCATCCGCCT
>JBARIF010000673.1:0-16152 GCA_049799615.1 Terriglobales bacterium
CGCCACACAGGCTCAGCGGTGACGCACTCGCCGGGAAGGCCGGGCCACGGGCTGCGGGCGGCCATCCGTCTCGCCGGAGTAGGGTACAGCCAGGGGGAGCGACGCAGCGGACCGGGATCCCTGATACTTGCTTCGCGCCGCCATCAGTTTTCCCAGTTCCTCGCTACCCAGTGGCTGCTGCTGTCCAAGCAGGTGGGTCACCAGCGCAATCTGAGCGAAGTGCTCGACCGTTTCCATCTTCATGTAGGCATGATGCAGGTCGGCGCCATACGCGACCACCCCGTGGTTCGACATGAGGATGGCATCGTATTGGGGAACCAGGGGTTCAAGCGCGGCCGTAAGCTCGGGCGTCCCTGGGGTGCCATATTTGGCTAGCGGGATCGAGCCCAGTCCAATCACCACCTCGCATACCAGCGGTTGGTTGAGCGCCATGCCGGCGGCGGCAAAGCCGGTGGCGGTGGGCGGATGCGCATGCACTACGCCTCGCACGTCCGGCCGCAATTTGTAAATCAGCAGGTGCATGGCGATTTCACTGGAGACGTCGCGGCGCCCTTCCAAACGGCGGCCCTCCATATCCACGATGACCAGGTCCGAGGGCTTCATCATGCTCTTGCACATGGAGGTCGGAGTGGCAAGGATGCGGCCCTCGTCGAGGCGCGCGGAAAGATTGCCATCCATCGCGGCCACGTAGCCACGCTGATGCAGGGCCCTGCCAAAGAGGACAATTTCGCGCCGATATTGACGTTCGCTGGACATCGTCTTCGGGAAGGTGGACCGCAAGCCCCGGCTGTTTCCGCGTATGGTAACCCATACCAGTTAGTGGTTACAACGACGTTTACACACTATTACATTCTTGCATGAGGCCTGCTCATCCTTCCTTTGGGATGAAGGCAGGCGAGAAATCCTATAATCAAAGTGCGTGCTGGTTTCCGATTTCAATTATTCATTGCCCGCCGAACTCATCGCACAGCAACCTCTGTCCGACCGGGCGGCGTCACGACTGCTGCATCTGCTGCGCGGCGCTGAACAGGTGCGCGACGCACAATTCCGGGACTTTCCCAGACTTCTGCGATCGGACGATCTGATCGTGTTCAACAACACCCGCGTCTTTCCCGCGCGCTTGTTCGGCAGGAGAAGCGGCGTGAAGGCGCAGTTGCTCAGTGCGAAGAATCCGGCCGTACGAGATTTTCTGCGGGGCAGAATCGAAGTCCTCTTGACGCGGCAAGTTTCAAGCGCGCCCAGGGAGTGGGAGTGCCTAGTCCGGCCTGGGCGCAAGATCGGCGCGGGGGAACGTTTGTTCTTCGGCGAGCAGGACGAACTGCAGGCGGAAGTCGTGGCCCGCGGCAGTTTCGGAGAGCGTCGCATCCGCTTCGCTCCGGTGCAGGATTTCTTCGCCACGGTCGAGCGCATCGGTCACGTCCCTCTTCCTCCTTATATTGATCGGCCGGACAATCCCGCTGACCGGGAGCGCTACCAGACCATATATGCCCGGGAAGAGGGCTCGGTGGCTGCGCCCACCGCAGGTCTGCACTTCACGGCGGAGATTTTGGCCGAAATAAAAGAGCGAGGCATCGAGACGGCGGAAATTACGCTGCACGTGGGGCTGGGTACGTTTCAACCGGTGCGCGAGGAGCGGGTGGAAGATCACAGATTGCATCGCGAATCGTATTCCATCTCCCCGGGCGCGGCCGCCGCCATCAATCGCGCGCTGGATGCCGGGCGGCGGGTCGTAGCCGTGGGCACCACTACAGTCAGGACGCTCGAGTATGCTGCGCGGGAATCACGCCGTGTACAGGCAGGAAGCGGCGACGCCGATATCTTTATCTATCCCGGTTATGAATTCCGGATCGTGGGTGCGTTGCTCACCAATTTTCACCTGCCCCAATCCACCCTGCTCATGCTGGTGTGCGCTTTCGCCGGCCGGCAGCGAGTGCTCGACGCATACCGTCATGCCGTGGCTGAACGCTACCGCTTCTATTCTTATGGAGATTGCATGTTTCTGGAGTGACCACGCTCAGGAATATACTGGCCTGCAGGAGTGAGCTATGGAAACACCAGCAATATCAAAGCCGGTTCCAATCAAGGATTTTGTCGCGGAGCTGAGAAAGTTTCCCGAACCGGCTTTCAGCCAGATCGACCAGATCATCCGTTTTCTCGAAAGCGCTCCGGTCGCCTCCGACACGCTGACCCCCTACCTGACCTGGGACCGCCAGCACTATACGCGCAACCTGATTGACAAGACTCCACTCTACGAACTAGTCGCCATCTGCTGGGAGGTGGGTCAGGCGAGCTCGGTGCACAACCACCGCGAGCAGAATTGCTGGATGGCGGTTCCCATCGGACGCTTGCGAGTCGAGAACTACCGCACGATTGCGCAGGACCTGGACCAAGGCACCTGCAAACTCGAGACCACCGACACGGTAGAAATGAACCCGCGCCAGCCTTGCGCCGTGGATCCGCTGGAACCGGTGCACCGGGTGTACAACCCCCGGGAGTTCAACCAGCGCGCGGTGAGCCTGCACGTCTATTCCCGCCCCTTCGATAGCTGTGTGGTCTATTCGCAGGAGCAGGGCACATGCGGCGTGATCAAACTGCACTATCAGACCGCATACGGCAAGCCGGTGAAAAACTGACATCTGGGAACTGCGAACTAACCACTGGCGTCCTGCTAAACTTACGTCTTGCCTCCCAGAAGGAAATCCTCGACTGTCCAGGTGGAAAACAGACCGGCGCCTTCTCCGCCCAAGCTGACCGCGACGGATGGTCGCCGCATCTTCCTCATGGATGCGATGTCTTTCATCTTCCGCGCCTACCACGCCATGGCGCGCCAGCGCGGCATGACCACAAAAACCGGGCTGCCCACCGCGGCTACTTACGTCTTTGTCAACATGCTGCGCAAACTGCGCGACGACTTCTCGCCCGAATATCTGGCTGCCGTATTTGACGTGGCTGCACCCACCTTCCGGGACACCGAGGCGGAAGCGGTCACCAAGGTGCGTAAGTTCGACCTGAAGACTCAGACCTTCCAGGAAGTCGAATATCACGGCTACAAGGCCAATCGCAGTGAGATGCCGGCGGAACTGGTGCAGCAAGTGCCCTACATCCGGCGCGCGCTCGAGGCTTACCGCATTCCCATCCTCGAACTGGCGGGCTACGAAGCCGATGACGTAATCGGCACCCTGGCCCGCAAAGCCGCAGCGCAATCGTATCTGGTGTACGTGGTCTCGAGCGACAAGGACATGCTGCAACTGGTCAACGATCGTGTCCTGGTGCTAAATCCGCCCAAAGACAATCTGATTTGTGACGCGAAGAAGGTAGAAGAGATTCTCGGGGTCCCCCCGGAGCGGGTCATCGATGTCATGGCCCTGCGTGGCGACTCCGTGGACAATATTCCCGGTGCCCCGGGAATCGGCGACAAGGGCTCGGTCGAACTCATCCGGCGTTTTGGCACAGTGGAGCAGGCGCTCGATCGCGCCGCCGAAGTCGAGAAGAAGTCCTACCGCGAATCGCTGCAGAATAATCGCGACAATGTCCTTTTCAGCAAGCGCATGGTGACCATCGACTGCGATGTCCCGGTCGAGCTTGATGTGAACGCCATGCGCGCTGGAGAGCCCGATCTCGAAGCCTTGCGTGGGCTGTTCACTGAACTGGAATTCACTTCCCTGCTGAAAGAGCTGCTGCCGGTGGTGGAAGTAACCGAGGCGCGCTACACCGAGGCGAAATCCGCTGCTGAGGTGGAAGCAGTACTGAAGGCAGTCACCGCCGGGAATGCACTGGCCGTGGCCGTCGAGGCGGAGTCCAGCGACGTCGCGGAGGAGGACGAGGAAGAAGTGGACGAACCGCAGGAGCGCATGTTGCCCCTGAACGCGGCGCCCGCCGAATCTGTCCCCGCGCGCATGGTTGCAATCTCCGCAACTGCGGGTACGGCGGTAATGGTTTCGATGCAGGAACCTGCAGGTGCGAGGCTGCGATCTGCTCTGGAAGACGAAGACCTACCCAAGGCGATCCACGATTACAAGGCGGCCATCCACGCCTTCGAGCCCCAGGCCATTGCGTTGCGCGGCGTACTCCATGACCCCATGCTGTATTCCTACCTGCTCGATCCCACCTATTCCTCGCACCATCTGGCGGAGGTGGCGCTTCGGCGCTTCAACCTGAAGCTGAGTGGGACCCTCGCGGAGTCAGCCGACGTCACCGGACGCATGGCCGCAGCTCTCCGCCAGCAGGTCGAACAGGCCGGGTTGCTGACGCTCTACCAGGAAATTGATTTACCGCTGCTGCCGGTGCTTGCGGGCATGGAGCAGGCCGGAGTCAAGATCGACCGCGATGTTCTCGCGGAAATGTCCTCGCGGCTGGAACGCGAAGTCGAGGCCAAGGCCCGCGAGATCTACCAGTTCTCAGGCTCTGAGTTCAATATCAATTCGCCCAAGCAACTGGGTGACGTGCTTTTCAACAAGATGAATCTGCCCAGGCCGGTGAAGTACGGCAAGGGCAAGACCATTTCGACCGCCGTCGATGTGCTGGAAAATCTGGCGGAAACTCACGAGGTTGCCCGCAAGGTACTGGAATACCGCCAGCTCTCGAAACTCAAGTCCACTTACGTGGACGCCCTGCCCGCGCTGCTGAATCCTGCCACCGGCCGCCTGCACACCACCTTTGGCCAGACTGGCACGGCGACGGGAAGGCTGTCCTCGGCCAATCCCAACCTGCAAAATATCCCCATCCGCACTGAACTGGGCCGCGAGATCCGCGCCGCATTCACCGTGGAACCGGGCCATGTGCTGTTGGCCGCGGACTACTCTCAGATCGAGCTTCGCCTGCTGGCCCACTTCTCGAAGGACCCGTTGCTGGTGGAAGCCTACCGTCGCGGCGACGACATCCACACCCTTACCGCCTCGCAGGTCTTCGGCGTGCCGCCCCTCATGGTCACCGCCGATCATCGACGCCAGGCCAAGGTGGTGAACTTCGGGATCGTTTACGGGCTGTCGGCTTTTGGCCTGTCACAGACTCTTGGCATTGAGCCCAGGGAAGCCAAACAGTTCATCGATGCCTATTTTGAGAAGTACAAGGGCGTCCGCGCTTTCATCGACAAGACGTTGGAAGATGCCCGGCGTGAACAGAGAGTGACGACACTGTTCGGGCGGGTGCGGCCGATCCCTGACATCAACAGCAAAAACACGAACCAGCGGGGCTTCGCGGAACGTACCGCGGTGAACACGCCGTTGCAGGGCACGGCCGCAGACCTGATCAAGATTGCCATGATCCGCATCGACGCAGTTCTTCGCGAACGCGGCCTGAAATCACGCATGACGCTACAGGTGCACGATGAACTGGTGTTTGAAGTCCCGGAGAAAGAAGTGGAGACTATGCGCAGCCTAGTGCGTGATCAGATGGAAAATGTTCATCCACTGACGGTCCCGCTGCTGGTAGAAGTTGGAGTGGGACCGAACTGGCGGGATTTGGATTAGCCCGTGTGGGGACGTCTACGCTCCCAGCGCCTGCTTGATCGCCCCGGCGATGTTCTGCGCCAACACTTTCATCTTCTCCTCAGACTCCGCTTCGATCATCACTCGCGCCAGGGCTTCCGTCCCCGAGTAGCGCACCACCACGCGTCCATTGCCGTTCAGTTCGTGCTCAGCATCGGCGATTGCCTTTTGAATCGCCGGCACCTTGGAAAAAGGTACTTTCTCGCGCACGCGAACGTTCTGGATCATCTGAGGGAAGACTTTGAGATCGCTCACCAATTCCGCCAGCGACGTTCCTGTCCGTGCCATGGTTTCCATCACGCGCAGAGCGGTCAGCAAGCCGTCGCCGGTGGTGGCTTCACCATCTCGAAAAATAATGTGGCCCGATTGCTCTCCACCCAGGACCGCGCCGCTCTTCTGCATTTCCTCCAGAACGTATTTGTCTCCGACGTTGGCGCGCAGCAGGCGAATGCCGGAATTGCGCAGCGCGATTTCGAGGCCCATGTTGGACATGGTGGTCGCGACTACAGTCTGGCCCGGCAAAGCCCCGCGCGATTTCATGTCGCGTGCCGCCAGTAGAAGCACGGCATCGCCATTCACTACCCGGCCATGGGCATCGCAAAAAAGCACGCGGTCCGCGTCTCCATCGAAGGTCACGCCCAGATCGAATTGTCCAGGCTTCTCCGCCACCGCGCGCGCGACTGTTTCCGGATGCAACGCGCCGCAGCTTTCATTGATGTTCTTGCCGTCCGGAGCCGCGCTCATACACGTCGCCTGAATGCGGCACAGACGGAACAGCTCGGGGGCCTCGGCGGTGGCGGCGCCGTGGGCGCAATCCACCAGCACCCGCAAGCGGCTCAAATCAGTGCTGACATTCTGCGCCAGCCACGCGATGTAGGCATGCCGGAGCTCGCCCTCCCCCGGGAGACTCGGCGTGGGCTGGAAGGACGAATCCACGTGGGCCTCGGGATTCTGCAGCAGGGCAAAGATTTCCTGCTCGATGGCGATCTCATGCGCGTCCGGTAATTTGTAGCCATCGCCGGAGAAAACCTTGATGCCATTGTCGGTCCAGGGATTATGTGACGCCGAGATGACTACGCCCGCCGCGTACTTGCGCGAGCGTGCCAGATAGGCAACCCCGGGGGTCGTGATCACGCCGGCGCTGTGGACTTCAATCCCGCTGCTGGTCAGGCCATGCGTCACCCGGTCGGCAATCCACGCGCTGGATTCGCGTGTGTCCTGTCCAATGACTACACGCCCGGATCCTCCCGATCGCTTCAGATCATGCCCCAGCGCGCGGCCAATCATGTAGGTGCTGTCCTGGGTCAGGGGAAATTCGCCGGCCACGCCGCGAATCCCATCGGTGCCGAAGAGTTGTCGCGTCTGGGTTGTCATGCCGATTGAAAATGCTTAGTGCCCGGTTCCGGCCGGGGTGTGTTCCATGATAACCGTGACCCGCACCGGATTGGGGGTCATCACCTGGACCAGGGGATCAGAGACGTAAGCATGGCGCACGAAGGTGGCCCGCTCCATAGTTCCGCTGGCATCGATCGGGTCGGTGATGGCGGCCTCGACGGCCTCGATCCGCTGGCGCGGCCCGCTGATCGTAATCGACGAAGGATCCGCCTCCACGCGAGCGATCTGGTAGCCGGCAGCGAAGTTGCCGAAGGCCCGCGGATGCACCGGAACCTGACGGGTAAGGCGGGTGTCAAACATAAGGTGAAACTGGTTGGGGACGACTTGCACGACCTCAAGCTCCCTGGGTTGATGGATCTGTTGTGCCGTCAAATCGAAGGTGTGCTCCCCCGCCTTCATCCCGCTGAGATCGATCTCGGTGTAAATGTCGGCAGGCTGCAAGCGGCGCACGGCGCGCTGCGGACCTCGTATCCTGATCTGGGCTCGAGGCACATTCTCGCTGCTGATTTCCAGATTCTCGGGAATGTTGCGGAAGACTATCGGCACATCCACCGCAACCTCCGCCGGCGGATCGGCGGCCACCGCTAGCCACAAGCCCACGGCCAGCGCCAGCGAGAGCAACTTGATGCCGAAATTGTGCAGCACGTGCCGATGAAAGAAATCTTTCATGGCTAGCGGTCGCCTCCCGGGCTGACCCGCGAATCGGCGGTGCGTGGAATTGAAATCCTCTGACTGTCGTCCTCGGAGCCCGCAGCTTCCTCGCTGCCGTTCGTAATGGGAGTGGGCAACGTCGAGGGAGGCACATAACGGCGCAGCAGTTCTCCAATGCGCTCGCGTAATTGTTCCACAGTCAGGTCGCGCTCGATCTTCCCGCCCACCGCCAGGCTGATGGCCCCGGTTTCCTCGGAAACGATTACGGCGATGGCATCGGTTTCTTCGGTCACGCCGATGCCGGCACGATGCCGCGTGCCCAGTTGTGTCGAGAGCACCGGATTCATGGAGAGTGGCAGGAAGCAGGCCGCAGCCGCAATCCGGTCTTTCTGCACGATCACGGCGCCGTCGTGCAGAGGGGCGCTGGGGCGGAAAATCGTGGCCAGCAGGTCGTAGGAAAGATGCGCGTCCAGGGGGACGCCACTCTCAATGTAGGTGCGTAACCCGATTTCTCGCTCGATCACAATCAGGGCGCCCGTCTGATTCTGGGAAAACAGGTTGGCTGCCAGTACGATGTCGTCGTACGCGTCCGCCTCCGACGACGCCGTCCGGCCGAGCAGAAGGCGTCGTCCCAGCCGCGCCAGAGCCTGTCGTATCTCAGCCGCAAAAATCACGATCAGCGCAAACACCGCGTACGGCAAGAGTGTGCTGAGCAGCCAGTTCAGAGTGGTGAGTTCGCCGACCCGGGAAAAGTAGAACGCCAGGGCCAGCGCCGCCACGCCCACCAGCATGTAGGCGGCGCGCGTCCCTTTGATGAGCGCCAGCAGTTCGTAAATGATGAGAGCGACCAGCAGGATGTCGACGAGTGAAATCACCGACAAATGCGGCCACGGCGCTGCCAGGAACTTCACCTGCGGACCCCTTTCCAAAAGGCGACTGCCTTGCGCTGGAACAAACCAATTGTAATCCAGGCGGGTAAGCTATGTTGATCGAAATAAAGGCTTTGTAAAGTTGTGTGGGTCGGACAGGAGTGTCCGACCCACATACGCGGCTATTTCTGTTTTCGCCGGTTTACTGTCGCACTCAGCGACCCCTTTGCCAGGCGGGCAGAGATCTCATCTCCAGCCTTTACCAGGCCCGCATCTTTCAGCAGCGCCCCCGAGGGATCGAATACCAGGGCATACCCGCGATCGAGGATGGCCAGCGGAGAGAGGGCCTCCAGCTGTCCCGCAAGTTGATTAAGCGTGCCTCTCTGCCGCAGCAGTAAAGTCCGCGCAGCGGAGGCGAGTGCCGCGACGCCTGAGTCGAGTTGTTTGTGGATACCGGCGAGCATGCGGCGGACGTCGTAATGCCTCACGGCCGCCGCCGCCGTTTCAAGGCGCCGCCGATGCTGCTCCAGAAGCTGGTGCTGGGCCCGGTCCAGACGATTTTTCAGATCGTCAAGCCTTTGTTGACGCCGGTTGATGCCATCCACCATGCGCCCAAAGGCGCCGTGTTGTGCCAGTTCAGTCAGCGCCTGCCGCCCCATCAGCAGCCGGTAACGCAGGGCGCGAACCAAACGCTGTCGCAGCCCCTCGGCCTGGTCTTCCACTTCCTGCCGGGAACGAATCACCAGTTCGGCGGCGGCCGAGGGAGTGGGGGCCCGCAAATCCGCCACAAAATCAATAATGGTGAAGTCGGTCTCATGGCCCACCGCGGAAATCACAGGAATTTTGGAAGCGGCCACCACCCGCGCTAAGGCCTCGTTGTTAAACGCAGCCAGATCTTCGGCCGAGCCTCCGCCACGAGCCACGATGATGACGTCCACATTGCGCGTTTTGTTGAAGTAGCGAACTCCGGCGCTGACCTCCGCGCCCGCCGAGTCACCCTGCACCTGCGCCGGAAAAATCAGAACACCGGCGGTATGATGACGCCGCAGCAGAATATTAAGAATGTCGCGTAGAGCGGCGGCCTGCGGGGAAGTCACAATCCCGATCCGCCGCGGCAATGTCGGGATCGCCTTCTTGCGAGCGTCGTCGAACAGTCCTTCAGCTTCCAGCTTTGCCTTAAGCTGCTCGAACGCAACCAGCAACGCGCCTGCACCTTTGGGCTCAAGGTATTCGGCGGAAATCTGCAGCTCGCCGCGGTCCTCGTAGATGGTGACTCGCCCGCGCGACACCACTTGCATGCCATTTTCCGGACGAAAGCGCAGCAACCGCGCCTGGGAGCGAAACATCACGGCGCGAATCTGCGCGTTCTGGTCCTTCAAGGTGAAGTACATGTGCCCGGAGTCATGTGCCCGGAAATTCGAGATCTCTCCTTCCACCCAGGTATCGCCGTACTCGCGTTCAATATGCGTGCGCACTGCCGCCACCAGATCGCGCACCGTCCAAACGCGGCGATCGGGAGGCTTGAAACTGAATCCGAGCTGGTCCGTGGAACTCATCGCACTCCAGTGTGGGTCGGACACTCCCTCGACCTCGCTCAGGGCAGGCTCTGTCCGACATCGTTGAATTTGACTGTGACTTATCTGCTCTCTTACCCCGGAAGCGCACTAATGCCGAAACCGCCGAATCAAATAAAGCACCACCGAAAGCACCACGCTGACCAAAATCGAGGTCGCCAGCGGAAAATAGAACGTACTGTTCTTGCCGCGATAAACGATGTCCCCGGGCAGCCGTCCCAAAGGGATGTGGGCCCGCCCCGCAAGCATGAGCACCACTCCCGCCAGAATGGCAATTGCCCCGACCAGCACCAACAATTTCCCCAGATCGCTCATGTAAGACACAGTCTAAACCGGTTGAAAGGTCTCCGCGTCCTCCGTGGTTGAATTCAGGAAGCGCCGAAGCAAAATGCTAGAATCTCGCCTCATGCGCAGATGTCACGCTCTCCTCGTTGTCGTGCTGTTCGCCCTGAATCTCACCGCCCAGACTCCATTGGACGTCGAGATCACCTCCGAGCCCCACCACCATCTCGCCCTGCAAAATAAGTACGTCCGCGCGTTCAAAGTGGAAGTTGCGCCCCATGCCGCCACGCTCATGCACCGTCATCGCCACGACTATGTCTACGTAGTCCTGGGAGCCGCGCATGTAGAAAACGACGTTGCGGGCAAGCCGCCGGTCACGATCACTCTGCAGGGTGGAGAGACGCACTTCCTCTCCGCCGGCCTCGCCCATATGGCGAAGAATCTTTCCGACCAGCCCTTCCGCATCATCATTATCGAACTCATGCAGGACGAGAAAGCCCGCCCTTCGCCGCCGCCCAAGTGGGATGAGGAAAGAGGCCTGCACATCCTGAACGGAGGCACCGAGGACATCCTCTTCGTAAAGGACGGCGCCCGCGCCTCGGAGCTACAACTGCAGCCCGGCGGGGTGCTGCCCAAACATCGTCACGCCGGCCCTTATCTGGTGGTAGCGGTAACCGACCTCGATTTGCGCAGCGACGTCGAAGGCAGAGCCGCATCCAAGGTCCAACTCAAAGCCGGAGACATACTCTGGGAGAAGGGCGGCCTCACTCACAAGTTGACCAACGTAGGTAAACAGAACGCCAAGCTGATCACACTAGAATTTCCTTAGCGTCGCTCCTGCGCCGCTTCAGGGCTGACTGATGCATGATCCGTTCGTTTCTCACCGCCGCAGACCTGACGAACTGGAAGTATTAGTGGGATTGCGCACCGGACGATTGAAGATAACGAGGAGCCGATGATTACTCGAAGCGCCGCGCTCGTCGCAACATGCTGCATCACAGTGGCCGCTGGCATAGCCGGAGGGCAGGCGCTACCGGACCAGCGGCTTTTCAAAATAGACGCGCAAGGATTGGTGCGGCGATCCGACATCGTTTTAAAGCGGCCGAACACCATGACCGGGGAGGCGATGGCGCTCGGGAATGGGACGCTCGGCGCTGCGGTCTGGGCGGAGGATGGATTCACCGCTCAATTGAATCGGGCAGATACCCTTCCGCTGCGTCTCTCCCCTGGTCAACTGGTGGTGCCGGGCCTGGCCAAACTAGCCTCTGCGAGCGATTTCTCCGCCAGGGTCGACATGTACGATGGCGAATTTCAGGAGCAGGGAGGCGGGCTTACCGCTACCGCGTACATTCAGAAATCAACCGATGTATTTGAACTCGACGTAAGCGGCGCGGATCCGGCCGTTCTGCAAACCGCGATCCTCAAGCTCTGGGAGCCGCGTCATCCTGTGGTGCAGACCGCAGATGGCTGGGCCGTGATCTCGGAAACCTGGCAGGATACCGTGGAAGCTGGCGCAAGCGGCCAAACTTTTGGTTCCTTGGCAGCCGTAAAGGCAGAGGCTCGCGACGTACGGGTCGAACAAACGTCACCTCTCTCCGCGACGCTATCCTTTCATCCCCGTGCCGATGGCACCTTTCGAATTTTGGTCGCAGCCCCTGGCTGGCGAGGTGGAGATGGGGAAAAAGCCGCGGCTCCAATTCTCGAAGCGGCCGCGAAACTGGGTCCGGACGATCACAGGAAGGCTTGGCACGCCTTTTGGGAGCGCGCCTTCCTCATGAAGCTGTCTTCACCAGACGGCATGGCTGAGTACTTTGAGAATTTGCGGACCATCGATCTCTACGCCGCGGCGGGCGAAAGTCTGGATCGCTTTCCGGGCTCGCAGGCCGGCATCGGCGATCTGTACTCTTCCATCCGGGACGCGCACCAGTGGGGCCCATCGGCGTACTGGCACTTTAATTTGCGCATGCAGGTCGCAGCCAATCTGGGGGCCGGCCTGCCCGAACTCAACCAATCCTATTTCCGGCTCTATCGGGAGAATCTCCCTGCAATGCTGAAGTGGACGCATGACCACATGGGAGGTCGGGAGGGAATCTGTATCCCGGAAACTATGCGCTTCAATGGCCAGGGGTATGAAAACGAAACCTGGTTGCACGTCCCGGCGCCCATCAACTGTGGCGAAGATTATCCCCCCTACTACAATGCTCGCACTCTATCGACCGGCGCAGAAGTGTCGCTTTGGATCTGGGAGCAATATCGTTTCACTAACGATATGGACTTCCTGCGGACGAACTACCCGGTCATGCGCGAAGCCGCCCGCTTTCTCTTCGCTTACGCGACGCGAGGCAAAGATGGAAAACTGCACACTTACCCGGCCAACGCTAATGAAAACGTCTGGGACGTGCATGATCCAATCACCAATGTCGCCGCCATGCGCGCCCTGTTTCCGGCAGTTGCAGAAGCCGCGACCTTGCTGAAAGTAGATCCAGAGCTGGTCGCCACGCTGCGCTCCGCCACGACCCAACTTCCCGACTTTCCCATTGTCCGCGTCTCCGACCGATCGGCACTGGTGAGTTCTGCCGCAGCCTTTGACGACACCATCTTTGCGGAAAGTTACGATCCGGCCGCCCCGATTCACAATGTAGAGAACACTGCCCTCGAGCCCGTATGGCCGTACTCTTTGATCGCTGACGATGGGCCCATGCATGGGATCGCGGTCCGGACCTTCATGGCCAGACGCAATCAGAATGAAGCCGATTGGAGCTGGGACCCAATTGAAGCCGCACGGCTGGGGATGGCGGGGCAGGTAAAGTCCAGCCTACTGGCGCTGACCACGCGGTATCAGCTTTATCCCAATGGCCTGGCGAAATTCTTTGGTGAAGAGTTCTATGTCGAACAGATCGGGGTTTTGACGGGCGCACTTCAAGAAGCATTGGCGCAGGATTACGACGGCCTGCTTCGCGTCGCCCCGGCATGGCCGGACGACTGGAGTGCTGATGCGACGATTGCGCTGCACTATGGCGGAAGAGCTCGCGTCCTGATACGGAAAGGCCAACTCCAGGGCATCGCAATTCAGGCTGGCGCCAGAAGCATGCTTCGACTGCGCAATCCATGGCCGAATCAAAACGTAGAGGTTATCGGTCTATCGCAGCCGGACAGGCCCCTACAGGTATCCTCGGCGAGCATCGTCGAAATACCAGTACAATCGCAGGAGACGTACATCGTGCAGCGCAGCCTGGATCATGGCGCCGGCCATAGTACTCTCGCGTTATTCGAGAGCACTTCTGGCGTGCCCGCGACAGCGCCGAAGGTGCTTGGCGCAGAGATTGGATTGACCGCGAAGTGAACTCCTCAATGGCTTAACTCAGCTATTCACGACAGGTAAGCAGTGGCACCGGTCATGTGGGGGTGGGTTTCCGACCCGTCCATACCGGGCAAAGCTTCGGCAGGCCTGAGCTCAGGAGGGTTCAGCCAAGCCCAGCGTGGCCCGCACGGCTCAAAACCGCGCCTTCAGCGATGGAGGAAGAAGTACATCAGCACGACGACCACGAGCAAAGTAAACAGGAAACGGAGGATGGGCCAGCTCTTGCTTTTCTCAAAAGTAATTGGCGAGTTGTCGCCGGTTACAACGTCTCCGATGTTCGAGGGCTGAAGCGTGCCGGATGGCTGGAAATCTTGCATACGGTCGGAGATGAGCTTCTGGGATACGGCATTCGCCGTAAAGCCTACCTTCCGGTCCACGAACACCTTTACATCTCCGGCCCCGCCCTGTTTGGCCAGCGCCTGAGACAGCTCGGGCAGGAAATACTTGCCGACTACGCCGGCCAGCTTTTCCGCGAAAGGATGCTCGATCTCTTCGTGGCTGGACCCTTCGATGGTGGGTGCGTTCGGGTCAAGGGAATGCAGGCTGAATCCGCCGCCCGGCTTGGTTTCAATGTGGAAATCGAACTTGAACTCCTTACCCGCGGGAAGATTTCCGGAGGGAAGATTTAATCCGGGAAATTCCTTGGCCAGGGTAGCGCTGATGTTGGCCTGAATCTTTTGCTGCAGCTCCATCCGCGTAGGCGCCTCGATCGGCGGGAGGCTGGGATCGGTGGCGTGGGCGATGAATCCGCCTTCAGGTTTGGCCTCGATGCGGTAAGTAAACGTGCTCGCTATGCGCTTAATATCCACGGTGTTTGCCGCGATTGTAGCGCGCTGGGGCGGGGACTAAAGAGAATTGTCGGGTTCTCGATTACGATGGTGACCACCTGCGTCATCTGCTCAGCCCCGACTGCATCCCGCCCGCCCAGATGGAACCAAGCTCGGCAAGCTTGGGGTGGTGCGGTGGTCGGGTGGTCGCGGGCGACCCGCCCGCGAGAATTTCTCCACTCACACGATACAATTGCCCGCCATATGGCTGCATGGACAACCCGCCTGGGCCTCACCCGCGAAGCTCTGTTCCACTCCCTGCGCACAGCCATCGCTGCGGTTGTGTCCATGCTGTTGGCGCGCATGCTGAAGCTGCCGGAATTTTACTGGGCGCCGATTTCCACCATCGTGATCCTGCTTTCGGTTACCGATCCCCTTGCGCTGGCCTGGCAGCGCTTCGTCGGGACCGGCGTGGGCGCGGCCCTGGGCGCCCTGATTGCTACTTTCTTCAACGCCAACTGGATGGTGTACGGAGCCGGCATCCTGCTGTGCGGCATCCTCTCCGCCCTGCTGCGCCTGGGCAGCGCCTATCGTTTTGCCGCAATCACACTGACTATCGTCCTGCTTATCACCCACGGACGCCCGCCCTGGATCGTCGCCACTCACCGCTTCGTGGAAGTGTCACTGGGAATCGCGGTGGCGCTGCTGGTCACGGTGGCGTGGAGGCTGCCGCCGCCCAGGTAGTGAGATTATTTCGCAAGTGCGTTGCCAGGATGTCTTCCGAGCGGCTGATCCGCTTCCCACGGACCACGTAGGGACGGGTGCCCTCACCCGTCCCGCCGAGCAAAGCTCGGCAGGGTTGGCGCGAAAATGAAAACGGCCTCGAATTGAGGCCGTTTGCGATTGCTAGCACCCCGTCAAGGTCAAATTAATTATCGTCTCCCAGAGCTCCCGCCTCAACTTCGTAAACACCCCCTTGCGCTCTCCGGCATTCATCTGATATAAACAATTCACCGAGAGCAGTGGTGTGGCTAGCCGGGCGTATTGTGTGAAACTCTCGTCGCTCGTCCGGCATCTAATTAAATACAGGTAATTCCTGCAAATCGGTCCCGGCCACGGGGCCAACATTCGGGGACAAGGTTCCTCGAAGGGTTTAAGCGTTTTTCGCAGAAACCTCCAAGTGATCTTTTTTCAAACTGATGCTCTTCCGCCTCGGCTTGTGCCGAAATGGGATAGGCGCGCTGTGCTGCCTGCCGAGAGGAAGAAGCGTTTTGCTGCGTGCGCGTAGAGCTCCGCTGGAATGAGTGGTTTAGCTCCCCGGCTGTGGAAAACAGGTGGATATCCTGTGCCAGCCATGGGTTGACAGTGACCGCGCAAGACGCGTAGTTTGTACAAGTTTCGAGGACAGGCAGGTGTGCACTGAAGATCGCGGGCGAGTCGCCCGCGGCCACACAGACACATCTGCTCTGAACTGAAAGCGCCCGCTCAGGCGGTAGCGGATCGGTTCTTTGACAACTAGGTTGAACGTGCCAGTCGTGAGAGGAAGGCTCGGGTTGAAATCCGAGCGATCTCACAAGATAGATCCACCATGCCTCTTCGAGGGCGTGGTGGCAGTCTGCCAACTACCCGTCGGCAGACGACAGGTTTCAAATGAGAGTTTGATCCTGGCTCAGAATCAACGCTGGCGGCGTGCCTAACACATGCAAGTCGAACGAGAAAGTGGAGCAATCCATGAGTAAAGTGGCGACCGGGTGAGTAACACGTGAC